>WRFZ01000115.1 GCA_009778655.1 Candidatus Azobacteroides sp.
ATTTGAACGCCGTATTGCAAATACAACGTGAATTTCTTGATTATCAATTAAAAGAATCGGATGCGATTGCCGGTTATAATACGTTAGTAGCGAATATTCAAAAGATGGTAATAAGTAACGAGTGACAGATTACCCGTTACTCGTCACTAAAAAAACAAAATATGAAACGAAACATTTTAATATACAGTATAATTCTTGCCGCAGGAATATTTTTGGGTTGGCTGATTTTCGGTCATTCCGGGAATACCGCCAAAGATTCCGTTCCTGTTGAACAGGAAGTTTCTATATGGACTTGTTCCATGCATCCGCAAATCAGGCAGGATCATCCGGGAAAATGTCCGCTTTGCGGTATGGATTTAATCCCGGTGAAAACCAGAGGCGCGTCCGGCGATACTATGAACGATCCGGATGTTATCCAATTGTCGAAGGAAGCGGCGGCTTTAGCCAATATCCAAACGACGCCGGTGAATCGGGCAAATCCCGCCAAACAATTGCTTTTGTACGGAACGATTCAAGCCGATGAACGACTTTCCCGTACGCAAGTATCGCATGTGAGCGGTCGAATTGAAAAATTATCGGTCAATTTCACCGGCGAAACCGTCAACCGTGGACAGGTCATTGCTTCACTGTATTCGCCCGACTTGCAAAATGCACAGCAGGAATTATTGGAAGCAATCAAATTACAAACGTTGCAGCCGGCTTTACTTACCGCCGCTCGCGAAAAACTGCGTCAGTGGAAATTAACGGAAGAACAAATCAGCGCCATTGAACAATCCGGAAAGGTAATGCCGGTGATAAATCTCGTTGCCGATTTTTCCGGCAGCGTGATTGCCAAAAAAGTAGAACAAGGCGATTATGTCGCGGCAGGAAGTCCTTTGTTCGATTTAATTGACTTATCTTCCGTTTGGGCGTTGTTTAGTGCATATGAATCCGACTTGCCTTACTTGAAAATCGGCGATAAGGTAACGTTCCGGGTGCAAGCTTTACCTGGTAAAAACTATTCGGGAACTATCACATTTATTGATCCGGTATTGGATAAAACTACTCGCACTGCGAAAGTACGGGTAGAAACGGCTAATCCGGGTTTGTATCTGAAACCGGAAATGTATGCCGAAGCCGTGATTCAAGCTTCATTGAAACAACAATCGGGTGCAATCGTCATTCCTCAATCATCGGTATTGTGGACGGGAAAACGTTCAATTGTATATGTAAAACAACCCGATAGCGAAACTCCTGCTTTCAAGTTGCGGGAAATCGAATTGGGACCGTCTTTGGGCGATTCGTTTGTGGTATTATCCGGAATTGCCGAAGGGGAAGAAATTGTTACAAACGGCGTTTTTGTCATTGACGCAAGCGCTCAGTTGGAAGGCAAAACAAGTATGATGAACGAAAAGACTCCGACTGAGACAGAAGAGGAAGCAACGATAATCGTACAGGGACTTTGCGTAATGTGTAAAGACCGAATCGAAAAAACGGCAAAGTCAATAACCGGTATTTTCTCAGCCGTTTGGAATATTAAAACAAAACAATTATTTTTGCATTACGATCCAAGCAAAACTTCGCCGGATGACGTAGCTAAAGCAGTGGCAAGAGCGGGTCACGATACGGAGAAATACAAAGCGGACGATGCCGTTTATCAAGCGTTGCCCGAATGTTGCAAATACAGGGGGAAATAATTATGAATTATGAATTATGAATTAATTCCACTTATAACTTACAACTTATAACTTACAACCTAAATGAAATTTTTAGGAAATATTATTTGGTTGGTGTTTGGAGGCTTATTGATTGCCATCGAATATTGTACGGCCGGTTTGGCGTTGATGATAACCATTGTCGGCATTCCGTTCGGAATACAAGCGTTGAAATTGGCGATATTGGCGCTTTGGCCTTTCGGAAGCCGAGTGACCGACGGAGGAAATTCCGGCGGTTGCTTATGGGTATTGATGAATGTGATCTGGATTCTGATCGGCGGTATTTGGATCTGCTTGTCGCATTTGCTGTTCGGTTTACTTTTTTGTATCACGATTATCGGTATTCCGTTCGGCAGGCAACATTTCAAAATGGCCGCATTGGCTTTGAGTCCTTTCGGAAAAACGATTTCGTAAGAAGCGACGAGTGACAAATTACTCGTTACTTGTTACTCGTTACACAAAAAATATAAATGATGGAAAAATTAAAATTCTTAGCAGTAGCCGCATTTCTGATGATTGCGGGCATCTCTTGTTCAAATTCAAGCTCGAAAAAAAGTGAACAAACCGTTTCTGTTTCTGCGCAAGCAGAAGTAAAAGAAGGAACGCTCATTGTTCAAGGAAATTGTGATATGTGTAAAACCCGTATTGAAGAAGCGGCGGGAAAAGTTTCGGGAGTCAGCTCCGCAAGTTGGAATATGGAAACCAAAGAATTAACATTCGATTACGACCCGGCAAAGACTTCTCCGGAAAGTATCAGTAAAGCAATAGCGGCAGTCGGTCATGACACCAATCTGGATTTGGCGCCGGATTCGGTTTACAATACTTTGCATGAATGTTGTAAGTACAGAGAAAATTAAAAACGATGAATACTGATTTTATTCCGCCTCAAAGCGATTTGAATATTCGTTTGGCACGGGTGCAACAGTTGTTGAAAGCAGCCGGCGGCGATGCTGCCTTGATTTCTACCGATGTAAATATATATTACCTTACCGGAATCGTATTTGCGGGGTATATTTATCTTCCTGCGGAAGGAGAGCCGCTTTGGTTTGTTCGACGCCCTTCCGATTTGAAAGGGGAGCGAGTAATAAGCAATCGCAAGCCGGAAGACATCCCGACGGCATTAAAAAAAAGAAACATTCCGGTGCCGGAAACTCTTTTTTGGGAAACCGATCAGATTACGCATAACGAATTTCTTCGATTAGAGGCTGCATTACATCCTGCCCGAACGGGAAATATGACTTCCCTTCTTCGGAAAGCCCGAATGATAAAGACGCCTTGGGAAATAGAGCAATTTCGATTTTCGGCCGCAAAACATGCCGAAGTTTACGGCTTGGTTCCGTCTCTTTTCCGAAAAGGGATGACGGAAATTGCGTTTCAGATCGAAATTGAACGAGTCATGCGCAAAAACGGTTCCATAGGTATGTTTCGAACCTTTGGCGCCAATATGAACATTTTCATGGGTAGTCTTTTGAGCGGAAAGAATGCCGACACGCCTTCTCCGTTTGATTTCGCTTTGGGCGGTCGAGGAATCCATCCTTGTCTTCCTATCGGCGCAAGCGATGATTTGATTGCCGAGGGTTCAACAGTTATAATTGATTTTACGGGAAACTTTACGGCTTATATGTCCGATATGAGTCGGGTGTATTCGTTCGGTAAACTTCCGGAAATCGCTTACCGGGCGCATCAAGTTTCCGTTGATATGCATTGCCGTTTGATGGAAGAAACGAAACCCGGAACGGCTTGTTCCGATATTTACAACCGTATGTTTGACATCGCCGGTAAATCCGGTTTTGCGACTAATTATATGGGATTCAGTCAGCAAGCCAAATTCGTCGGGCATGGCGTCGGTTTGGATATCAATGAACCGCCCGTGCTGACGGAGCGTTCCAATGATTTACTTCAGCCTGGAATGGTTGTTGCTTTCGAGCCTAAGTTCGTACTGCCCGATATCGGAGCGGTCGGAATCGAAAATACCTATTTAGTAACTGATTCCGGTCTTGAAAAACTGACGGTCTGTGAAGAAGGAATAATTGAGTTAGCAAAAAATGGATGATTTTTTTGATTAGCAAAATATTTTCATAAAAAGTTTTATCTTTGCTGAATGAACAATTAATAATAATTCATTATGAAACATATAAACGTAGAAAGCATTTACAGAGAAATCATACTTTTATCCGATGCTGAAAGAAACAAATTATATAACCGAATAAGGAGAGATTTTTACCAAAATGATGAAATTGTTGCTTATACCGCAAGAGGAAAGCCGATGACGAAAAACGAATATATAGAACAAATAAATTTAGGTTTGAAACAGATTGAGAACGGCGAAGTGATTACAGATGAAGAATTACAAAAAGAAATTGAAACGTGGTAAAACATACGATTCGTTGGTCGGAACACTCGAAAACAGACTTGAAAGAAATTTTTGAATACATTAGAAATGCGGAAAGTTATGAGCGTGCAAAATATGTTGTTTCCGAAATTAGGAACGCAGTTAACAAAATAACCCCCTTTCCCGCTAAACATACCAAAGAACCTATTATTACAGCCGGAAATGTTCGCTATGTCGTAAAATGGTCTTACAAAATATTGTTTACCATAGAGACGAAGCAGATAAATATTATTCGGATTTTCCATACGGCACAAAATCCGGATAAACTCATTTGTTAATAAAAATCAATAATACGAAGTACTGAGGACGCAACTCTTTTTTACCGATGATTTTATTCGGTCAGCGGTGATTTTTTCTTTAAAATTTTATCCTCCTCGCTGATTCCGCTCGTGATTTCAATATTTATATTATCGGAAATTCCGATTTCTATTTGCCTTGATTCCGGTTTTCCATGCTTTACGACATCAACAAAAACCGAATCATTCCGAAATGTAAGACATGATTCGGGAACAAACAGGATGTCTTTTTTTTTCGGTGAGGATAAGTTCTGCCGTCGCATTGATATTCATATATTTTCCTATCGGATTTTCCTTTTCAAACAAAACATCTTTTACTTTATCTCCTATGATCGCGACAGTCCGTTTTCCTTCATAATCCAAATTGTTGAAAGCTATTCCGTTATCTACTTCAAGCGATTTAATTTTCAAATAATTTTCGCTGATTCCTTTCATATCAAACCAACCGGTTCTATCCTTGTACTGTATCGGATTGTTAATTTGCAATCCCGACTCGGAAGCAATGAGAAGCATACACTTCTTTCAACAACTCCGATAGATTGGAAAAAAATTCACGGTTTCATCCCATTAATCCCTTGTTTGCCATTACTGTTTGTGAAAAATAAGCGCTTATTACAGGGAAAAGCGTTACTATCAGCCAAAAGATAATGCAAATTAAGAATGATTTAGTCCAAGCGGAATTTGTAAATATTCTGACTCCGATGATTAGTAATACTATTTATTTTAGTTTGTGTAACGCATTAATAGATGAGAGGTTATTTTTGCATCCTCTACAATTTCTTTTGGATAATCATTTATTTCTAATATCCGGATCGCATTTTTTGTTGCTAAATTACCTTGTTTTAGTTTATAATCAAAGTGAATTTGTTCATTTTGAATAACTTCCGTAAAATGGTATAAATCATAGTTATTATTCAGTAAATCGGCAAGTTCAATATCATGAGTAGAAACAAATACTATGTTATTATCCGATTTTGCAAGATAAGAAAGAACCGCTTTTCCGGCCGCAATTCTTTCAACCGTATTGGTTCCCTTAAAAATTTCATCCAAAAAAAATATATTGTTCGATTCGGATAAACTTTCATTTACCATATCCTTGATTGTCAATACTTCTTCAAAATAATAGCTTTTATCATTAAGTAAATCATCAGTAATTCTTACGGCAGAAAACAATCGCGATTGCGGCAATTCTAAGTCTTTAGCAAAACAAGTATTAATGGTTTGCGCTAACAGGACGTTAATTGCCACCGTTCGGATAAAGGTGGTTTTACCCGACATGTTGGAACCGGTTAATAAGACGGATTTACCGTTTGTTTGCAAAGAATTAGGAACACAATTCGGAATTAACGGATGATAAATATCTGTAAATGAAAATGATTTAACTGTTTTTGACAGATTGGGTTTACAATAATAAGGCGCTTCCTGTCTGATTGAAGCAATGGAAATTGCGCTATCAATTTTTCCGATATATTCAAATAGGGTTTGAATATCTTCCCGTTTTCTATCTAACTTTTTTAAAACATGGAATACAGTTAATGGTTCTAATAAAAACAATATTTTAATGTTTTCCCATACAAATAATATCACAGCCTCAAATTCTGACGTAACACCTGTATTTAACTTAAAAAATTTTATACTGCTTTTCAAATTAAGAATAGACTTTATGGAATTAAAAACTTGAGGCTTGGATTTAGGCAGAATTTCCATTTTATTTATTTCTTTTGCAATATTGCAAAAAATAAGAAGCAGTGGAATAGAATCCATATACATCATAATGTTTCTTTTATTCCAAAAATAGACAGTCATATTAATTAAGTAGATAAAAAATAATAAAATAAATATTTTTGCATAAAAAAATGTAAAAATAAATGCTATTAAACTTATAGCAAACAGCATTCTAATTACCCAAAACCATTTAGGTTTCGAAATGTATCCATCCAAAAATAAATTTGAGATATAATATGCCTCTCTCTTCTTTAACTTTGACAATAACAATTGTATTTTTATTTTTTTTCCTTCATTCTCAATGAAAAAATCAATCAGATTCTCTTGTTCCTTAAAATCTATTTCCTCATCTATGGTAAGCAGTTGATCATATAGATATTGTTGTCCTATTTTTGACCGGGTTCTATCAATAAAAATGAATAATTCTTGAAAATCTATATCATTCATGATTCTGTCATTAATAATTTGAAAGTTATCGCGATGAACTTTGTGTTTGAAATAATAGTCAATTAAATCAAAATGAAAATCATCCGCCGTTACTTTGTTTTCCGAAGGATTCGTTTTTATTTTTTTACCAAACATTCAGAGGTATTATTTTAATGCTTTTTTTATAATCATTTAAAGCGCAAATGTACAATATTATTTTCAGATATTGCAGCTAACAGATAAATCTTTATCTTTGCAACGAAATAACCGACAATTTGTTTAATAATGCAAAGAGGCAACATATTGGTTGTTGATGATAATAAGAATGTTCTGACGGCATTGCGCATTCTTCTCGAAAGTTATTTCGAGCGGGTTACGCTTCTGTCCTCGCCCAACTATCTTCATTCAGCCATACGGGAGAATAGTCCGGATATCGTTTTGCTGGACATGAATTTTTCCGCCGGAATCAATACCGGAAACGAAGGCTTGTACTGGCTTTCGGAAATAAAAAAACAGGATGCGGATCTTCCGGTTGTTTTGTTTACCGCTTATGCGGATATTGATTTAGCCGTTAACGCTTTGAAACAGGGCGCGAGCGATTTTGTCGTAAAGCCTTGGGATAACGCCCGATTGGTTGCTACGCTTCAATCGGCTTACGCTTTGCGCGAATCGCGTAAAGAAGTGAAGCAATTGCGAGAAAAACAACATGTTTTGCAAAGCGAACTGAATAAGGAACACGACATTTGTTGGGGCGTTTCCAAAGCCATGCAGGAATTGCGGCATTTGATAGAAAAAGTAGCTCTGACGGATGCCAATATACTGATTACAGGGGAAAACGGTACGGGAAAAGAAGTTATCGCCCGTGAAATATACCGACATTCTTCCCGAAATAAAGAAGTGTTAATTACCGTGGATATGGGCGCTATTACCGAATCGTTGTTCGAAAGCGAATTGTTCGGGCATGTAAAAGGTTCGTTCACGGATGCGAAAACCGATCGAACCGGTAAATTTGAAGCGGCGAATCACGGTACTTTGTTTCTGGATGAAATCGGAAATTTGTCTTATCCTTTGCAGGCGAAAATTTTGAATGCTTTGCAATCGCGAACCATTGTCAAAGTGGGAGACAATAAGCCGATACCGATTGATATTCGCTTGATAAGCGCTACCAATCGGAATTTGCGGGAATCGGTGCGAAAAGGGGAATTTCGTGAAGATTTGTTGTATCGCATCAATACCATTCATGTGGAGATTCCGGCTTTACGGGAGCGAAAAGAAGATATTCCCTTGTTGGCCGAGTTTTTCCTGCAAAAATACGCTCGGAAATATCACAAAGAAAATATCCGTCTTTCCGATGAAGCGATTAACCGATTGAAAGCATACCGATGGCCGGGAAATATCCGTGAATTGCAACACACTTTGGAAAAAGTAATCATTCTTTCGGAAGCGGATGTTTTACAAGCCGGCGATTTTTATTTCAATTCGACTGCTCAAACCGATATTGAAAATCCGGGAACGTTGGACGAAGCGGAAAAACGCTTGATACAAAATTCATTGAAACGCAACAATGATAATCTTTCCGCTGTCGCTGCCGAATTGGGCATCACCCGTCCGACATTGTACAGCAAAATGAAGAAATATCATCTTAACTGAATAAAGAATCACTTGTTTAAGTCCATTCAATACAAGCTCAATATTTATACGGCTTTGCTGATTTTGGTAACAGTCGGTACCACGCTTGCTTTTGCTTATCGGGAGTATCTCTTTGCTCTGCCGGGGATAGTATTTCTCATTTCTTGTCTTGCGACTTTGGATAAATGCTACAAGCGGTATAATCAGAATATTATCTTCTTACTTAACGCTTTGGAGAACGGCGATTATACATTTCATTTTGCGGAGACTAAGCTTTCGGTTCGAGAAAGGGAAATGAATCGGATGATGAACCGAATCAAGGAAATTCTGACCCATGCCCGAAACGAAGTGATTGAAAATGAAACCTTCTTGAGCCTAATCCTTGAATCGGTTTCCACGGGAATCGTCATTGTTGATAATACCGGGATTGTTCAACGAGTAAACCAAGCGGCGCTGAGCTTGTTGGGTCTCCCCGTTTTTTCGCATATCAATCAATTGCACAGCGTTAACGAAACGTATCCGGCTTTGTTTCATCAATTGAAAGCCGGCGATCGCATTCAAATTTCTTTAATGAATGAGCGGGAAGAATTACCGATCAGTCTTCGGGTTACCGAAATCCGACTTAAACGGGGAATGATGCGTATTCTTACTTTGAATAATATTGACAGTGAATTGGAATCGAAAGAAATGGAATCTTGGATACGCCTCATTCGGGTGATGACGCATGAAATTATGAATTCCATCGCGCCGATTACGTCGTTGAGCGAAACGATGAAATTCCTTTATCAATCGGGCGTCGGTTCAGAAGAATTGAGACAAAATACGCTGGAGGCTTTTGAAACCATTCATACTACCGCTTCGGGACTTTTATCGTTTGTGGAATCATATCGTAAATTCACGGCGGTTCCTAAACCCGAAAAACGGACGTTTGTCGTTAATGCGTTGATTGATAAAGTAATTAAATTGCACGAATCGGCCCTTGCGGAAAAAGGCGTTGAAGTGCAAACGCTTTTGCCGGAATCGCTTGTCGTTAACGCCGATGAAAACTTGATTGCCCAAGTATTGATTAATCTGCTCAAAAATGCGATTGAAGCGATAGAAGCGAATCATAACGGGAAAATCATTATTTCCGGCGAACATCTTTCGAACGGCAAAATCAATTTGAATGTCGCCGACAACGGTAAACCCATTCCCGCCGATGTTTTACCGAATATTTTTATTCCGTTTTTCACGACTAAATCTTCCGGCTCCGGTATCGGACTTTCTGTTTCGCGTTACATCATGCGTCTCCACGGCGGAAAGTTGCATCATTTTGTCTCTCCCGACGGAATGACGGTGTTTCAATTAGTGATAGAGCCGGAATAGGATTACAGTTCGGAAATAATTATTCGTTGTTTTTCGAAAAAATCGGCCCGATATACCGCTCCGCTTTGAGTAATCAATGTAGATGATTTTATCAGGGATTGAACCCACGTTTTTACTTTTTCGAAAGAACCTTGATCTCCGGAAGTTACGGAATTGAGAATGAAAGCTCTTACATAGCTGACATACAAATCATTCAATCGAAAATAACTGTAATCGCCATCAAAGTTTACATCGGATATATAGAAAGATACGGAATTTCCGGTTTCTTCGAAACGACCGGTCAAAGTAATTTTTTCGATATAATCTAAAAGAGCAAACAAATCGTCCTTGATTTGTCGGATATCCTCCGTGGAAATCAAATTAATACCGAAGAAAAAATGAATATCGGTCACCAAATACTTGAATATCAAATAATCCCATAAAAAAACGGTTTTTCCGAAGTTTTTCACTTCATAAAAATACGTTCGGTTTATCTGACGTAATCTTTCCGGAATAACCAACTCGTCGAATGAGGTTCGCCTTTCCGTTCCGGTGGACAGATAGTGAAATTTAAACAGATAATATTTAGACAGGGAATCGAATTTTCCGTAGAGAGATATCGGCAGAACATTCGAAGATTCGGCTATTTCCGAATTGGGATCATCTTTTGTCGTACCTATCAGAGCTATATAATCGTCCCATACTTTATAATAAGCCTCATTCATATTGACGTAGTCAACAATATTCAGTTCGAAACGCTCCTGCCGTTTTGTATCAATATAAGCAAGGTCGTTTAACGGGATATTCAATTTTTCGGCAATACTCGCCACTTCAAAAAAACTGAAAGGCACATCTCCGCGTAATCTGCGATAGATCGCCCCTTTTTCCATAAAAAGAGTATCCATCAGCATTTCGACTAACTTTGTTCTATCGGGAATTTTTTTTTCCAATACTCCCAACAAATAACGGTGTACATCCTCTTTTTTCATTTACATTGCTTGGATTAGTTTTCGTTGCGTATCAAAAAATGCAGTTCTTATTTTTTCACCGGTGACAGATATCAATGTTGACATTCTTTGCATAGAAGCTATCCAATGGCAGGTTTCATTAAAAACATCTTCATCCAAACTCACCACCGCATTTAATACATATGCCTTAAAGAGCGTTAAATGTATGTTCTTACTTCCCAAACAACTGTAACTTGTGTCGCAATAAGTATCCGAAATAAACAGTGATATGCTATTTCCCGTGTCTTCGTATTTACCTCTGACCGCCAATTTTTCAAGGTCATTTAAAAACGTCAGCAAGTCGTTTTTAATCAGTGAAACATCTTCCGCTTTGATGAGGCGTACCCGGGCAAAATAATTGATATTTGTCATCCAGCGTTGGAAAATCATGTTGTCCAACACATAGACCGTAGATTTAATATGCTTTGCATATTGGCAAGTATCCGTTTGTAAAGTCCGTAATCGTTTCGGAATGATGATTTCATGGAAAGGACGGGCATGTCCGTAACTGCTGGACTGATTCCACTTGAACAGATAATATCGGGTGATATATTCGTAATCTTGATAAAGATAATGCGGCAATATGTTTCCGGCTTCCATGATTTTTGTATCAGGTTCGTCCATGATGGATTTCAATAAATTATTATGTCCCTCAAACATTTCGTAATCCACTTCGGTCGGGTTGACCTGCCTGCTGATATTTACTTTGGCCGGTTTACTCTGGTCATTTTCTATGCCGGCGATAGTATCTAAGGAAATACCCATACTGCGGGCTATAATGGCCATTTCGGTGAACGTAAAATTCACCTCTCCGCGCAAACGACGATATACAGCATCTTTGTCAATAGCTAATATATTAGTAATTGTGTTTACAAGGGTTGCTCTATGCGAAATTTTATTTTGCAGGACAAACATAAATTCCTGATAGAAAATATTACTTTCAGCCATAATAACCTAATCCGATTAAGAAACCGCTCCGGAAAACAAATCTGTAGGATAAATCCCTAAAAAAACCTCTATTCTCTCCGCAAAAGTAAACATTCTTTTTTAATTCCTATCAATTCTTTTTCGTAAAACGTAATTATTATTATATTTTTTTGTGCAAAATGCAAATTTCATCCGACCAAATCGGTATTTAGTAATATCCGCGTTATTATGATACTTTCTTTTTCTCATATTGTGATAAAAATAATACAATTTGTTTGAATGATACTACATTTTATATGCTTCGATTGCTTAATTTTGTATCATAATGATGAGGTTCAAGAATGAGTTATTCGATTCCATAAAAGCCGGGACGCCGGGTAATCCATTAGTGAACATAAAAAATGACAAACACGCAACAACTAATAATTGATAAAAGAAAGATCATACATTTGACCATCCCACGAACAAAATAGATGCCAAACCAAGACTATTAAAGGGCGAAATCTAACCTCCCGATTTCGCCCTTGCCTCTATTATAGAGTCCCCAATGCGTCGTCTCATTTGTTCTCCGTAGATTTCATCTACGGTTAATAAAGTGTCGTCACTGCGTGACTCAATGGGTTTTCACTTTTTTCCCGAAATACCTTCGCAAAACGTTTGCCGATATATTCATCAACAAAACAATGAGAATCAGAACCAAAGCGGTTCCGTAAGCAATCGGACGAGTCGCTTCGATGTCGGTTCCGCCGGTAGCGATAACGTACAAATGATAAGGCAGAGCCATTACTTGGTCGAAAATACTATGAGGCAATTTGGGCAAAAAGTAAGCGGCAACGGTGAATAAAATCGGAGCGGTTTCTCCGGAAACGCGCCCGATGGAAAGTATCAAACCGGTGACAATGTTAGGGAATGCCATCGGTAAAGTCACTCGGATAATCGTTTGTAATTTAGTAGCTCCCAAAGCGTAACTTCCGGTACGGTACGAATCGGGTATGGCTTTCAAAGCTTCTTCGGTAGTCCGGATAATGAGCGGCAAAATCAATAATCCCAAAGTAAACGATCCGGCAATAATGGAATCTCCGAATTTGAACGTATTGACAAATAACGACATCCCGAACAAACCGAATACAACGGAAGGAATACTTCCCAAATTATTAGTCATGATGCGGATGAATTTCACAAGCCAACCGTTTCCGGCATATTCGTTGATGTAAATTCCAGACATCACTCCGATCGGGAAAGCAAGGACAATACTGCCGGCTACCAGACAGAGCGTTCCGACAATGGCCGGAAAAATTCCGCCGCCGGTCATCCCGTCGGTAGGAGCTGTTGTCAGAAATTTCCAACTGATTACGCCGATTCCCCGGTATATGATAAATCCCAATATCCAAAATAAAATTCCGACAACGATTAAACTCAAAATCCGAAAAACCGTAAAGGCAATTTTTTGTTTTGTTTTTTTATTCATATTCAGAGGCCTTTATTTTGTTGTTTTCTTGAGATAAATTCAGATAATATACTGATAATCATTGTGATGATAAACAGAATACAACCTAACATAAACAACGCTTGATAGTGGACGCCTCCGGTCGGCGCTTCACCCAATTCTGCGGCGATTGTAGCCGGAATGGTGCGTACCGATTCAAACAGCGAATGAGGTATAATCGCTGCGTTACCGGTTACCATCAATACGGCCATTGTTTCTCCTATCGCTCGTCCGACGCCTAACACGACGGCCGCCGTAATTCCCGATGCGGCATAAGGCACAATGACGCGGTAAATGGTTTGCCAATCGGTTGCACCCAACGCCAAACTGGCTTCCCGCATGGATAAAGGCGTATTGCGCATGGAGTCCTCGGCGATGGTGATTATCGTAGGCAACGCCATAATTGCCAATATAATACTTCCGGCCAAAGCGGTTTCTCCAACGGACAGATTCAACGTTTTTTGAATCATCGGGACCAATACGACCAATCCGAAAAATCCGTAAACGACGGAAGGGATGCCGGCAAGCAGCTCAATCGTAGGCTTTAATAATTTCCGCGTACGCTCGCCGGCTAATTCCGACATATAAATCGCCACGCCCAATCCCAAAGGTAAGGCAATCAAGATGGCCGCAATACTGACCCAAAGCGTCCCCAATATCAATGGAAATACTCCGAATTGCGGAGAAGGCGTTGCAGTCGGCATCCATTCTTTTCCCGTAAAAAATTCGGAAAAAAGGATATTCTTCGCCGGGAGTATTTTTACGGATATATTATCTTTAGGTGCATACATTTCAGGAATAAAAGCGATTATGCCCGAATTTTGAGCAATCGTTTCTCCTAATTTTTCGGGGAGCAAAGCATAATCTTCTCCAAATTCCTCTTCAGAATACAAGGAAAAAATTTCATCAAAACGAAAGGGCTTGATTTCTTCATCTTTTCCTCCCACACTTTGCCAATCGGTAAATTCATAATCAAATATCTCTTTGATTTGCTTGGCATCCAAATGTTCAACCGGATTGGTTGCATTTACGGCAAGTACATATCCTTTTTCAACATCGGGGCTTTGAAATAAACCGGCTCCTTCTTTGAAAAGAAAAATCACGATCAATAAAATAGCAAAGCTTGTAATTCCTCCGCTTAAAGTAAGCAAGCCTTCTATTATGCGTTCGAATACTCGCTTGAACAGTTTTCGCATAGATTTATTTTCTTTCAATGCAACAAAATTACCTTTGATATATTACAAGTTCTTTACAAAATTGTTACGAAACAGTTAAGAATGGTTGCGGGATAAAGTGTCCCGCAAGGGACAACATTTTATTAACCGTAGGTGAAGCGACAGCGTAA
This sequence comes from Candidatus Azobacteroides sp., assembly GCA_009778655.1. Lineage (GTDB taxonomy): Bacteria > Bacteroidota > Bacteroidia > Bacteroidales > Azobacteroidaceae > Azobacteroides. Next base: position 14,272 of record WRFZ01000115.1, read on the forward strand.
CCTACGGACAGCATGACATCAACTCCATAAAGTCCCGCAGGGACGATACTTTGCACTTAAAGTGTCGTCACTGCGTGACTTAGGGTAATAGTGCATATCATTCGTTTTCCGTAGATTTCATCTACGGTTAATAAAGTTTCGTCACTGCGTGACTTTACGTAACGACATACTACCGATGACATGACACTATGATAAAGGCCGTTTAAATACTTTTGAACAGCCTTTTTAAAAACCTTCGGTGTTATTACTTCACTTTATTGTAATAAACCCGATATCCGAAACAATCTTTTGGCCCGTATCCGATAACACATAATCCAAATAGGATTTCACCTTACTTTCCGATGAAGTGACATAGTAGTAAAACAACGGACGAACAATAGGGTAGGTGCTGTTTTTTGCATTGGCTACCGACGGTTCGACATAGGTTTTCCCGTCATAGGAAACATGAATGGCTTTTACATCTTTGTTTAAATATGCTAAACCGACATAACCGATTGCGCCTTTTGTCTGGCTGACCGATTGAATAATCGCACCTGTTGCCGGCATACTCATGATTCCGTTGACATAGTTTTTATTTTTTA
>WRFZ01000116.1 GCA_009778655.1 Candidatus Azobacteroides sp.
ATCCGGTAAAACGAACGCCCATTTTGTCCAATATCATACCGCTGAATACCAGCATAAGCAAAAAGACATTGAACCATCCGTAAGCTCCCGTGTACCATCCATAATCGGAAGCGCTCCAATTCAAAGCAATTTCCAATCGCGCTTCCAGCGGAGCCAAAGCATCCGTTAAATAATAGGCGCAAAGCATGGTTACCGAAACCAATGCCAATACAGCCCATCTTTTTGTTTTTGAATCTCTTATGCTCATCAATTTCTAACTAATAATTCATAATTCATAATTCATAATTTTTAACGCATCCGCTACGACAAACGTGCTTCCGCCCACAAAGATAAAATCTTTTTCCGCAGCTTGGCGTTTTGCAGCCGAAAAAGCTTCGTTCACCGTAGGATATACTTTGCCTTTCAGATCAAATTCCATAGCCTGTTTTGCCAACAGATGCGCATCCAGCGCACGCGGAATACTCGCTTGAGTGAAATAATACTCCGCTTCTTGCGGTAAAAGCCGGAGTACGGAAGTGATGTCTTTATCGTTCACCATACCGAAAACGATATGTAAACGGTCGTATTTTTCCGATTGCAATTGCCGTACAATGTACTCGATTCCGGCAACGTTATGCCCGGTGTCCAACACGATTTTCGGACATTGACCGACTATTTGCCAGCGTCCCATCAATCCGGTATTTTCAACCACATAGCGAAAACCTCGATAAACAGCTTCGGACGAAAGGGAAAAAATACTTTTTTTTAATATATTAATCGCACACAACACGGTGGCCGCGTTTTTCTCCTGCGTCCAACCGCCTAATTCGCATACCAAACCGGGATAATCCGGAGTTTCAAATTCCCAACAGCCGGACGGCAGAAGTTTTGCCGAAAGTATGTTTTTTTGTTCTTGAGCAAAAATTATAAGATTGTTCAAACTGCTAAGACCTTTAAAAAAATCTTCCACTTCTCCTTTCGCTTCCCCGATTACCACCGGAACATCGGGCTTAATGATACCGGCTTTTTCCTTGGCGATTGCCGTCAAGGTATTACCCAGCAACTGTATATGATCGAAACTGATATTGGTAATTATGCTTATGACCGGAGTAATGACATTCGTACAGTCCAACCGACCGCCCAGACCCACTTCAATAACCGCCACATCCACTTGTTGTTCGGCAAAATAAGCGAAAGCCATACCGGTAGTTAATTCAAAGAAAGAAGGTTGAACGGATTCAAAAAAAGCTCGGTGGCGTTCGATAAAGTCAACCACAAATGCCTTGTCAATCATTTCGCCGTTGACTTTAATCCTTTCTCTGAAATCCAATAAATGGGGTGAAGTATAAAGTCCCGTTTTGTATCCGGCTTCCTGTAAAACCGAAGCCAACAGATGAGATGTCGAGCCTTTGCCGTTGGTTCCGGCGACGTGAATGGTTTTGTATCGGGTATGCGGGTAGTTTAAATGCTTGTCAATCAAGAACGAATTTTCCATGCCTTCTTTATAGGCGCTGCTCCCGACCTGCTGAAACATCGGAGCGGATTGGTAGAGATATTCGAGGGTTTCGTCGTAAGTCATTACAATTGTTCCCTTTATTTAATCAAGTATTTATCCATATTCAACGATTCCTTTTCCAACAAATTTCCGTTTTCATCCGTATAAATAAAAAGATAATCCAAACCCGGTATCCGGTCGCCGAGAATAACCGCATTATCCACAGTTTTAGTCATAAAAGCCGTAGCGAAAGCGTCGGCGGTCATACAATCCGAACAAATCACCGAAGCGCTCAAAATGTCGGACTCAGCCGGATAACCGGTTACGGCATTGATGGTATGCGCATATTTTTTCCCGTCTTTCACATAGAAATTGCGGTAATTTCCGGAAGTGGCCAAAGATTTATCGCATAATTCGACTACCTCCATTCGTTCATTCATTTGACCGCTTGCGTCGTCAATCGGTTTAGAAATTTCAATTCGCCAACAACGTCCCGACGGATTTTTCCCTTTCGCATGAATTTCACCGCCTATTTCGACCAAATAATCGGTTATCCCTTGGGATTCCAATAATTTCGCAATCACGTCGCAAGCGTACCCCTTGGCAATGGACGAGGCATTGAGTTGGAGACGTTTATCGTCTTTGATTACTTTCCGACCTTCCAAGCGCACTTTCCGATAGCCGACAAATTGTTTCAGACTATCAATCGTATGTTGCAAATTCGTTCCTTTATCCACTCTTTGGAAACCGAATCCCCAGAGATTAATAAACGGAGAACAGGTAATATCATACGTTCCTTCCGAAATTTCCGAAATCTCCATTGCTTTGTTAAAAACAGCAATAAACCAATCGTCCGCTTCAACCGGTTCATTGTTATTTACTTTATAAATAATTGATTCCCGATTGAAAGGATTCAACGACAAATCGAACTGATCGAAACATTCCCGAATTTCTTTATCCAACAGCCGATTGTGTTTATATTGGATGTGAAAACTCGTTTTAAAGACTTCCCCCGATGTCTTGTAATACGAGTTTTCTTTTTTACATGCGGAAAAAATCAAGCAAAAAGCAAGTATGAAAAAGAAGCGTTGCCACTGCCCATACTTTTTTATGTTCATATAGCGATCATTTATGTCATTCAATTTCCATGCAAAAGTAATTATTTTATTGAAAAAAATACTTAGCAACGGTTCAAAAATATGTTTAAATAAAAATAGTGTTTGCGTTGTTAATTTCAAAAAATAAATTACTTTTGCAACGGTCTTTAGAATTGACACATTGATATTAAGGTATAATGATAAAGCAAAAGAAAAAAACATGAAAAAAAGAAAAAAAAAAATTCTAATAGGGATAATCATTGGATTTCTATTATTGAGTATTGGCGCATTGATAGCGATACCTTTCGTTGTGATGAAATCTCTTAATACGCATGTAAACTTTAATGAAACATGGAAGGCAGAGGAATTTAACCTTAATGCGGAGCATTTTTTCGTAAAAACAGAAGATGGATTAAATATCTCAGCATACGAAGTTACAGTGGATACCCCCAAAGCAGTGATTATTTGTTTGTCGGGTATTCAAAATCCTTCTGTAACAGTATATTTTGGTCATGCTCAACTTTTTAAGGAGCATAATTATGCAACTATTATGCTTGATATGCGGGCGCATGGAGAAAGTGAAGGAAATAAAATATGCTTGGGTTATAAAGAATGGCTTGATGTAAAAGCCATTGTAAAACACATAAAAGAAAAGCCTTTGTACGACAATGCCCCAATCATTGTTTTTGGATTATCTATGGGCGCTGCAACAGCCATAAACGCTATAGGAGAAATTGACGATATTGACGGATTGATAAGTTTGTCAGCCTTTTCATCTTGGGAAGATGTGTTCTGCGATAACATGTCTTTATCTACGCCTAAGATAATAGCAAGTATAGAAAAACCTTTTGTTTCTTTGGTAACATTTCTTAAATTTGGCGCTGACAGCTACTCAATAAAACCCAAAAAAGAAATTGAGAAGTTAGGCGATAGGCCTGCTCTCTTAATGCATAGCAAGGATGATTCTCAAATTCCTTATAAAAGTTTTGAAAGATTACTTCAACACGCGCCATCACATGTGGAAACTTTTATACGAAACGGGGATATACATTTTATAACAAAGAGTTTTCTTAATCCAAAAGAAGACGAAGAATATACAGAAAAAATAATACAGTTTATAAATCAAGTGCGTGTCAGCCGTTAACAATAGGGGTTTGGCGATGAATGAAATTAATAATTTCACTTATACACGCTACTTCGGTAGTTGGTTTTTATTCCCATTCGATTGTTGCGGGCGGCTTAGAACTGATGTCATACACTACGCGATTCACGCCGCGCACTTTATTAATGATTTCGTTCGAAACTTTGGCAAGGAAATCATAGGGAAGATGCGCCCAATCGGCAGTCATCGCATCGGTCGAATTAACCGCGCGTAAGGCTACGGCATTTTCATACGTCCGCTCGTCTCCCATTACGCCTACCGACCTGACGGGTAGCAAGACTACAAAGGCTTGCCATACTTTATCGTATAAACCCCGGTCTTTCAGTTCGGAAATAAATATTGCGTCGGCTTCTTGAAGAATATGAACTTTTTCCGGCGTAATCGCGCCTAATATTCTCACTCCCAAGCCCGGTCCCGGAAACGGGTGACGCATAATGAAATGCTCTGGCATACCCAATTCATGCCCGACTTTTCGGACTTCATCTTTAAATAACAAACGAAGCGGTTCTACCAATTTCAAGTGCATTTTTTCCGGAAGTCCGCCCACGTTGTGATGCGATTTGATGGTCGTTCCCGTAATCGAAAGCGATTCAATCACATCGGGATAAATAGTGCCTTGCCCCAGCCAACGTATATTTTGCAATTTTTGAGCTTCACGGTTAAAAATATCAATAAACGCTTTACCGATAATTTTTCGTTTTTGTTCGGGATCTTCCACTCCTTCCAACGCTTTGTAAAAATAGTCTTTGGCATCAATTCCCAATACATTTAATCCGAACTGCTTATAGTCTTCGAGCACCGTCTCAAACTCATTTTTTCGCAAAAGTCCGTGATCCACAAAGATACATGTCAAATTTTTCCCGATGGCTCGATTCAAGAGAACAGCGCAAACCGAAGAATCCACGCCGCCCGAAAGCGCCAGAATCACCTTATCATCGCCCAGTTGGTTTTTTAATGTTTCAATGGTATCGTGAATAAAAGAAGCCGGCGTCCAGTTTTTTTCAGCATTACAAATTTGCAAAAAATTATTTAATACGATTGTTCCGATTTCCGTATGAAAAACTTCCGGATGAAATTGGACGCCCCACGTTTCTTCGTTTTCAACGTGAAATGCAGCGGCTTGAACATCCTCGGTTTTGGCAATGACATGAAATCCGGCCGGAAGTCCGGTAATCGTATCTCCATGCGACATCCACACTTGCGAATGATTTGGAATATTTGCCATTAACCGGTCGGTCGGATCGGTCGGATTCAAACGGGCGCGACCGTATTCTCGCGAATCGCCTTTCTCGACTTTTCCTCCGCAGGAATAAGCCAAGTATTGCGCTCCGTAACAAATTCCCAGCACCGGATATTTTCCCCGTATGGATGATAAATCCGGTTTGAAAGCTTCGGGATCATTCACCGAAAAAGGACTTCCCGACAAAATAACGCCGATAATTTGTTCGTCTGTTTCCGGAAACCGGTTATAAGGAACAATTTCGCAATAGACATTTAATTCCCGTAAACGACGGGCAATTAACTGAGTGGTTTGAGAACCGAAATCAAGAATAATAATTTTTTCAAGCATAATTGTTTTGCTTTCGCTCATTTAAAATAAGTACGGCAAAGGTACAAGAAATACTTGGATTACCCGTCGGCAGATTCGTTTTTTTGTAAACCGACTCTGTTTGGTGATTGCCCCATCGGATTATTTCTTACGAAATAAACCTCGACTATTTAAAACAAGAAAGCAGCGACAAATCACTTGCTACTGCTCCTCGCTCTCCCTCTTGGACTTGAACCAAGGACCCTCTGATTAACAGTCAGATGCTCTAACCGACTGAGCTAAGGAAGAATTTCCTTAATATCAACTTTATGTGCTCTCCCTCTTGGACTTGAACCAAGGACCCTCTGATTAACAGTCAGATGCTCTAACCGACTGAGCTAAGGAAGAAATTTTCACCATTTTTTGTAAATGCGCACAAAAGTAATGGTAATTTTCCAAATATGCAATATCTTTGCAGAAAATTTAAGCGACGCCAATGAAAATACTTGGAATAGGAAATGCGCTGGTAGATGTTCTCGTAAAGCTGCCGGATGAAAATTTATTGTGTGAATTGGGTGTGGAAAAAGGAAGTATGAATCTGATTGATGCCGAAAAACGAAAAATGATTTTCGAAAAAATCAAAAGCTTTCCGATTTCACAAACAACCGGCGGTTCCGTAAGCAATACAACTTTAGCGTTGAAACATCTGGGCGAACCGGTCGGTTTTATGGGAAAAGCAGGCAATGACGTATATGGCCGTTTTTACTTGAAAGAAATGACCGATTCGGAAATAGAATTACATTTGATTCAAGAAAATACGCTTTCCGGAACCGCAATTACTTTGATTACGCCGGACGGTGAACGTACATTTTGCACTTACTTAGGCGCTGCCGCCGATATGCGAAAAGATGATTTATCCCTAACCCTGTTTGAACAATATACGCATCTTTATATTGAAGGTTATTTGGTTCAAAATCACGAATTAATAGAAACCGCTTTATCAATGGCGAAATCGCTTCAAATGACTGTAATCTTGGATTTAGCAAGCTATAATGTGGTGGCTTCCGACCGGGAATTTATTCAAAGTTTGATTGATCGCTATGTTGACATCCTGTTTGCCAATGAAGAAGAAGCGATGACATTGACCGGAAAATCGGCCGAAGCAGCCATTCATGAAATAGCCGAAAAGGTCTCGACAGTTATCATAAAAAGAGGAGCAAACGGCTCCCGGGTAAAGCAAAAAGATTTACTTGTCCATGTTCCTATTTACAAAAAAGTTAAGCCTTTGGATACCACGGCAGCCGGAGATTATTATGCAGCCGGCTATTTTTACGGGATGATCAACGGAGTGAATCCGAAGAAATGCGCTAAATTAGGAACTTTGCTTTCCTATTATATCATTCGAGTGATAGGCACAAAATTACCGGAAGAAACTTGGACGGAAATTCGGAAAAAAACAAAAGCGATTTTGGAAAATGAATACAATAATAATTAAGAAAAGTACTTGATTTTACAGACAAAAGAAAAGATATGAAACAAATATTTACCGACTTAAAAATAAAAATTGCGGGATTGATAATCGCAGGGACGTTTATTTCCTTTTCCGGTCAAGCGCAACTTTCGGAAAAAGCGCATTTTGATATTGCTAAATACTTGGATATTTACAATGCTTTATTCAAAGAATTGAATATGTTTTACGTGGATTCCATTGATGTCAAAAAAACGGTTCAAGATAACATTACATTTATGCTGCGCCGTTTAGACCCTTATACCGAATTTATTCCGGAAGAAGATATGTCGAAATTCGAGGTACAAACGACCGGCGAATACGGAGGAATCGGCGCTTTGATCGGTTCCGGAACCGGAAATATAACCATCACGGAGCCTTACGAAGGAATGCCTGCCGCCCTTGCCGGGCTTCAAGCCGGAGACGTATTATTGGAAATTGACGGTGTTGATTTGACCGGAAAAGACGCGTCTTATGCCAGTGAACATTTAAAAGGTCAACCGAATACGAAAGTGAAAATTAAATTCCGAAGAGTCGGCGAAGATAAACCGAGAGAAATAGTAGTCGAACGCAAACGATTACAAATTAATCCGGTGATATACTACGGCGTATTACCCGGAAATATAGGGTACATCTATCTGTCGGATTTCACGACTCATTCGGCTTCAAGCGTAAAAGAGGCATTTGATGATTTGAAGACAAACAAGGGAATTGAAGCCTTGATCATTGATGTTCGCGACAACGGCGGCGGAGTGGTGGAGGATTGTCTCGAGATTCTGAATTATTTTCTCCCGAAAGGCGAACTGTTACTGACTATGAAAGGGAAATTTCGTCAATTGGATCGCACGTTTCGCGCTACGCAACAACCGATTGCTCCGGATATACCTTTGGCGATTTTAGTAAATCGAATGTCCGCTTCCGCTTCCGAAATTTTAGCCGGAACTCTTCAAGATTTGGATAGAGCGGTGATTATAGGAACTCGAACGTTTGGGAAAGGACTGGTACAATCGCCGCGTCCGTTGCCTTACGACGGAAGTCTGAAAGTGACCACCGCCAAATACTACATTCCCAGCGGACGAAATATTCAAGCCATTGATTATTCACATCGAAATGAAGATGGCAGTATTTCGTCTATTCCGGACAGTCTGACTTCTGTTTTTCATACCTCCAAGGGTCGTTCGGTGCGTGACGGCGGCGGAATCACTCCCGATTTTGTTACGGAAGAGAAAAAAGTACCGACCATCGTTTATTACATGGAAAGTGATAATTTGTTCTTTGATTTTGTAACCTCATGGCGAACCAAGCATCCGCAAATAGCTCCTCCGGAGCAATTTGTTTTATCGGATGAAGATTATGAAGCATTTAAAGCGTTTGTCCGATCGAAAGATTTTAATTATGACCGGCAAAGTGAAAAAGCATTGGATACTTTAAAGGAAATCATGACATTTGAAGGTTATTTTGCGTCTGCTTCCGAAGAATTTACCGCGTTGGAAAACAAATTAAAACCGGATTTGAACCGGGATTTGGACCTGCACAAGGATATACTTTCCGATCGGTTAGCCGGAGAAATTATGAAACAATACTATTATGCGAAAGGCGAAAAAATCTATTCTTTACGAGACGATAGCGATTTAAAAAAGGCAATAGAAGTTCTTTCCGATAAAAACACGTATGCAAATACATTCTCCGCTCAATAAAAAAAGAGGCAGGGTTCAATCACATTTTGTCATGGCGGACTTGATCCGCCATGACAAATGATTTTTATAATCACTTATAATATTGAAGGCTTTCAATCGGAACCCGTTCAATAAATTCTCGGATTTTTTTCACTTCCGCTTCACCGTAGTTGATATACACTTCCGCCGAACATCTGAACATTTCCGGCATCCGGTTAGCGTCCGACAGCAACAAATAACCGATACAGATATGTCCGGCGCACTCGACCAACCGGCGTGCGTGAAAATCAATGTATTCGTTGTCTTTGGTATCGGCTACTTTCTGCGCTAATTGCTCGTAGATTTCAACCAGATGAGCCAAACGAGCTTTCAATCCGTCTAATTCGGGATTTAGCGCTTCTTCTTGATACGCTTTCATTTGAGCAAGATAAGTCCCCGTAAAAACGTGGCGAATAGCGGCTACTATCTGCAACTGGGTCGTTCCTTCGTAGATATTGGTAATCCGGGCATCGCGATAATAACGTTCGCAAGGATAATCTTTCATAAAGCCCGATCCTCCGTGAATTTGAATACAATCGTATGTATTTTGATTGGCATATTCGGTAGTAAAGGCTTTGCCCAACGGAGTGAAAGCATCGGCAAGTTTTTTGTATTTCTTCAATTCCTCTTTTTCTTCCGCATCCAATTTACGCTCTTTTTCAATGTCTTCCAACGTTTTATAAATATCAACAAAACGAGTGGTTTCGTAGAGAATCGCACGTGAACCGTCCAATTTAGCCTTAATATTGGCAATCATTTCATAAACAGCCGGAAACTCAACGATAGCTTTTCCGAATTGTTTCCGGTCCTTGGCATAAAGGACCGCTTCACGGTATGCCGCTTCCGATATGCCGGTCGCTTGCGCCATAATGCCCAGCCGGGCGCCGTTCATCAGCGACATAACGTATTTAATCAGACCCAATCGGCGAGAACCGCACAATTGCGCTTTCGCATTTTTGAATACCAATTCACAGGTAGGCGATCCTTTGATACCCATTTTATTTTCAATACGGCGAACGTTTACGCCGCCGTCGCGTTTATCGTAAATAAACATTGAAAGTCCGCGAGCATCTTTTGTTCCTTCTTCCGAGCGTGCAAGCACGAGATGAATATCTGCGTCGCCATTGGTAATGAACCGTTTCACACCGTTCAATCGCCAGCAATCATCGGCCTCATCGTAAGTCGCCTTCAACATTACGGCTTGCAGGTCAGAACCGGCATCCGGCTCGGTTAAATCCATTGACATGGTTTCACCGGCGCAAACGCGAGGAATGAATTGATTCCATTGCGCTTCATCGCCGAACGCATACAGGGTTTCGGCACAGTCCTGCAAAGCCCAAAGGTTACAAAAACCGGCATCGGCGCGGGCAGCCATTTCAGAAACCATAATGAATGTAACCATCGGAAAATTCAGTCCGCCATAACGACGAGGCATAGTAAGGCCCATCAATCCGGCTTGTGTAATAACTTTAAGATTCTCGGCAGTTTCCGGAGCATAAACCACCCGATTGTTCACCACTTTCGGACCGGTTGCATCAACCGCTTCGGCATTGGGCGCAACCACTTCGCCAAGCGCTTCGCCTGCAATTTCCATTACTTTTGTATAACTGTCTGAAGCATCTTCATAATTGAAAGGCGCATAATCAAATAAGTCCTTTTCCGCATAATTCCGTTCCTTTAACTCCACGATACGTTTCATCAGCGGATGACGCAAATGATAGAGTAAAGTCGGATTGTCCAAATAAAAATTAGCCATTAGTATTTAATTTAAATTGTTTATTTAAAGAATTAATTGATAAGCAATCCCAAAAAAGATTGCGATTCCGAAGCTCAATAAAGAGCCGATTAACACATACTCTGTTTTTGCCGTATCCGGATCTCTGTAACGTAGAATTGATTTTGCCGTAATAATAAATCCGACAGCCGCAAATTGATTAAATGCAATCAAAATAAACGAAATAACCCGTTCCAGAGAGCCGATTATTCTACCTGCTTTTAACAAAGTATTCCCTTGCATGGGAAGGATGTCGTTCGCTTCTATAAATTTTCTGACAAAAATATTTGCCGGTTTTGTGCATGCAATCAGTGCAAAAATGATAAAAATACAATTGATTGGAATAAAAAAAGGAAAATCAAGTCGTTGATTTCTTGAAAACCAATATACCATGCCGGTAATCATTGCCAAGTGTAACGTTTGATCAATGAAAAAGAGCTTGTTTTTCCAAGTTTTTTTTTCAAACAAATAACCTTTCATCAAATCCACAATCAAATGGAACAATGTTATCAACAAAGCCGCCCACCAAAAAGAAAAAGAAAAGGATAATACCCAGGAACAAACAAAAACAATCATCGCGTGGTAAATGTGGATTTTTGAAAATCCCCCATTTTCTTTTAAGTTACACCACTTTTGCGATTGGAAAGTAAAATCGGCTAACAAATGAGCCGTAAATTGAAGAAATAATAACGTAATCATATCAAAGTTAATTAATTTGGTTCTCAAAATATTTCACCGCCCGATCAACAGCATACCATCCGACGGCTGTTGAATGTTGATTGATAGTTGATTGGCTTTTTTTTAGTATTTCGGATATTTCTTTCTCCGATTTGTCCAAAAGCTTATAAAAAACAATTTCACTTTGCGCTCGCGTTGACTCGGCAAATAATACATCCAAAAGGCTGAATAAAGGTGTAAAGGCGTCATTCCAATTTTCTCGACCGCTTCTGAAAACCAATGTATCTCTAATTTTTTTATCCGAAGAAGTCATCTCGTTGATGGCGCGTCCGGACAAATAAATAGCCTCCCCGTCTATAATCCCTTTTTTCTTATTTAAAATAGATAATTCACCGACTCCAACTGCAATACGAATCCCATATTCTTTAAAATCTTGTATTTTTTTATTTGTCTTTTTATTTACTTGAATATTTAACGATTTTACGAACGATTTTATTATCAAAGCGACTCTTAAAGCTAATTTGGGATTATCCAATACACATTCGATATAATCGCCTTTGATTAATCGTCCAAAGAATGCTTTAGAGCCTAAATTCTGTTTTAAAATACGCAACAATTTCACCAATTCCCGCTCCAGAATTAACCGCTGTTCCACATTCAAAGAGGTCGAGGAAACTATGTCGGAAGATATTGTTGCTTTATTCATACCGCAAATATCGGTATTTTTACCGATATATCCAATTTATCGGTAAAAATACCGATAAACTCACAATATCGGTATTTTTACCGATATTCTTCTATTTGCTGTTCTTTTTATAATACTTAATCATCTTAGGAATAACCGTTTCCACATCTCCTGTAATTACATAATCGGCTATAGCGTTAATCGGAGCGTTGGGATCATTGTTGACGGCAATAATAATCGCCGACTCTTGCATTCCTGCAATGTGCTGAATTTGACCCGAAATTCCGCAAGCAACATACAATTTGGGACGAACGGTAACGCCGGTTTGTCCGATTTGACGTTCATGTTCGGCGAATCCGGCATCAACTGCAGCGCGAGACGCGCCGACTTCTCCTCCGAGCGTATTTGCCAAGTCATAAATCAAACTGAAGTTTTCTTTCGATCCCATTCCGTAACCGCCGGAAACAACGATTGCTGCGTTTTTTATGTTTACTTTGGAAGATTCGATATGGCGATCAATAATGCTTATAACAAAATCAGTGTCGGAAACGTATTGATTCACGTCATGCGTAACCGTTTTTCCTTTGTAACCGAGATTCAAAATTTCTTTTTTCATTACGCCTTCGCGAACCGTTGCCATTTGCGGACGATTGTTCGGATTAACAATCGTTGCTACAATATTTCCGCCGAAAGCCGGACGTATTTGATACAAAAGATTGGTATAGGTTTTCTCTTTTTCTTCATGGTCTCCGATTTCCAAAGCCGTACAATCAGCCGTCAAGCCGCTGCATAAAGCGGATGAAACACGAGGTCCCAAATCCCTGCCGATACTCGTAGCGCCCATGAGAGCGATTTGCGGCTTTTCGCTCTGAAAAAGTTTTACCAAAATTGAAGTATGGGGCAGCGAAGTATAGGGATACAACCGTTTATCGTCAAAGATATGCAACACATCCGCTCCGTAAGGAAATACCTGTTCGCCGACGCTATGCAGTTGATAACCGATAGCGACAGCTTCCAATTGGCAATGCAATTCATCGGCAAGTTTTCGCCCTTTGGTAAGTAATTCAAGACTGACGTCTTCTACTTTTCCGTTCTCTATTTCAAGATATACATATAAATTATTCATACAGCAGTTAATTTTTATACGCTATTTTTTTCATCAGCCGATCGTATGGTTTGTAATTAATTCTACTATCAAAGTTTCAATTTGCGAATCGGAAGAATCAAGCGTTTTACTTTCTTTTGCTTGGAAAACAACGCTTTCAATTTTCTTTACTTTGGTAGGCGATCCGGAAAGGCCGCATTGTTTCCCATCGGCATTCACATCGGCAGCGCTCCATTCTTTCAAATGAAGATAATCGGACGAATCATATCCGCGAAAAGAAACGGTGTCATCGGCTTGCCTTTCGGAAGTCGTTTTCGCGTATTTATACTTCTGAATTAATTTGGCATTGCGCGGACGACAAGCCGGCGCCGAACCGTTTACGGTTACTAAAACAGGCAGTCTTCCTTCCACGATTTCAATTCCGCGCTCCAATCGCCGTTTTACTGTAATCTTACTGGCTTCGACCGACCGGATTTCTTCGGCATAAGTGATTTGAGGAATATTCAATTTTTCAGCTACTTGCGGACCGACTTGCGCAGTGTCGCCGTCAATGGCTTGACGACCGGAAATGATTAAATCGAAATCCCCTATTTTCCGGATCGCTTTATGTAACGCATAGCTCGTTGCCAAGGTATCTGCTCCGGCAAAAACGCGGTCGGTAAGTAAATATCCTCCGTCTGCTCCACGAAATAATCCTTCCCGGATAATGTCTGCCGCACGTGGAGGCCCCATAGTTAACAAGGTTACCGTTGAACCGGGAAATTGATCTTTCAAGCGCAAGGCCTGTTCCAAGGCATTCAAGTCTTCCGGATTGAAAATAGCCGCAAGGGCGGAGCGATTAACCGTTCCGTCCGCTTTCATAGCGTCTTTTCCCACGTTTCGCGTATCCGGCACTTGTTTAGCCAATACAATAATTCTCAGACTCATTGTTATTTTTTATTTAGAGTTATACTAAAATACGACTGCAAAAATAGTGTATTTTTAATAACCGCAAGCGAAATTGAAGAAAAATTGCACAAAAATCGAGAAAATGAGCAAAAATCGAGTTATTGAATAATTTGCTTGATTGCTCCGGTTTCGGGATAAAAATAAATCTTAACCGGCACTTTTTTGTCGTCAAACAAGGATGAAGCAAGAATTTGCGTGCTTCCGAACTGAACAACCGGAAGGGTGTTTTTATACATGGAGTTTACCCCATAGAATACTTCTACTTCCGCTTTCCCCGGAACATTATATACAATACTCTGTGTTTCTTTTGCTTTCCGTTTCGGATCAACAATTTCTTGCGTATCCGTATTTTCTTGATTTTTGATGTTAATATAAACCGGACTTCCGCTCAAATCGTCCTTATCAACTGCTCCGATATATTTTGAGAATCGGAATAAAATTTCCTTATCTATATTCGTAAGCGGCTCTATTTCAAATTCAGAATCCAATGATTCAACGCTTGTCGTTCCGGTAAACAGTTCCATCAACGTTTTTTCTTGAGCTTCTAAGTTAGCGAGGACAATTTTCATTCCTTCGCCGTCACGAGGAGCGTTGTCGGCGTTTCCGGTGAGCAGATCCGTTCGACTCTCACGCAATTTATAGATTTGTTTGGCAGCGACTTCAGCTTTTTTAGTAATTGAACCGGCAGTCAAATATTCTTCCGTAAAAACCGACTGGGAAAGCGATGTCAATTCCTTCCCGTTAGCAGCGGTTGCCGTTTTATTATTATTTACGGATTCGGGTATATAATCCGCATTGATCGTGCAAATAAGACCGTCTTCCGTGAGGTAAACAAAAGGGGATGTTGTTTTCGATTTAAACTCGACCAAGTATGAAGCATCTTTATCGGCAATGCCTTTGCTTTCCACCCGGATGGCGTTCAAAGTATAGAAAACCCGATCTTCGAAAACTACGGATTGTTCTTTGACTCCCAAATATTTTTCGGCATACCGGGCATACGGACCGGCTTTTTGAGTGGTTTTACTGTACTCGGCCTGTACCGTCAGAACCGTCTTGGGTAAAAAATAGGTTACGCCGAAATCGGTACTTTTGGTTGCACTCATTTTTATAACTTTGGTTTGTGCATTCAAGAAGTTAACCGTAAAGAGAATAAAAAAGAAAATGCCTATTCGTTTCATAACGTATCATAATTATTCAGTTCGATTGCAAAAGTAACTAATTTTTTTGAAAGCAAGACCTAAATTTTCAATAATATCACTTGCAATTAAACTTTCCTGCGATTTT
>WRFZ01000117.1 GCA_009778655.1 Candidatus Azobacteroides sp.
CAGGCCGATCTCGGTATTGCCATGGGAAAAGGGAGCGATATTGCTATTGATGCAGCTAAAATGACGATTATTTCCTCCGACTTGACTAAAATACCTCAGGCGATTCGTTTGTCGGCATTAACTGTCCGAACCGTTCGTCAAAATTTATTTTGGGCATTTATCTACAATTTGATTGCAGTTCCGGTAGCGGCAGGGATTCTGTATCCCATCAACGGTTTTCTGCTTAATCCGATGATTGCCGGAGGAGCTATGGCGTTAAGCAGTGTGAGCGTGGTTCTTAACAGTCTTCGTTTACGAACGTTGCAGTAAATTCGGCTTGCTGTTTCGTTCCCAGAAAATGCCGTCCGAATAACCTTGAATGGTGGTGTCGGTTGCCGCTCTTTCTAAACGTTTTTCCGCACGGCAAGCATATTCGGGATTCACTTCGACGCCACAGTAATTGCGTCCCAATTTTTTGGCGACGACCGAAGTGGTGCCCGAACCGAGGAAAGGGTCAAAAACGCAACCGCCCGGAGGACAGGAAGCCAAAATCAGCTTGGCAATCAGTTTTTCGGATTTCTGCGTGGGATGATCGGTATTTTCGGGCATTGACCAATACGGAACCGTGATGTCGTCCCAGAAATTCGACGGATGAGTCATGCGGAAATTGCCTTCCGGGGTTTTTTGCCAATCTTTGGGTTGTCCGTCCTTCGTATAGGGAGCCAATACTTTCCGGCGAATTTTCACGGCATCAACATTAAAATAATACGCTTGCGGATCCCTGACGGCAAACCAAATGTCTTCCATACTGTTTTTCCAATTTTTTGCCGAACCGCGTCCTTTTTCCCGCTGCCAAGTGATCCGATTCAGTACCGTAAGATATTTATTCATCACACGATAAAGCGCTGCCGTACATTTCCAATCGCCGCAAAGATAAAGCGAGCCGTCCGGTTTCAACGTATTCACAACTTTCGGAAACCATGATTCGAGGTAATTGAAATAATCCTCGTCTTTCATTCGCTTGAATTTCAAGCCGGAAAAATTACGATCCAGATTGTACGGAGGATCAATAATAATTAAATCGGCAAAAGTCGGAGGAAAAAAATCAATGATTTCCAATAAATCGCCTTGAACGGTTCGATTCATAATCGTTTCAACTTTTACGGGAGAAGAAAGCGTCAATAATTTCTGTTGAAGCGTAGTCATTTCCTCATCGGATACTTGTAGCGTACGATTCATCGCTGCGCGTTGCTTTTCTTTTTGCATTTATTCCATCTTTTTGTAATACCTTAATTGATAATCCGGCAATAACTCCGGGTGAAAAATCCGTACCATATCTTTCAGAATTTCATCCGGATGAATGGGAAGCTCTTCGTAATAAGGAACTTTTCCCGTGTTGCAAATATAAATATTTCTTTTTTTATAGGTATCGAAAAGCGCATAATTCGAATTTTCTTGAACCAATTTTCGGTAAGTCATATCATAAAAATCGTTGTATTTAATCAGCCAGAAATCCGCTTTTTCCGCTTTTTCAAGTACGGATTCGAAAGTTAAACCGATGGAGCCGGTATTCGTATCTTCTTTCCAAAGATAATCGGCTCCCGCATCCCGAAAAAATTGTGCAATGTAGCTGTTACCTCCGGGCTGATACCAGATCCCGCTGTAAACCGTTTCAGTAAAGACAGAGGGTTGTTTATCGCCATTTGCCGAAAGCCGGACTAATTCGTTGTACCGACTGACGGTTTCCTTAAATAAAGAATCGGCAATAGCTTTCTTTTCAAAAAACAAGGCGAGAAAACGAATCCATTCGGCGCGTCCCAAAGGCGTAGATTCCATGTAATCAACGCATTCGATGAACGGGATTCCTAATTTGGCCGTTTGACCGTAACCCGAATTTTCGATCGGCGCCGTGAACAACGCTTCGGGTTCAATAAGTATGATTTTTTCCAAATCGGGATTAGCCGCTTGTCCCAGATCAACTATTTTTCCGTTTTGAACGTTTTCCCTAACGTAGGGAATGTTGATGTATTGCGGTTCGCACACGCCGACAAGGGTTTGCAATGCATCCAATTCGGCTAAAAAAACGCATTGCACCGAACCGTAACAAACGGTCCGGGCAAGCGGAGTGCGAATCAAAATGCCTTCCGGTAAGATTTTTGGTAAAGTATCCGATTTAGGTACAAGAACATAGCGTTGCAAGACAAGTCGGTCGTTCCATGGATTACGAACCGTCGCCAGCGTATAACCGTCGTGCGTTTCGATTTGAAATCCCTTGGCAAAAAATACGCTATCGCTTTGAGCGATTGCCGGAGAAGTAATCCCTGCATTGACCGGCTGCGTTTTCTTTTGGCAAGAAAGTAAACCCAACAGAAAAAGGAAAACAATAACGCTTTTATTCATGACCTGTTTCAAATTTAGAAATAATCAATAAAACACAAATTTGCAGGCATTAAGGCCGACTTTCAACGTATTTTTTTTCTTTCCGTCTTCACCGAAAACATAAACAGTACCCGGATTTGAATAATCGGTATCGGAAATATATACGTCTTTGGTTTTTTCGTTAACGCCTATTCCATACGGTGTAGTAATCTTAGTTCCGTCCGTAATAATTTGGTCGGGAACTAATTGTCTTGTTTTTACGTTATATATTCCGAATGTATTATTTGTAGTGTAATCGGCATTATACGTAACTCCGTAAAAATAAAGCGAATCGCCGACAATCACAAAGTCTTGATTAGCGGGAATAGGAATATCGGTAACCGTATTCGTTTTTGTATCAATTTGTTGAAATCCGGCGGAAATGTCATCATAATTTCCTCTGTACGTAAGATACACATTTCCATACGAGTCTGCATGTACGAAGCTCGGATTAAGTCCGACCGTTAGCGTTTCTTCTTCTTTAAATGTTGCAATATCAACGATTGAAAGGGTATTGTTGTAATTAGGATAACTAAGTCCGCCGCTGTTGGCGACATACAGTTTCCCTGTGACCGCAGCAATTCCCTCCGGATTAGGCCCTACCGGAGTAATTCCATCTTGGCTTAGCGAAGTCGTATCAATTCGGACAACATTTCCGTCAAATGTAGTAACATATACTTTTCCGTTATAAGAAGCCAGATAACGCGGATAGCGTAATTGTTCGCCGTTTTTCAAATCAATGTCTTTCAGCCGAGTATGAGATTTCAAATCAAAAACCGTAACCCTGCCGGATTCGGAAACCGAAACATACAATTTACTTCCGTAAGCAATCATATCCTGACCGGTATCACCTAACGAAGCAGTCGCAATATCAAACTTAAAATCTCCGGTTTCAAGATCATAATACGAAATGCCGGCATTGTTTTGTCCGTCGCTTCCTTGATTTAAGATAAATACGCCGGACACCGTTTCTGCGGGTTCCGGATTCGGAGTCGAATCGTCTTTTTCACAAGCTGTAAAACTCATTGCAATAAGCAATAAATAAAAACCTTTAAAAATCTTTTCCATAAAATTCATAATTTATAATTTATAATTCATAATTCATAATTTATAATTTATAATTCATAATTCATAATTCATAATTCATAATTCATAATTCATAATTCATAATTCATAATTCATAATTCATAATTCATAATTATATTTAACTCCCAGTCGGAAAGAACGTCCCGGCATCGGGAAGGAACGTACCACCTCATAGGATTCATTCGAAAAATTCAAACATTCGGCGGTCAACAGCCATTGATGACTCTTCCACCGGATATTTTTCTGTAACGAAATCCCTTGATCCGCATAACTTCTCATTTGGTATTCCGGACGATTGATTCGTTCGTAATAACGTTTTCCGCAATATAATAAGGTGTAATTCAAATCACCCCAAGGCGTTTCTATCCGGATTGTTCCGGATGCCGTATGACGCGGCGTATAGGGTAATTGTTGGTTGTACATCTGCGAATCTTTATCCGTTTTGTCCAATACTTGCTGATAGGTGTAAGCGCCGGATAAACTGCAAACGAGTTTCTTATTCCATGAGAATTGCATTTTCAGATTTAAATCCAAACCTTTAATATCTGTTTTTCCGTAATTTTGAACCGACCATATAAACATGCTGCTTCGAGGCAGAGCGATTATTTTATTTTTTATCCGGTTATTATATCCATCTCCCGAAAAGCTGAGAAGCGAAAACCGGTTGCCGAAAGAAGTTGCAAAAGTCACCCCAAAATTGTATTGATCGGCATTTTCCGGTTGAAGATTATTGTTCGGCACAGAAGAAAGGTACATATCTCCGAAAGTCGGAAAACGATACGTGTTTTTATAATATCCCCGAAGACGCACCGGCAACGTTTCCGACGGCTTGACCGAAAAACCCAAGTAGGGCGATAAATGCCAATTGCTTTTCGTCGAATGATCAATCCGTTTTCTATCTTCCGTGAACTGATTCAACAAACTTCCCGTGAGCGTAAAACGAGGCAGTTCATATTTACCCGATAAAGCGCTCAACCAATTGATTCGAGACGGAAACGGGCAGTATTGGAAGCTGTTGCTGAAATTTCCATAGATACCGTCGTTCGCCCATGAAAAAGATAATTTTTCGGAAACGGTATAAAGCCAAGTCATATTCAAGTAGTATTCCCGTTGATAATAAAAAGTTTCCAACAGGCCGTCGGGGTATTTATTGTTTTTATCCGTATAATCGTTCGATGAATAACTGAATTTTGCATTTGTTTGAAAATCAAATAATCGGTTGAGTTTCTGCGTATAATTCAACTGAGAAAAAACCGTTTGATCTTTGCTTCGTTCTCCGGAGTAGGTATTATAATAAATAGCCGGTCCCGGAATGCCTCGATTCGAGCGGTAATAATTGGTCTTCAATCTTAATTTTCCTTCGTTGTTAAATTTACCGGATAAATTGGCTTCGAATGTATAATAAGTAACGTCCGAATTATTCCGATGCTTTATTGAAGTCGAATCCGGATTGTATTCGGAAGGTTGCTTGTACGGATAATTTCCTTCGGATTGCAGGTATTCACCGAATACATTTAACGAAAACGTTTTATTGAGCGACGTCGTAAGGGAAGCCGAAGGATTAAAAAGTCCGAAAGAGCCGCCTTTCAACGCAGCCTTGATTTCCTTCTTTTCATTTTCGGGAGAAAAAGCTGGAGTAACAAGTGTAAGCGTCCCGGCCGAAGCCCGGTGGCGAGCCGTTTGAAAAATTTGATCGTTTTCTCCGATTGATACCGTGAGACTTTGCAGATTCTCTAACGAAAAGCGGCTCAAATCGCTCTGTCCGGTCTGATAGTCATAAACGATAATTCCGTCGTAAGAAATACCGCTGTAATTGGCTCCGAGACTCCGGATCGAAATCGTTTTCAGACCGCCGATTCCGCCGTAATCTTTAATTTGAATCCCGCTGAAATATTTAAGGGCGTCGGAAACTTGCAATGCGTTCATCTTAAGCCAATCTTTCGCTTGCAAGGTTTGCAGAGGGGCAACCGATTGAAACGAAGACGGGCGGGAAGCTTTGACTTCCACTTCGTTTAACGGATGCAATACCGTTGAATCCGAAAGCGTTTGTGCGTTCAGAGTCATACATTTTGCCGAAGCAATCAAGCTCAATAAAATAAAAGAGTAACGAAATGCAATCATATTTCACGCTCCTTTCCGCGAAAGCTTATGAAACCCTTATTTTGCACGGCAGGTCTTCTGACTTACTCCTGTTTTTGAATCAGCCTTCCCAAGCGTTTTTTCGCTCAGTGGCAAAAGAAAGATTCATTGAAAAGAGTTTACAGCAGCGGGACTGTTCGGGATTTTCACCCGATTCCCTTTTAATCTTTTTCTCGAACGAGAAAAATGAACCGTTGCATGGGGGCAAAGATACGACTTTTTAAATAAAAAAGAACTTAATATACCGGTTTTTAATTAAAGTTTCATAAATTTGCACTTGCAAATAAGTTTTACTTAACTGAATTTTATTAATGAAAGCATTAAAGTTATTATCAACAGTAATTTTCTCCTTCATCCTTTTGAATGTCAATGCGCAAATAGCCGGCGACTGGAAAGGAACATTAGATGTACAGGGAACAAATATGGATTTGATTATCCATATAACGGAAAACAACGGAGCATACTCGGCAACAATGGATGTTCCGATGCAAGGTGCAACCGGAATTCCTATCGAAACGGTAGAATTTAACGACAATCAACTCACCTTGTCTTCGGCGATGCTTGGATTATCTTACAAAGGTCATTTGGTAGGCGAAGCGTTTGATGGAACTTTTGAGCAAAGCGGCATGTCGTTGCCTTTGATTTTATCGAAATTCGAAAGCAAATTACCCGGCGATACTTCGCTGCCGTCGTCGGAAGATGAATTAAAGAAATTAGCCGAATACGACAAAGGCGATTTCAAATACAAAGTGGAAGATTATTTTTCGCGTCCGAAAGCCTCGTCGTTCCAGCTTTCTCCCGACGGCAAATATATGTCGTATATGGAAAAAGACGAAAACAATAAAAATCACGTCTATGTGAAAGAAATCGCTACCGGAAAAGTGCAGCGGATTATTGAAGAAAAAAATGAACTGATTCGAGGTTACGGTTGGAAGAGCAACGAACGACTACTTTACATGATGGATAAAGGCGGTAATGAAAACTATCATATTTATGCCGTAAATGTTGATGGCTCAAACAACATTGACCTTACGCCTTTTGACGGCGTTCAGGCAAGTATATTAAACATACTGAAAGAACAAAAGGATTTTATTATTATTCAGATGAATAAGAATAATCCGCAAGTTTTTGATCCATACAAACTCAATGTCGTTACTGGAGAAATAACACAACTTTATGAAAACAAAGACATTGCAAATCCAATTGCGGGTTACGATTTCGACAAAGACGGCGAATTACGCGCCTACACAAGAATGGTGAATGGCACCGAAACGGAAATCTACTACAAAGACCTTGCAACAAACGAGTTTAAACTTATTTATCACGGAACATGGTACGAAGGTTTCGACATTGTAGGATTCGATTATTCCGGCAAAAATCCCGATTGGGCTTACGTGCTAACTAATGTAGGCAGCGATAAGACACGCATTGTGCTTTATGATTTTAAACAAAATAAAATTGTTAAAGAAGTATTTTCAAATCCCGATTACGATATTTCGGCTTTCAACCGCAGTCGTAAAAGAAATTATGAAATTGATTATTTTGCATATGACGGCGAAAAAAACGTAATGGTTCCGGTCAGCGATTTTTACAAAGATTTTCACCAACGATTGGAAAAAGAATTCAAGGGAAAAGAATTTGCCATTACAGGCTATGACGACGATGAAAATACATTTCTTGTCGTAGTTCATAGCGACAAATTATATGGTGCTTATTACCAATACGACGTAAAAACGAAGAAATTTTCGCTTTTGTACGATTTAATGCCGCAATTGAAAGAAGAAGATATGGCTGAAATGCGCCCCATCACATTCAAAAGTCGCGACGGGTTTACGATTCACGGATATATTACATTGCCCAAAGCCGCTCTCGAAGGCAAAAAAGTGCCTTTGATTGTAAATCCTCACGGCGGACCGCAAGTCATACGCGATTCGTGGGGCTTTAATCCCGAAGCGCAGCTTTTTGCAAGTCGCGGATATGCTACTTTGCAAGTAAATTTTCGCATTTCGGGCGGATACGGAAAAGACTTTTTGCGTGCAGGATTCAAGCAAGTGGGACGTAAAACAATGGACGATGTTGAAGACGGCGTAAAATATGTAATAGAACAAGGTTGGGTTGATAAAGACAAAATTGCGATTTACGGCGCAAGCCACGGCGGATATGCAACCCTTATGGGATTGGTTAAGACGCCAGATTTATATGCTTGCGGAGTGGATTATGTAGGAATATCCAATATTTTCACTTTCTTTCAATCCTTCCCCGAATATTGGAAACCTTATAGAGAAATGGCTAAAGAAATATGGTATGATGTTGATGATCCCAAAGAAGCGGAAATTGCTAAGGAAGTGTCGCCCATATTTCAAATTGATAAAATCAAGAAATCTCTGTTTGTAGTACAAGGCGCCAATGACCCGCGGGTAAACATCAACGAATCCGACCAAATCGTTACCAAACTGCGTGAAAAAGGATTTGATGTGCCTTACATGGTAAAATATAATGAAGGACACGGTTATGGACATGAAGAAAACCAGATGGATTTATATAAATGTATGATGGGATTTTTTGCAAAGCATTTGAAATAGAAAACATTCGAACGGATAAGAAGATAGATAACATAAAATAAAAATCAGAATGCAAGAAATGGAAAAAGAACGTTACGAATTAAATAAAAATTTAGCCCAAATGCTGAAAGGCGGGGTTATTATGGATGTTTCTACACCGGAACAAGCCCGGATTGCAGAAAAAGCCGGAGCGGCAGCTGTCATGGCGCTGGAACGGATACCTGCCGATATACGTGCAGCCGGCGGCGTTTCCCGAATGAGCGACCCGAAAATGATTAAGGGAATCCAAGCCGTAGTGAGTATTCCGGTCATGGCAAAAGTCAGAATCGGTCATATTGCGGAAGCCCAAATTCTGGAAGCCTTAGAAATAGACTATATTGATGAAAGTGAAGTTCTTTCACCGGCCGATGATAAATATCACATAGATAAAACAAAATTTAAGGTACCATTTGTTTGCGGCGCTAAAAATTTGAGTGAAGCGCTTCGGCGGATTGTCGAAGGCGCTTCAATGATTCGAACCAAGGGAGAACCGGGAACCGGCGATATAATCCAAGCCGTTCGTCACATGCGGGCTATGATGTCTGAAATTCGAAGATTGCAGAGCATGAACGAAGATGAATTATACCATGCAGCCAAAGAATTGCAAGTACCTTACGATTTAGTAAAATATGTGCATGAGAACGGAAAGCTTCCGGTCGTCAATTTTGCTGCCGGAGGCGTTGCTACTCCTGCCGATGCCGCTTTGATGATGCAATTGGGGGCAGAAGGCGTATTTGTGGGGTCGGGTATTTTCAAATCCGGAAATCCGATGAAACGGGCGCAAGCAATAGTAAAGGCCGTGACTAACTACAATGATCCTAAGATTTTAGCGGAAATATCCGAAGATTTGGGCGAAGCAATGATTGGCATCAACGAAGAAGAAATTCAATTGTTAATGGCAGAAAGAGGAATGTGATTTGGGAAAGAAATTTAAGATAGGCGTATTGGCCTTACAAGGCGGATTCATAGAACATATACGGCATTTGCAATCTTTAGAAGCCGATGCTTTCGAAATACGAAAGAAAACGGATTTGCATCGGGAAATGGACGGATTGATTCTGCCGGGAGGAGAAAGTACTACGATGGGCATTTTGCTGAAAGAATCGGATATGTTCGATGAATTGAAATTGAAAATTGATAGCGGGATGCCCGTTTTCGGAACTTGTGCGGGATTGATTTTGCTGGCACATAAAATTGCGGGAACGGAGATTACGTATTTTGCATCCATGGACATTGTTGCGAAACGAAATGCTTATGGAAGGCAATTGGGCAGTTTTTATACGGAAGCCGAGTTGAAAGGTATCGGAATAATTCCGATGGTTTTCATCCGTGCGCCTTATATTGAATCGGCGGGCGAAAGCGTGGAAATACTGTCGGTTGTCAACGACCGGATTGTCGCGGCGCGGGAGAAAAATATATTAGTTACATCCTATCATCCGGAATTAACTTCGGATAATCGGGTACATCAATATTTTTTAAAAATGATTACATAACAGACGACTTGTCTTATCATGAAAAACATTTATTTTATAATACTTTTTGTATTATTAACGGCATGCTCTACCTTAGTAAATAAAGAGGTAGAAATAGTTAGCCGTCTTTCTACAGATACGGAAAATGCTTATTATGTAAGCAATCGTCCGCCTTTGCAACCGCAACAATTTATCAAATTACCGGTCGGAACCATTCAACCCGAAGGATGGTTGAAACAACAACTGATTTTACAGAAAAACGGATTGAACGGACATTTGGAAGAAATCAGCGCATGGCTTCAGAAAGAAAACAATGCTTGGCTGAAAACCGGCGGACAATGGGGGTGGGAAGAAGTTCCTTATTGGTTGCGCGGATACGGCGATCTCGCTTATATTCTGAACGATGAAGCCATGCTGAATGAAACCCGTTTTTGGATCGAACACATTTTAAGCAGTCAGCGTGCTGACGGTAATTTCGGTCCGGTTCACTTGAATGACGGGAAACAGGATTTCTGGCCGAATATGATTGTACTTTGGATTCTGCAATCCTATTATGAATATACGAACGACCAACGAATCCTTGATTTTATGAGCAATTATTGCCATTATTTATTGACGGTGCCGGATGAAGATTTTTTATACAGTTATTGGGAAAACAGTCGGGGAGGCGATAATCTTTGGAGCGTCGCTTGGCTCTACAATCATACGGAAGATTCGAAATTATTGACTTTGGCGGATAAAATCCACCGAAATACAGCCGATTGGACGAAATCAACTCAATTACCCAACTGGCACAATGTGAACATTGCTCAGTGTTTTCGTGAACCGGCTACCTATTATATGTTTACGAAAGATTCCGTTCTGCTTGCGGCAAGTTACAATGTTCAAAGTCTTGTTCGTCGTGCATTCGGACAAGTTCCCGGCGGTATGTTCGGAGCCGATGAAAATGCACGGATCGGCTTTTTCGATCCCCGGCAGGGAACGGAAACTTGCGGTTTCGTAGAGCAAATGGCTTCCGACGAAATTATGCTGTTAATAACAGGCGACCCCTATTGGGCGGAAAATTGCGAAGATGTGGCTTTTAATAGTTTTCCGGCGACATTGATGCCGGATTACAAAGCTTTGCGATACATCACGAGCCCGAATCACGTGATAAGCGATTCGAAAAATCACAGTCCGGGAATAGATAATAACGGCCCATTTTTGGCAATGAATCCGTTCAGCAGTCGTTGCTGCCAACACAATCACGGATTCGGTTGGCCTTATTATACCGAATATTTGATTTTAGCAACTCCCGATAACGGATTGGCCGCCGTTCTGTATAACGCTTGTAAAGCCAAAGCGAAAGTAGGCAACGGAACGGAAGTAACTCTGCGTGAACAAACGCAATATCCGTTTGAAGAATCCGTCCGATTTACAATTCAAACTCCGGAGAATGTTACCTTTCCGCTCTATCTGCGGATTCCTTCGTGGTGTACCAAAGCCGTATTGTCCGTCAATGGAAAAAATCGGCAGGGAAAATTGCCGGCCGGTCAATATGTACGCCTGTACCGGGAGTGGAAGGATGGCGACGAAATAACGCTCTCCCTTCCCATGGAACTGCGAATGCGTCAGTGGCAGGTGAATAAAAACAGTGTCACTATTGATTACGGGCCGCTTACGTTATCGCTTGAAATAAAAGAGCGTTATGAACAAATCAACAGTCGTGAAACCGCTATCGGGGATTCTAGATGGCAAGAAAATGCGGACGCTTCGGCTTGGCCTGCTTACGAGATTTATCCCGATAGTCCATGGAATTACGCTTTAGCGCTTTCCTCGCCTTTTCGACCGGAAAAGAAAGCATTGCCTTCGGATGCGAATCCGTTTACCTTGGAAAACGTTCCGTTGCGATGGAAAGCTCAAGGACGACTTGTCCCCGAATGGCAATTGGACGAGTATGGTTTGTGTGGAGTTTTACCGTATGAAAATGCGAAGAAATCCGACCGGTTAGACGAAATCACTTTGGTTCCCATGGGCGCTGCCCGATTACGGATTACAGCGTTTCCTTATACGGATAAATAAATTCACATTCTATTTATCCGTTTTCGCCGGACTCCCAATCGTCTTCATCCCGACTGTCGTCTTCGAGTGAGAAGTCAAAATCATCTTCGAAATCATCCGTCTGAATATTCATCGGTTTCCGGATGATACTTTCCGCATCATGAAACGCTTGTTTATTCAATTCTTTCCATAACAAATCTTTCAAAGAAATAATACCCTTGTGAGTTAGTGAGGAGATAAAAATAGAAGGAATATCGGAAGGTAATTCGTTCTCGATCGCTTTTTCCAATTCTTCGTCGAGCATATCGGATTTGGAAACAGCCAAAACCCGTTGCTTATCCAATAAATCGGGATTGTAACGCATTAATTCGCCCAACAAAATTTCGTATTCTTTTTTAATGGAATCGGCATCGGCGGGAACCAAAAAGAGCAGCAACGAATTTCGTTCGATATGGCGCAGAAAGCGAAGTCCTAATCCCTTGCCTTCACTTGCTCCCTCAATGATTCCGGGAATATCCGCCATAATAAACGAATGAGCGCCGCGCACATCAACAATTCCGAGATTAGGTTCCAATGTAGTGAAAGGATAATCGGCAATTTTGGGTTTGGCTGCCGAAACAACGGAAAGTAAAGTTGATTTACCGGCATTGGGAAATCCCACCAAACCGACATCGGCTAATAATTTTAATTGCAAGATGACTTTTCTTTCCAGAGAAGGTTCGCCGGGTTGAGCGTATTTAGGCGCTTGGTTGGTTGCCGTTTTGAAAAAATTATTTCCTTTTCCTCCCCGTCCGCCTTTCAATAAAACTACTTCTTGTCCGTCCCGATGAATGTCGGTAATAAATTCTCCCGTTTCTCCGTCAAAGACGACTGTCCCTACCGGGACTTCAATGATTTTGTCTTCGCCGTCTTTTCCTTTGCATAATCTTCTGGCGCCGTTTTCTCCGTGTCCGGCAAATATATGGCGTTCGTATTTCAAATGAAGTAATGTCCAATGATTTCGATTTCCGCGTAATATGATGCTGCCGCCTTCGCCTCCGTCTCCCCCGTCGGGTCCGCCCCAAGGAATGTATTTTTCACGGCGAAAATGCACCGAGCCTTTTCCTCCTTTTCCCGAACGGGTATAGATTTTTACATAATCTACAAAATTGGATTCGCTCATTTTTTATTTTGCTTGGAAAGAAAGCCTGTCCAATACTTCGGCTATTTTTTCGAAAACATCCTCTATCGAATTATTCCCTTTTATTGTAAAAAGTTTCCCTTTCTTCTTGTAAAATTCTTTTAACGGTTCCGTTTGGTTCCGATAAACTTCCAAACGTTTCTGGATGACAACTGGATCGTCGTCCGTTCGTCCGGATTCTTCTCCTCTTTTTATCAAACGATTAAGAAGTTCTTCTTCATCCACGGCCAGATTCAAAACCGCAATTATACTGGTATTTTTTTCGCTTAATAATTGGTCCAAGGCTTTACCTTGCGCGATTGTTCGAGGAAAACCATCAAAAATGAATCCTTTAGCTCCCAGATTAGCGTCTAACACGTCGGCTAATATTTTAATGATTAACTCATCCGGAATCAATTGTCCCGTTTTGATATATTCATCGGCAACAGCTCCCAATTCGGTTTGTTTCTTGATTTCCTGTCGTAAAATTTCACCTGTCGAAATGTGGTATAATCCATACTTCGCTATGATTAATTCACTTTGTGTCCCTTTGCCGGAACCCGGAGGCCCAAAAATAATTACGTTCAGCATTTCCTTAGTTTTTTAGTAGGTGATCAATTTTTTAAGCGCACTTCAATCACAAATTTTATATATATTTCGTAAATTTCTACCGTGTCCTTCATAATCCAAACCGTATCCCACAATAAAATTGTTCGGGATTTCAACTGCGACATAATCCGGTTTGACTGCCAATTGAAGCGCATCCGGTTTAAAAAGTAATGAAGCGATCCGTAAAGAAGCCGGCTTTTTCACTTTCAGCTTTTCCTTTAAACCGTACATGGTATGTCCCGTATCAATAATATCTTCCAAAATTACAACATGCCTGTTTTCAATATCCTCAATTAATCCGTAAATTTCTTTCACCGTGCCTCCCGTCTTTGTGCCCACATAAGATTGCAGACGAATAAAGCACAACTCACAGGGGAAATCCAATTGTTTAATCAAGTCCGAAGCAAACATAAATGCGCCGTTCAAAACACAAATGAAAAAAGGATCTTTGTCTTTTAAGTCTCGTCTGATGTTTTGCGCTACATTTTTTATCCCTTCAAGAATTTCATTTTCAGAAAGAAATAAACTGAACTTTTTGTCTTTAACCCATATCTCAGTCATTGTATGTAAATTTGCAATCAAACGCAAAAGTAAGAAAAATTATGCGATTTCTTTATATAACATAAAAAAAATATATAAAGTTTTACCGGATTGCCTCCGCTTTGCGTGTTTTTTTAATCTTAAACTTAAAAAAATTCGGCATGGATGCCAATTAAATAAAAACACGTAAATTTGTAACAAAAATAATCGAATAAAGCTATGCAACCCATTTCTGTTACTCAAGTTTTTGAAAAATTACCGAATCCGGATTTACAGCCGTTGATTCGGAAAGAAATAAATAATAGTTTTTTTTCTGTTGAAGAAGCGGATATTGCTTCTTTGATTCCGATAAGAGATCGCTTTGCGCATAAAGGAACTTTCGGACATGCGTTGTTGTTTGCCGGAAGTCGCGGTAAAACCGGTGCGGCCGTTTTGGCTGCAAAAGCTTGCTTACGAATCGGCTCCGGATTATTGACCGTACATATTCCGGCTTGCGGAGAAATAATCCTGCAAACGTCAATTCCGGAAGCGATGATTGAACCGGATGAAGAACAAGAATTTATTACAAATTCAAGTTCCATTGCGAAATACAATGCGATCGGAATCGGGCCGGGAATCGGTTGCCATGAAAAAACCTCCGAAGTTTTGCTGCGGTTATTCGAAAATACCAAACAACCCTTAGTTATAGACGCTGATGCAATTAATTTACTTGCTCAAAATGAACAATTGTTACATGCTTTGCCGGCCGGTTGCATTCTGACGCCTCATCCCAGAGAGTTTGATCGTTTAGCCGGCGTTTCGGAAAACGCCTGGGAGCGTTTGCAAAAAGCTTGTCAATGGGCGGTGCAACACAAAGTGTATATTGTTTTAAAAGGAGCTTACACAGCTATATGCAGTCCCGATAGAGAATGCCGGTTCAACTCGACGGGCAATCCGGGAATGGCGACTGCAGGCAGCGGCGATGTATTAACCGGAATCATACTCGGTCTGTTGGCTCAATCGTATTCTCCTTTGAATGCATCGCTGGCCGGCGTTTATTTGCATGGTTTGGCCGGAGATATTGCTGCAAGCGAAAAATCGCAGGAAAGTTTAATTGCAAGTGATATTATTGAAAATTTAGGTCTTGCTTTCAAAAAAATTAGTTACTTTTGCAATCGAACTGAATAATTA
>WRFZ01000118.1 GCA_009778655.1 Candidatus Azobacteroides sp.
CGGTGAAGACGGAATCGTTCCTTGCGAAGTTCAAGGGGTACTTTGTTCTTGTCGGAGTGATATTAATCGGTACGGGCGTGTTTTTTACGGTGAAAAAAATTTTCCGCACTTTTCGGCGTCCCCAAAGCACGGATTGAAGAAATGAAGAAAATTTTCTTCACTTTTTTAATTTTTGAAATTTTTCTCATACATAAACAGTTGGGTTTAGTCATATGGTTTTAAGTTAATAGTTAGAAAACGCCCGGTTCGTGAGAATAGGGCGTTTATTCTTTTACAACTTTTATTTTTCCCCCGCAGTACGGACAGCTGATGACGTCGGTCTTTTTGTCTTCTTTAACCGGCTGCTCAAAAAGTTCGACAACGGAAACGCCGAGAGCAACAGCAATGCGTTCAAGTGTTTGTAATTGCGGATATTCACCGCGTAACGTGCGATTAAGGCTGATGTCGGTAATACCGAGTTTTTCAGCTAACCCGACTTGGGTAATGCCTTGTTGTTTGCAGATGTATTTTATCTGTTTTCTGAAATCCATTTTTGTTTTCAATATTTATTTAAATGCAAAGATACTGAAAAATCAAATATGTTAATAATGACATCCGTATTTATCATACTTATTTTAATATTTAACAATTATTAACTAAAATAATTTGCAAGGTAAATGTATATACGTTAACTTTGCATCATTAAATAATACTGAAAAGTAACAATTAAAAAACAAAGCAATGAAAACAAAAATTCATACCGTGTCAAAATCTCGCGCCGTTGAAATTGCAATGAACCACAATTGTGTTTCCCGTGAAATAGCAGAGCGTTACACAAATTCAGAATTAAAAGAAGTTTTGAAGCAATTAAAACTGAAAGCAAATTTTTAATGAAAGAAAAGAAATCAGATAAGGCAAAAAGGCTGTTAATAGCAGAGGACTTGAAAGGGGCGTTGGGAATATACAAAACGTTCCCTTTGGGGTTCACCAAAGAAGAAAAACGAGCTATTGAAATCGCATACGAATCACTTATCGGGCGGGCCGGTTTCTATCAGCGATTGGGTATTGATACAACTGCTATAATAACCCAATAGAAGGAAATTATAAATTTAAAATATATCAATTAATATCTAATAGTTACACACGAAACATATCACTAAAAAAATACTCGAATTTTATCATTTCGGGTATTTTTTCGGGTAGTAAGTTTATAAATATTTGGTTATCAGTGTTATTTGTTGTCCTGCCAGGACTCGAACCCGGACAAGCGGAACCAGAATCCGATGTGCTACCATTACACCACAGGACACCGTTTGAGACCGCAAAGGTATAAATTTATTTGAATTTATTCTTGCTTTTATTCTTATTTTTGGGTTGCCGTTCGCTTTCTTCAACTTGTTTTTTTCGGTTCTCGGAAGGAGCCGCCTGCGCCGATTCTACGGAGATTCTCCGGCCGAACATTTTAATGCCGTCTAAATTTTGGATGACCCGATTCCGATCTGCTTCACGTACTTCGAAAAAAGAGAAATTTTTCATTAAATCAATCCGGCCGACATCAATTTTTCGTCCCGGAATGTTATCATTCAATAATCCGATTACGGATTGCGGACGAATGCCGTCGTTTTTTCCCAAGTTAAGAAACAAACGGGAATATCCTTTTTCCGCGGTTCTGTCGGTTCCTTTACCGTTTCCGTTTCCTCTGCCGCCGTTTCCTCTGCCGCCGTTTCCTCTACTGCTGGTTTCTCTTTCGTATCTCTCTTTTTTTCGGTGATCGGTCTCCGTCGGATTTTCTATCTCTTTGGCGTCTCGATAATAATCAATTAAGCGGTTAAATTCAAGCGAAATCAAGCGTTTGATTACATCTTCTTTATCCAACCAATCCAATTTGCGATAAATCGAAGGGATGATCCCTTTTATTTCTTCTTCATTTACTTTTACTTTTTCGACTTTGTCGGCAAAACTGAAAAGTTGTTTTTCACAAATTTGTTGCCAGGAAGGAATGGTACCCTGCTCGAATTTCTTATTGATTAATTTTTCGATTTCCTTGATTTTATGTTTTTCCTTTAAATGAACGATTGCAATAGAGGTACCGGTTTTCCCGGCTCTTCCGGTTCGTCCGCTTCGATGCGTATATAATTCGGTTTCCTCGGGTAAACCGTAGTTGATAATATGAGTTAAATCGTCCACGTCCAAACCGCGGGCAGCTACATCGGTCGCGACCAATAATCGAATGTTTTGCAATCGAAATTTTTGCATCACATAATCTCGTTGCGCTTGCGAAAGATCGCCGTGCAAAGAATCGGCATTGTATCCGTCTTTAATCAGATTGTCGGCAATATCTTGCGTTTCTTTTCGTGTACGGCAAAAAATAATTCCGTAAATATTGGGATTATAATCGGCGATTCGTTTTAATACCAAATACCGATCTTTGGCGTTAACCATATAAAAAATATGCCTTACGTTTTGAGCGCCTTCGTTTTTTCGTCCGATAACAATTTCTTTGGGCGACCGCATATAGTTTTTGGTAATTCGGGCAATACCGTCCGGCATGGTAGCCGAGAATAATAACATATTCCGATTGGTCGGGATTACGGATAAAATTTCATCAATACTTTCCGAAAATCCCATATTCAGCATTTCGTCGGCTTCGTCTAATACAACATTGCGAACATATTGTAAATCAACCGTTTTTCGGTTAATTAAATCAATTAATCGTCCCGGAGTAGCTACAATTACATGAACTCCGCGCCGGAGCGTTTTGATTTGACTTTCAATGCTTGAACCGCCATAGACCGGCAATACTTTAAGACGATCAATATATTTGGAGTAGTCGTTCAGATCATCGGCAATCTGTAAACATAATTCACGAGTAGGACAAAGAATGACTGCTTGCGGTCGAACCTCGTTTACCCGGATTTCTTGGAGAATGGGTAAACCGAAAGCGGCGGTTTTCCCTGTTCCCGTTTGCGCTAACGCTATTACTTCGTTATCGTTGCCGAGTAAGTAAGGAATCACTTCCTCTTGAACCGGCATAGGGTATTCATAACCCATTTCGCTGATTGCTCTGATAATAGCCGGAGCAACGCCTAATTCTTCGAATGTTTTCAAAATGATTGTTTTTTTATAAGATACCGCAAAGGTACGTATATTTTTTGTATAAAGCTTACTTAATAAAGCATTATTTCTTTCAGTTTTTCTCGTTTTCTGGCAGACAGTTTCAATTCGGTAGTAAAATAATGATCCACTGAACCGTATTCTTTCATAATCCGGTCAAAGGAATAAGTAATTGTCCCTTTATGTGCACGAAACAATGCGGTAAATGTTTCTTGAATTTCTTGATCTTCCAAGAAAATATTATTAATGGGAACTAATGAGTCAAATTGTTCGTGTTCGTTTGTTAACATATAATCGCTGATAATCTGATCCAAATCAATATCCAGCGCAGCTAAAATCAATGCGGAAGCAACAGCGCTGCGATCGCTTCCCATTGAACAATGAAGCAAAATCGGATAATTATTCGCATCCAAAAGAATATCAAACATTTTAATAAAATACTCGGAATTGTTTTCCAGTAAAAAAGCGAACAAGTCTTGAAGATATACCCTCACATCCCCCGCTTTCATTTCTTTAGATAGTATCTTGTCAAAAAAAAGATTGTAAGGATTTCCGCGCAAAGGAAAATTTATTACTTGAAGAGTCGAATATTTCGAAGGCGCGTCGTATCTTTCCTTATCTGTCCGAAAATCAATAATGGTTCGAATACCCAAATTATTCAATACTTTTGCGTCTTGCAATGTTGCATTCGCCAAAGAAGTGGAGCGGTACAATTTTCCCCAGCGGGTCTGCTTCCCCGCTGTGTTGTAATACCCGCCTAAGTCTCTGAAATCAATCAACCCTTCCATGGGAATGGTTCGTTCTGCCGTTATGACCGAGTACTTCTTGTTGAAAACCAATTGGAAATAGCTTCTTTTCGTGGATTGAACAAAAAGTATATCTTTAAAACCGGTACTGATTTCCGTTTCAGCTATAGGCGAGGATATGTTGAACGAATCGGGCGTAGAAGATTCATAAATTTTTACCGTTCCTTCCATCGGAGGAAATGTTTCCCATTTGATTTTGTAACATCCGGGGGGTACGGTTTCGCATACCACTCGAATATCCGGCTTTTCTTGCGCGCAATGCGAAAAAAGCAATAAAGAAAGAATCCAAAATGTCGAATTTCTAAGCATAATTAATGCTCTGATTTTTGCTTTTTTATTACACAAAGATAAATATAAAAGTACTACTAAAAGTATTACTATTCGCAGAATTAAGCATATTTAACTTAGAACGGAAAAACAGAAGCCGTTTTATTACTTTTTGTTAAAATAATAAAACGGCTTGATAGTAAAAAAGGCATTAAAAAATGGCGGAAACCGGAATTTCTTTTTTGATACTCTGACGTAAAGAAATCAACGTTTCCGTTGAGATGACGCCTGGTATTTCTTGAATCTGACCATTTAATAATTCCATAAAATGTTCGTTGTCGCGTGCATACATTTTTATTAGCATGGTATATGGCCCTGTTGTAAAATGGCATTCAACGATTTCGGGTATTTTTTCAAATTCGGGAACGACATCTTTGTACATTGATCCGCGTTCTAATTTTACGCCGATATAGGTACAGGTATTGAATCCTAAAACTCTTGGGTTGACATGATATCCGGAACCCACGATTACTTTCATCTCAATCATCTTTTGAACGCGTTGATGAATGGCAGCTCTTGAAACATTACATACTTCAGCTACATCCTTAAACGGGATGCGGGCATTTTGGGAAATAATTTCCAAAATTTTCCGGTCTAATTTGTCAATCTTTTCCATGATAATTTTATTTTTTTACGATTTCGGATAACTCAACATCGAAAATGAGCGTGGCAAACGGTTTGATATTGGGTTGCATCCCTCTTTCTCCGTATGCTAAATCATAAGGAATGTAAAACGTATATTTAGAGCCGACCGGCATTAACTGAATCCCTTCGGTCCATCCTTTAATTACTTGATTCAAACCGAAAACAGCGCTATCGTTACTGTCAAATTCAACTCCGTTAATATCCGTCCCTCTATACTTCACCTTTACGACGTCTTCAGCGGTCGGTTTGGGTCCCGTTCCCGCTTGATTCACTTTGTATTGAAGGCCGCTCGGTAACGTGATAACACCGTCTTTCTTCGCATTGGCATCTAAGAAAGCTTGATTGTCTTTTTTTAATTGTTCGTTCGCTTTGTTGCGAATTTCATCGCCTTTCGTTTGAGCATATGCCGAAGCAATATCTTTTTCCATCAGCAGTTTTTTGTTTTCGGTTGCGGCAATAAAACCGGCTAAAAATTGCGATTTATTCAGCGATTGGGTTGAATCGGAGCCGAATACATTTCCGTTAATTCCGGTAAGCATGTTAAGAACCACTTGCTTACCGATTGCCATACCTTCTATATGAGCAATCGTCTTTTTGTCGTTCTTATTTACATTCGAACCTTCCAAAAAACCTTTAATAAATTCGCCTTTAAAAGGTTCTTCAATTCCCAAGTTTTTCAGATAATCATCCAACCCTTGAGTGACACTGACGCCGTAAGCATAAGAAAGCGAATCAATATCTGTTTTCAGATTCGCGGTCGGAGCTTTGGGCGTTTGAGCGGTGCAAGAAAAAAGCGATACAACAATAAGCGCTGTTAAACAATATACAGCAAAGAACATTAACTTTTTCATTGATTTTACTTTTGTTTTTAGTTTATATTCAATTATTTATAAATTTATTTTCAAAATATTTTCGTTTAAAAGAAAAGCGACTCATCGCATCGTCTTGACAAATCGTCTCTCTCGTGCTTTTAACTCAAAAAAAATCTCTGCAAAAGTAGTATATTTTGTGACAAAAATAATAAAAAGAACAAATTTATTTTATAATTTTGCAATCTTAAATATAGATTTTAATAAAAATTTAGGTTTTTCATGAATAATTTGATTCGAATTTACTGCAAAAACACCAATACCTATCGGGATTTTGAAGCCGGAATTACGCTTCTTGAAATCTTTGAAGCATTGAAAATAGAATTACCCCATCCTTTGGCAGGCGTGCGTGTTAATAATATCTCCCGGTCGTTGATTTATCGGTGTTATTCACCTAACGACATTGAATTTATTGACATTGCCGATCCTTCGGGGATGCGGTCATACGTTCGCTCGTTGTGTTGCATTTTATCAAAAGCGGTCAGCGACCTCTTTCCGCAAGGAAAGATTTATTTTGAGCATCCGGTTTCCAAAGGCTATTATTGCGATTTGGATATTTCTGCGGAAATTACTTCGGAAGTGGCGGAAAATTTGAAAAAACGGGTCTTGGAAATTATCCGGGAAGATTTACCGTTTGAATCTCATTCGGGACACACGAAGGATGTGGTTGACCTTTTCCGTAACAATAATATGGAAGATAAAGCTTTATTGTTGGAATCAATCGGGAAAATTTACTCTCGCTACAATGTGTTGGGCGATCATATTGATTATTATTACGGCGCTTTATTGCCGAGTACCCGTTTTATTTATTTGTTTGATTTGGAAAAGTACGGACGCGGATTATTACTCCGTGTTCCGAATATGCAAAAACCGGACGAATTGCAGCCTTTGGTACGGCAAGATAAAATGATGGCTGTTTTCGGCGAATTTCTGACCTATCAAAAAGCGATACAAATGCGAAATGTCGGCGATTTGAATTTAGCCAATCATCGGGGAAATATTTCCGATGTGGTAAAAATTTCGGAAGCGCTTCAAGAGCGAAAAATTTCCCGGATTTCGGATGAAATTGCCCGACGGTTTCAAAACGGAGTTCGGGTTATTCTTATCTCCGGACCCTCGTCTTCCGGGAAAACCACTTTTTGCAAACGACTTCAAATTGAATTGATGGTCAATACCTTACGACCGATTAGTATTTCCTTGGACAATTACTATCTAAACCGTTCGGATACGCCTTTGGATGAAAACGGAGCATACGATTTTGAATCGCTTTATGCCATTGATTTAAAAACATTTAATGAAGATTTGAAGAGAATATTGAACGGAGAAGAAGTCGCGCTTCCGACCTATGATTTTACTCGCGGCGAACGAGTGTACAAAGGAAATACCATCCGGATGCATGAAAATTCGGTTTTGGTTATGGAAGGAATCCATGCTTTGAATCCGTTGCTTTTACCGGATATTTCCCCGGCGATTCTGTATAAAGTTTATGTTTCGGCGCTGACCACTATATCGCTTGACGACCACAATTGGATTCCGACTACCGATAATCGCATGCTTCGCAGAATAATTCGCGATTATCAATTTCGGAATTATTCGGCGAAAGAGACCATTGCCCGTTGGCCGAGCGTCAGAAGAGGCGAAGATCATTGGATTTTTCCCTATCAAGAAGAAGCCGACGCTATGTTTAATTCCGCAATGATTTATGAATTTGCCGCTTTGCGGCGTTCAGCCGAACCTATTTTGTCGCAGGTTTCGCCGATTGATCCCGAATATTCGGAAGCATATCGGTTGCTGAAGTTTCTTAATTATTTCCAATACATTGATGTGAACGAATTACCCAATACTTCGTTGTTGCGAGAGTTTTTGGGGGGAAGCAGTTTTCGCTATTAAAGTTATATAAGGCTTGGTACGAAAAACATTTTTCCGTCAAGACAACCGAAAGGAAGTCTTGACGGAAAAATAGTTGAAGCGGCTATAATTTTTATTTGGCCGGCGTTGTCGGTTTGGCCGGCGTTGCCGATTGAGCGGGAGTTGTCTGTTGAGCCGGCGTTGCCGGTGCTTTTTCTCCTCCTTCGGGAACAGGCGTTCCGAAATCGGGAACGGAGTTTTGATCCGTCGGAACCGTATTTTGAATTTCATTCCGAATAGAAGAATCGGGAACGTTTGATTTATGTTGCATAAACACTGAAGCGACAACACTTAAGACAACAATGGCGCCGGCAAGCGACCAAGTTGCCTTTTCCAGAAAATCGGTTGTTTTACGAACGCCCATTACTTGATTGGAGGATGAAAATCCGGCAGCTAATCCGCCTCCTTTTGAATTTTGAATCACTACAATAAATATCAAAATGATAGCGGCAATGACAATTAAAATGGAAATTAACAGATACATTTTTATATATTTTTATTTGTGTAAATAATCAGTTTTTCTAAAAATTGAATTTGGTCTGCAAAGTAACGACTTTTTTCCGGATAAATCAAATTTAATTTTCGGAGAATTTCCAAAGCCTTATCGTATTTCTTTTGTTTGATATAGATTTTAGCTAAGGTTTCCGAAAAAAATCCGCCGCCGTCTGCCGGTTCCGAAATTGATTCCGGGAGTTCTTTTTCCTCCGGAAATTCTTTTTCGGGTTCATTCGTTTTATCGAGTTTTATTCTCAAAGGCGAAACCGCATCTTTCTCCAAGAACTTATCAATCGTCTCTTGATGTTGCAAGGGTGGAACTTCTTCTTTTTCCGAATCATCGGAAAGGAAATAAGTAATATAATCGGTAGAAACCGGCAATGATTCCGGTCTGACAATCTTCGGCTCCGGTTTTTTATCACTCTTGACTTCCGGCTTTTTAACGTTCTCGGCTATCGGTTCTTTAACGGCTTCCACCGGTTTTTTATCGCTCTCGGATAAGAAAGTATCAATTAATTCGGAAGAAGAGTCCGACGGAAGGGTTTCCTTTTCCAATGTTTCGATCAGTTCCGGGTCGAAAAAATCGGATTCTATCCGGAAGAAAAGTTGCTTGCGATCCGGAGCGTAAACGGCGGTCTTACGCAAATCAAACAGAAAATAAGTATCTTTCAGGTACAGCAAATTTAACGTGTGAAGCAGATGCGCCGTTTGAAAATAAGGATATTTCTCGATTAAATTCGATAACCGGGATAAGGTCTTTTTTGTAAAAGGACGAGTTCCTTTCATTAAGTCAATAATATCTTCCTGTCGAATCATAGGTTTATCGGGGTTTTACCAGTTTGCTATGGTTGCATTATAAATTACATCTACCAATTCGGCAATAATTTTCGTTACCAGATCGTCTTGAACATCGTTGATTGACGAGGTACTCGGAAACTCTTGAAATGCGGAAAACGATTGATCAACATCTTTACCGGCTTCTTTATTGTTAATATATTGTACGTGAACTGTAATCGTCAAACGGGTTTGGGATGAATACGCATCTTCTTTGACGGCCATCCCTTGTACGTTAAAATCGGTAATTTCTCCTTCCAATTCGATATCCGCATTGGAGGAAACTTCCCTCAGACGAGTCTGCTCGACAAAACGTCTTCGTAAAGCCAGATTAAACATGGAAGCCATAGGCGAATAAAAAGACGTTCGATCGGGAAAGTCGGCGATATGAATGGTTTTTGTCAAATCATAATTCACGCTTCCGCCTTCGAATTTATATGAAATGGAGCACGAAACGAGAAGCAGCAACGCACCGGATAGTATGTATTTACTCCAACCCATATTCTTTGATTTTTCGGTATAACGTTCGTTCGGATATTTTCAAATCCGAAGCGGCGCTTCTCCGTTTGCCGCCGTTTCGTTCCAACGCTTTTTTAATCATTTCTTTTTCAACTTCTTCCAGAGATAATGTTTCCGGTTCTGCCGGCGCTTTCCAATCTTCTTCCGCATATTCGTCGGCGTAAGGAACCGGTTCGTCTTCGATTACTTTTTCCGGAATATTTGGCGGAACCGGTCGGGGAGTATAGGAAATATGAGGTACTTCCGAAACGGTCGGATTGTTTTTGTTCCAATCGGGAACCGATTTCTTCAAATCATTAATATCTTTTCGCATATCGAAAAGAATCTGATACAAAATTTCCCGTTCGCTGTTGAAAAAAGGTTTATCGGAAGAATCCGATTGTAATAAAGCGGGAAGCCCAATATCGGGATTGACTAAATACGTTTTCAATACTTCCGTGGAAATTTCCCGTTCCTGTTCGATAATGGACATCCGTTCGGTAATATTCTTCAATTCGCGAATATTTCCGGGCCAACGGTAATCGGTCAATACCTGTTTGGCTTCTTCCGTCAAATGAACGGGCGGCATACGGTATTTTTCGGCAAAATCATTTGAGAATTTCCTAAATAATAAAATAATATCTTCTTTCCGATCACGCAAAGGCGGAATAAACACCGGGACCGTATTTAACCGATAATATAAATCTTCCCGAAATTTACCGTTGCGAATGGCTTTTGCCAAATCCATATTCGTAGCGGCGACAATTCGAACATCCGTTTTTTGCACTTTGGATGAACCGACTTTAATAAATTCGCCGTATTCCAATACCCGCAGCAAACGAGCTTGCGTCGCCAAAGGTAATTCGCCGACTTCATCCAAGAAAATAGTGCCTTTATCGGCAACTTCGAAATAACCTTTCCTTTCGGCTAAAGCGCCGGTAAAAGAGCCTTTTTCATGGCCGAAAAGTTCCGAATCAATGGTTCCTTCGGGAATAGCGCCGCAATTGACCGCGATATACGGGCCGTGTTTTCGAAAACTGTTTTGATGAATAATCTGGGGAAAATTTTCTTTTCCCACTCCGCTTTCTCCGATAATCAACACCGTTAAATCGGTGGGAGCAATTAAAAGCGCCTTTTCGATTTCCCGTTCCAACAGCGGACTGTTTCCGATAATTCCGAACCGTTGTTTGACTGTTTGAATATCTACTTTAACCATTTCTATCGTATATTCGCGATACTGATAATATCCGCAAAAACGCCGGCTGCCGTTACGGCTGCTCCGGCTCCGTAGCCTTTAATAATCATCGGAAATTCGTCGTAACGTTCCGTCGTGATCATGATGATATTATTACTTCCTTCCAATTCGTAAAACGGATGACTTCTGCCTACGGCTTGTAATCCCAAACGACATTTTCCCCGATCCATTTCGGCGACAAAGCGGTAGCGTTTTCCTTCCGCTTCCGATTTCTTACGTTTTTCTTCAAATTCTTTGTCCAATTCCGGAACGGATTTCCAAAAATCATCCAAAGAGCCTTGGAAATAGCGATCGGGAATGAACAAGTTTTTTTCGACATCCGATTGATTTACTTCATAACCGGCTTCCCGAGTAAGAATCACTAATTTCCGGATAACGTCCGTGCCGCTTAAATCAATTCGCGGATCCGGCTCCGAGAAGCGCGCTTCTTTAGCCATCCGGATGGCTTTGCTTAAAGGAATTTCCTCCGAAATGGTATTGAAAATATAATTTATCGTTCCGGACAAGACCGCTTGCAGTTTCACGATTGTGTCTCCGCTGTTGATTAAAGCGTTCATTGTGTTGATAATCGGTAAACCTGCGCCTACGTTGGTTTCAAATAAAAACTTGACTCCTTTCTTTCGTGCCGTCTCTTTCAGAAAATGATAATTTTCATATTCCGAAGAAGCGGCAATTTTATTGGCTGCTACCACCGAAATATTGTTGGAAAGAAAATCACCGTAAAGAGCCGAAATTTGAGGACTTGCCGTACAATCCACAAATACGGAATTGAAAATGTTCATGTTCAGAATTTCCTCCCGAAGCGATTTCGGCGTGGTGGATATGCCTTCGCTTCGCAGTGTTTTTAAATAGGCATTCAAATCAATACCGCGACGGTTTAAAATCATGTTATCTACATCGGCAATTCCTACCACATTCATTTTCAAACCATTCTGATGTATCAGCGTTTCTTGCTGCCGCTTGATTTGTTCCAATAAATGACTGCCGACGGTTCCTATGCCGACTACAAATATATTCAATACCTGATATTCCGACAGGAAAAATGAATCATGAATGGAGTTTAAGGCTTTTCGCAAGTAACGACTGTCAATGACAAACGAAATATTGGTTTCTGAGGCTCCCTGCGCACAGGCGATGACGCTGATTCCGCTGCGTCCCAGCGTTCCGAACAATTGGCCGGCAATACCCGGCGTCCGTTTCATATTTTCGCCGACAATGGCTACGGTTGCTAAATTTTTTTCCGATTTGATGTCGTTAATTTCGCCTTGGCTTAATTCCAACAGAAATTCTTCTCTTAATACTTTCACCGACAAATCGGCATCTTCATTTTTTACGGCGAAAGAAGTGGTGTTTTCGGATGAAGCCTGCGAAACCATAAACACACTGATTCCCGACTTGGAAAGCGCTTTGAAAATCCGATAGTTGACGCCGATTACGCCTACCATTCCCAAGCCTTGAACCGTAATCAGACAGGTATCGCCGATCGAGGAAATGCCTTTGATTGATTTACTGCTTCCGGTCTTGTTTTTTGAAATAAAAGTACCCGGCGCTTCCGGATTGAATGTATTCTTAATTAATATAGGTATGTTTTTATGATAAACGGGGAAAATGGTCGGCGGATAGATGACTTTAGCGCCGAAATTCGACAGTTCCATCGCTTCGATGTAACTCAACTCTTGAATAACATACGCGCTTGAAATGACTTTGGGGTCAGCCGTCATAAATCCGTCAACATCGGTCCAGATTTCAAGAATTTCGGCATCAAGGGCCGCCGCAAGAATGGACGCCGTATAATCGGAGCCGCCGCGACCTAAATTACCGGTATCTCCCGTAGAAATGT
The DNA here is from genome assembly GCA_009778655.1 of Candidatus Azobacteroides sp. Classification (GTDB taxonomy): domain Bacteria; phylum Bacteroidota; class Bacteroidia; order Bacteroidales; family Azobacteroidaceae; genus Azobacteroides. The sequence goes on from WRFZ01000118.1 coordinate 12,571, forward strand.
CTTGAGAAATAAATCCGGGTACTACCGAGATAGTCGGCAGTTCGGCAAACGTTTGCTTGATTAACGCATTGCTTTGATTAAAATCCACAATGTGCTTTTTGAATTGTTTTTCCGTTCGGATAAATTCACGGGAATCGAACAATTGAGCGCCGGGGATCACATAAGCCAGAATCAGAGAACTCAGCCGTTCCCCGTAGCTGACAATAATGTCGGAAGTTTTTTGGGAAATGTCGCGTACCAGAAACACGCCTTTGAAAATATTTTCCAATTCCTCCAAAAGAGCAATGATTTGTTTCAATACATAGGTACGTATGGTCGGGTCGGTGATCGCCTCTTGAGTGGTTTCGATATGTCGGCTGAGTATTTGACTGTATTCTTTTTCATACGTGCAATCGCCTTGCGAAGCCAAACGGGAAGTTCTCAACAATTGATCGGTTATTCCCGCCATAGCGGAAACCACCACGATAACCGGCTCTTTTACAGACTCGACAATTTCTTTGACTTTTAATATTCCGGCTGCGGAACCTACGGAGGTTCCCCCGAATTTCATTACTTTCACTTGCTTTAATTTTAAAATTTACGCTTCTCCGATCGGGCCGATTACGGGAGGAACAAATCCCACTCCCTGTAACTTGATTTCTCCGTTCTGCGATTCATACTTTTTCACATTATCAGCCAATGCCAACATCAGACGTTTGGCATGTTCGGGCGTTAAAATAATGCGGGATTGTACTTTCGCTTTGGGTATGCCCGGCATCAACCGGACAAAATCCACTACAAATTCGGAAGAGGAATGCGCGATTATTGCCAAGTTCGAATAAATTCCTTGAGCAACTTCATCATTCAATTCAATTTGAATGTTACTTTGTTCTTGTTCCATATATCATTATTTTTTTAACTGACAATTTGTCTTATTTGAAGCGACAAATTTAATGATAATATTTGGAATCCGAGTAAAAATTTCGGGTTTTTCTTCAATGCGTTACTTAGAAAAGTGTTATCAAGGAAACTGAAAAACGAGGATGGCGGGTCAAGCCCGCCATGACACTCCATTTATTTATAATTCATAATTCATAATTCATAATTCATAATTTATAATTCATAATTCATAATTTATAATTCATAATTTTTAAAAATCATTTCGTCAACACCATCTTTTTCGTATCTATCAATGTATTATCCACATACAAAGAATAATAATAAGTGCCGGCGTACAAAGAACCGCCTTCAATCGTTACGCTGCCCGATCCGGGCTTGGATATTGGTATTTGCTTAAATACTCTCCCCGAAAGGTCGGCGATTACGATTTTTCCGGAGCGAGCTTCTTGCGGCAGCGTATATTTGATGGTGGTGGAATGATTGAACGGATTGGGAAAATTCTGTTCCAAAGAAGCGCCGAGAATAAAGAGATTTTTAGCGTCCGGCGAAGGATTGTTTCCTTTTTCCAACAATTGGTTTACTAACCCGGTCAATGTTTCCACCTGCTGTTTCAGCGCCGATACGGTGGTAGCATCGTTTCCTTCTTCCAATTGATCAATCCGGTGTTGCATCGAAACGATCATCGAGTCTTTGGCGTCATTTTGCGCGCTCAATTCCTGTACGGCTTTCACCAAAGGCACGATAAATTCCGAATATCGCAGTCCGTAGAGACCGGCGCCGCTTTCGTCGGCATCCACGCCGCTGAAATCATATCCGATACTTTGCGCCGCTTTTTCTACGTCTTGCGCCACGAAACCCGTTTGTTTCCGTTTCAACTGCGCTTCTCTCGCCTTCGTTTGGGCTGCAGCTAACGCGGGCGGCAACGAATCATTTTCGTTTTCTTGAGCTTTACCGGATTTCAAGATTTTATCTGCCGCATCCGTATCCAAATTATAGGTAACCGGTTGCAGCAATTTGATAAAGGCAAGCCCAGGAACATCCGATCGAATGTTTTTCTTTACCCGTCCGTCGGAAATCGTGGTCCAAGGCACATAACCCCGAATGCTGGTTACGCTGCTGTTTCCGATCATTACTTGGTTGTCTGCGGTTGTTTGAGCATAGGCCCCGATGGCAGTTGAATTATTGCTTCCGGCATATGCCATATCACCGATGGCTATATTATCGTTACCACAATTACCTGTATTTGCATAAACGCCAACTGCAGTATTACCAAAACCGGTAATATTATTATAAAGCGCACTATGTCCGATAGCGGTATTATCACTGCCGGTTGTATTTCCGTAAAGTGCATAAGCACCATAAGCGCAATTTTCGCTACCCCTTATATTATTTTCCATCGCATAATATCCGTTCGCGGTATTATCTCCACCTTCCGTATTGGATTGAAGCGCATTGTATCCGATAGCAACATTGGTAAATCCGGTCGTATTGGACTGAAGCGTATTCGTTCCTACGGCAGTATTGAGCCCTCCAGTTGTATTGGAATACAACGCATTCGTTCCAACAGCGATATTGACGTAATCAGTTGTTGTACTGTTCCGAAGCGCCCCGTTACCGACAGCCACATTATTGCCGCCTTCCGTATTGGAATAGAGCGCTTGATCACCGATAGCAACGTTTCCGCCTCCGGTGGTATTGGAAGTTAAGGAATAATTTCCCATCGCTATATTGTTGCTGCCGCTGCTGTTCACCCGTAACGCATGCATGCCGACGCCGACATTGCTGCTTCCCGTCGTTATCTCCCGAAGCGATTCGTAACCGACCGCCGTGTTGTTATTCCCGTGACCGTAACCGACATCGCCGCCGGCGGTCTGATTCACCGACCACAAGGCCCGGCAGCCGATTGCCGTATTGTAGTGTCCGTCTATGCTTCCCGACAAGGCTTGTTCGCCGAAAGCGGCATTTTCGTATCCCGTCGTATTAAACC
>WRFZ01000119.1 GCA_009778655.1 Candidatus Azobacteroides sp.
CGCGGAATGTCCTGATTTATCGCGGTCGTTTTTACGTCGAATACGAACTCGGACAGCCACGCGCCCTCCTGCGTGACGGACAGGCTCGCGCTCGCGCCCGGATAAGCGTCCGATTTAACGGTTAACGTGACGCTTCTCGGCATATCGGTATCGCTCGGATCGGCGGTAAGAGTAAATCCCGTTTGCGTCTTATTGCCGACGGTTAACCATGACGGTAATCCCGTAACGGAATAAGAGGCGTCCGACTGATTCGTTATCGTTACCCGAACTTCTTTACTCTCCCCGTCTTCGTTGAATTGAAGACTGACTGGATCAATGCTTAACGTCGGAGTTTGCGGCTCGACGTCTCCGACGTATATGTCGAATTTATATAAAGGATACCATTTACTCGTTTGCATAATAATAAGGATGTTCGATTTGTTCTTCTATCCTGCATTTGAAAATATACAGAGGATAATAATCCGCTATCCCGGTCATCGCCGGCGCTTCGCCTTCGCTTCTTACGATCCTCGCCTTTTTTTCTTCCCGGTAGGTTATGCGCACATCGGAAAGCGACAGAAAAAAGTTTAATTTTTCCCCCGCCCATATCGGAACACCGAAGCAGTCGCCGAGTACCAGAGTCTTCAACGTGTACGGCTTTTGCGACAGCTGATGACTTCTTATCCTCTGGTCGCGGAAAGAATTTTGTATGACGGCCGATTCGAACCCGTTTTTCGGCAATCCTCCCGTGATTCTCCATTCGGCAACATCGCCTTCGCCGAACGGAATAAACCAATCGTCGAATTTGTTCGTCGCTTCAAAAAGGATCGTCGTGTTCATCGCTTCTTCGTCGGATATGAATTCGACGCATGTTTTCAGGAACGTGATCCGATCGGCGCCGTATCGCACCTGCAATTCCAACCCGTAAATTCCGCAATCCGGAGCGATAGGGACGGGTATGCGATAGGAATGCAGCCTGTCAATCGTACCGAGATTCTCGGAATCGCTTACGGATAAAATCGAACCGTATTCGTCCGATAACCGAAGCCGGAAATCATGAGCTGAATCCGACGTGAATCTCAAAAACATGCCGCTGTCGCTTAAAGCGAATTTTTGAATATATCCGACGCATTCCTCGAAAGGATGCGTAATCTTATCAAAAGTAAGACTGCTGAAAGGACTTATGTAAATTTCTCCGAGTACCATATATTAAGAATTTGTCGGTAATTGTTCCGCACCGGCAGCGCTGCTTGCCGTTTGCCTCAACTCGACAGCGGTTGCCGTCTCCGGACGGTTGATACAACGGAATCGGAAAGTCATTTGTCTTTCTTTTCCCGTACTGTTTAATGATATATTAAGTACAATTTGCCTGCTCAAAGCATCGGAGCCGTTAAGCTGTATTGTCGCGGCGGCAAATGCCGTCGGGTCTGCATCATATTCTTCTATATCCCGCGCTTCTAATCCGAAAAAATAAAGACTCACCGTAATTTGTTGCGATTCTTTTGTAACGGTCGGATTATCAGGTATTACTCTTATCTCCGGTTGCAATACGTCTTGTACTATACGGACGGAAAATTCAACATCCGGGTAGGATATTGATTTAACGATAAAATCAATATTGCGCTTCCGTGTTGCTTCAAATCCGATAGTCGGTATATTTAATACCAAATTGTTTTTATAGTCGGTATCGGATACGATTTCAATATCGTTCGGCATATCCGTAATCTCCCATTCGTCGTGAACGGTATTGATAAGCCTTACGATTAATGTAAGCGTTTGGGCAAAGCCGTTTATATTCGTAATACCGGCTGCATAGAAAGACGGCTCCCTTCTGTCTCTCCAACCGTCCGACTTCTTATATAATTTATACTGTACTTCTTTATTAAAAACAATATACCCGGATATTTCCCGTATATAGCCTTGCAGTATTTTACCGTTACAGGTAAAACTGACCGTTCCCGACCATAAAGATTTATTCGGCAGCTTATCTTTCCGACCGACGGCAAAGTCATAAATAACGGGTGCGATACTTTGATATGCTTCACCCATATCTATATTATCTTTAAGTCTGATGCCGTTGAATCCGAATTCGCTGTTAGCGGAAGATGCGGTAAATCTGCAAATATTACCGGACATGGAGATAATGTCGGAATTAATATCCATAAGATTTCTCGGATTATATTTCCAATTATATTGACCCGTATTTTTACCGTAATCATAATCGGTGGTAATTTGCTTAAATGCAGTTCCTTCGAGTCTTAAATTTACGACAAATACATCTTTATCGGACCGGGTACTTGCGGAACTTCGAGTTCCGCTGAAAAGAAGATCGGCGTATTTAATCTCCAGTCCGATACTGTCGGCTCGTACAGGCGATATTAATCTCAATTCATTATTATTTACAGCGCTGTCAATAGCATAATTAAACGTTCCGTTAAATTCCAATCGGGCATTATCACCCTCATACGTTTGCTTATCATAACCTATAACCACCGAACCGTATATTAAACCGTCATCAACGGATTCCGTAAGATCTTCACATTCCGTATCGGTTATATCAAGGGTTTGCACATTTGCATTAAACGAATTTATTCTTTTGATGAACCCGACGGACATATCATCAATTTTAAGTGTGTATCCTAACGTTTCCAGCCATTGCCGGAATGAACCGAATGAGATATGAAATTTGGGATTTTCAAAATCGGGTATTAACGATTCGCCGGCAATCAACATATCCATATCATCGGTATCGGTATTCATATTTTCGATATAAACATCCGTATCGGAACGTTGAGTCATTTCACCGACAAGCCTTGCCATTAAACCGATCGGATTGGTAACTTCAAATTCCACATCTCCGACGGCTGATAAATATTGTATCTTTATATTTCCGTCAAGCCATGATCGCTTTGTCGAACTCCATGCTCTTTCGTCAAAGAAAAATTTTTGGTCGCTTGTTTTACCCGACGGCGGCGGAGCGGGCATAAAAGGCTGTCCGTCGAAAAAAGGACTGATATTTCTGTATTGTGAAACAGAGGGATAGAGAGACCCCCAATACCCGTAACCGGCATTACCCGCGATATACAACCAAGCATCCGTGTCATCGTTCGGGTTACTTTGTGAAGTCGTCAGCTTAACGGCTATTGCCGCATAAACCTTGTCTCCCTCATTTAATACGACATTCTCCGCCGATATTTTATCGAATGTGTTATCCGGAAGCGGAGGCATCTCCTCGCCGGAAGGAAAACACACGGGCATATTATTACCTATTACTTTAGCGTAAGTACCCCCGATCTTATCCCTTATTATTTTATCATCCGAAGTATTGTACCAGACAGTCCAATATACATCCCGATCGGACATGTTATCTCCGTAAGACATATTATTGCCGGTACTGTAAGTTCCGTTAAGCGAACCGTTCCCCTGCGGGGTAAAATAAGGTTTATCAATAACGGGTATTATATTGTTGAAGCCGGCTCTCCTGATATATAACAGCACCCTGACACTCATGGTGGAAGCATCATTTAACCCCCATGTTTTCCAAGTACCGTTGTCGGGAGTGGATGTACGCCATGCACAGCATATAACACCTCTTATGTCCACCTCGATATTTACGGTTACATTCCGTTCCGCTTTACATATATAACCGTTATTATATCTGTCATCGGGAATATTCGGTATCGTATAAAAACCGGGCCTGTCTTCTCCGACTCCGATTACATTTTTTATCGGCGCTCCGACAGCGCCGACACTCCCGCCGACGGTAAACATAACCCAGTTATTTCCGGGATTCGGGTCTCCGTCTATCGGCGGTGCAACCAACTGATTTGACATATCGGTCGGATTGAAATTACTTATATCGGTCTTATCGTAAAGACCGATGGAGATCGGTTTGTACGGAGAATCGTAAGGTATTCCCCAAGTATCCATAATCGTATCATTACCGAATAACATATAATAATCGGTACTACTCTTTTCCGCTATGGAGTTCACACCGAAATTGGCTTGATTAAACAAGAGTACGGCATCATGATGCCATACTCTTGCATCTCTGACAAATACGGTATCTATATCATACACCACATTACTTTTAGCCTTTATCACGGATTCCAAATTACCGTCTCTTGATGCCACTTCGATTATATCAACGGTTTTGCTGAAGGTCAAGAAGTTGAGTTCGTATATTTCCGCAATATCGTTATAGGAAAAGTCATCATTCCTTTGATACACATATACGGAAGCATTTGCAAATTGTCTGTATTGATTGAAGATATTATCCACGATTCCGTATGCTTCCTCGACAAATTGAAAAGTGAAACTTGTCTTTTTGAATACGGCGTTCAGTCCGTCCCTTTCGAGAAGCACCTCGATGTCATCAATATTGGCGATATGACCGCTTATATCCCAAGTTTGATTATATGCCGATAATTCGACTTTTACCATTGCTCGAACATTTTATATCTTCGTTGCACTTGCATGGCATATCTGCTGTTTCCCCTTAAAGCGCTTATACCCCTGTTCATTTGCGACAGCTGGCTGTTACCCTGTTCAAGTAATTCCCTTTGGCGCGAATCGTAAATGTAAACGAATTGATTGTCGTTGTTTCCTTTTATCAATCGGGGAACCGCCGTATCCTCCATTGCTTTCCTGTAATCTGGCAACACTTCCGTTCCTCTCGGCAGCAGCGCGAGCGTATCCCTGTCGGGCGTTTTCCAAACCCTGCCGTCGGGAAGGATTGCCGCTTCGGAACGTCCGCCGTCTCCGACCAATGCCAAACCGCCCGGATGTCCTTTCGTGCCTTCTCTGTATGAAGGTATTTTTTGAGCCTTAATGATTTCAATTTGGGCTGCGACCAACGCTCCGGTTATTGCGGCAAGTGCGGCATTAAACGGAGGCGGAGCCGCTTTTAACGCCGTCAAAACAGCTTGTGCGCCGGTGATTGTAGCTTGAACGATTGCGTTCGCTTTCTGCCAGACGGCCTGTTTGCGCTGCATTTCCCTGCGCTTATCGTCTATCTGTTTTTCTCTTATAAGCTGCTCGGCTTCCAATACCTTTTTGCGTTCGTCGGCGTATTCCTGCGACATCAGTCCCGACTGTACGCTTTCGTCAATCAGTTTTGTGCGTTCACTCCAATAATCACGCTCTTTTTGAGCGAGTTCGTCTATTCTTTGAAGCTGGTTATCGTAGTAGGAATTTGCAATATCGGTGGCCGCGTTCCACATTGACAGTACCGCCTGCGTTCGCTGATCGTTAAGAAATTTACTTAATTTATTTTCTTTGGATGCCGTATTATTCGCCGAATCTTCGGTGAGCTTAATTTCATAATCGGCGGCTTCTTTGTATGCGTTCTTTTCAATATCGGTAATTCTCTTCGTTATTTCTTTCCGCACTTCTTCGGTTAAACCGGCAATGGCAAGCATTTTTTGTAAATGAGCGATTTCTTCCCGAAATTGCTTTTGATTGTAATCGTGAATGATTTGAAGCCTTTTCTTTTGGTAATCTTCCGTTATTTTTCTTCGTTTCTCTTCATTGTCTGCATTGAGACGGATTTTTTCCTCGTAATTTTTCGCCTCTTTAACCAATTCGTCCAGCATGGCTTTAGCATTGGCGTCGCTTTGCCGGCCGATGATTTCTTTCTCTTCATCAACCCGCTTTTTAACTTCTTCGATATTAAGTTTTGTTATTCCCCTGCCGTATTCCCGTTCTTTTTCCCGAATTTTATCCGAAGCTCTCTCGTTAATTAATTGCCTTTGATTTGCGGCCGTTTCTTCATTTATCACTCCGGATTTTAACCTTTCGTTAACCGCATACAATTCGACTTCCTGCTGCAATTCAACGGCGGATATTTCGTAATCAATGTATGCTTTCAATGCCTTTCGCCGCTCTTCATACATTCTCGTATCGTCATCTGCTATTGTTTTATTGGTTTCCGCATTACTCTTTATTCTGAATGCATTTAAATCGTCAACGGATTTTTTATATTCGGCGGCCAGCCTTGCCGCTTTTCCGTCATCTTTTCCGGATTTGTCGGAATCGCCGTCATCCGTATTAAGATACGGCTTATTTGTGTCGGAGGCGTTCCCGTTCATTAATTTTGACAAATCTGTTTTTTTCAATTCTTTCATTGACTCGGTTGCCGCTTTTTTACTGTTTTTAATAATATTATTCGCGTTTTCGGCTGCATACTTTGCGATTGTCCCTGTGAGTTCCCTGAATCCGGCACGCACTCCATTTAAATCCAATTTAAATGCGGAAGACATTATTTTTGCAAAATCCAATGCCGCCTTCGAGGTAAATTTTATTCCCGCGATCATTTCTTCGAAGTAAGTTTTAAAAAAGGCAATCCAGGACTGAACGCCGACTCTTATAATTATTGACGAATTATATAACTCTATAAGTTCATTAATAATATCCTCGATCCAACGAACTATTTTCGGCATGTATTTTTCGATAAATTCCGACAGTTTTTCCGCTATTTGCCCGGAAAGCTGACTCCATATATTTTTTACGAAAAGGAACTTTTCTCCCGTTTTTGTCTGAACATTTTGCCATTTAATTGACGCCTGCATGGCTTTATCGGCGGATGTGAGCGTCAAATCGCCCTGTTTTTCAAGTTCGTCGTTGATGATTGCTATTGCGGCGGAAGCGAAATCGCCCGTTTTCTTGGTTTCTTCCCTTAGTTTTACGGCTGAAATTCCGAGATTGTCGAGTATCAACGGAGATTTGCGACCGAGTCCCATAATAATCGAATCAGCCAAGTAATCAACGCTTTGCCCGGTTTCCTGCGCTCTTTGTTGTGCGAATTTCAATAAAGTTCCGAGTTTTTCGATGGGTATTCCGAAATTTTTTGCCTGAATCGCGGACTGCATTAATTGAAAATCGGTTATTAATCCTTTTGTTTCTTTTCTTAAATTCTTCAATAAATCCGGATTGTTCATCCTTTCGAAAGCGCGCGTTACCCCTTCCGCAACACTTGCCATTTCGATTCCTGCCGAAATAAATTCCTTTGCTTTTCCGACCATTGAACTTACGGCTTCCGCTATTCCGGAAACAACGAAGCCCACACCGCCGGATACCGCACCCATGATTGCTCCGAGACCGGCGAATTTTCCGCCGAGACCTTTTATCGCTTCCCCGAATCCTCCGAATGCGGATCCGTAGTTTCCGACGTTTCGGTTATAGTTTCCTATTTGCGAATCGTATTCTTTGAGTTGTTTTTGATTTTCCGCGATTTCTCTCGTCAATTCGTTAAATTTCTTTCTTCCCTCTTCCGTTGTTAAGTCAATTGTTTTTCTGAGCGCTATCAAAGCATTGTTTCTGTCCGTCAGGTCTTGGAGTGTTTTTACCTGCTGCGATAAAACGGCGTTTAAATCTTTATTTTGCTTTGATGTTTTTTCGTTTAACTTTGCCAGACGCTGTTTTTCCTGTTCCGTTTTAATTCTTTGCCGTTCAAGTTTTTCTTCTTCCTGTTTTGTTCTGATGTTTTGCTGCGATACTTTTTGCTGTTCCTGTTGATTTTTTGCAAGTGCATTTGCGATTTTCAAATAGTTTTCATAATCATTATTAATTGCGTTAACGATTTCGGAGTGTTTTTTTTCGGCTTCATTGTACTTTTCGATTGACTTTGACAGATCACTCCACGACTTTCCGGACTTCGAAAATTCGGTATTCAGCTCCTGAATTTGCGCGAGCAGCTTCTCCATTTCCGTATAAGACGAACCGAGTTTTTTATTTAAATTATCCAGACTGTCCAGAGCGTCTTTGCTGACGAGCAGGTCAATCATTTCGGAATTTCCGGCCATATTGATTTGATTTTAAGTTATTCGTATATTCGTTGTATAAATTGAGATATTCGGCAAATTCCGCAACCGTCATTTTTTTCGGGTCGAGCTGAAATTTTATTATCTCGCAAACCGAAAGCATGACCAGCAGCTTATTGAAGTATTTGCGCGTCGGCTTTTCACCCTTTTTCACGTATGAATCGTAAGCGGTTTTCGCTTCCCTGTATTTTGCCGTATTGTTCGTAATTTTCATTCGAACGGCCTTAATCAATCTTTCGAATTCTTCTTCCGTTTCCGGAGTTTTGCATTTCAATCCGTTGCGATTTAAAAACCCGATCGCTTCCGGATACCTTTTTTCGATAATCAGAGTCAGCGACAATTCGTATCCGCGAATACGGATTTCATGCAGATACAAATTGCGCATCCGTTCGATTTGCGTTTCCGTTTCCGATTGATTCGACATTTCCGAAAACTCCGAAATAAGTTTGAATTTCGTATCTTCCAACAGTTCGTTCGACGGATTCCCTTTTATCGTCAAAGCGCTCAAATTATCATCGCAAACAACATCCATGTAAACGGATAACGGACATACGAAGCAGGAATCATACAATAAAATATTCGACCTCGCGTCCCGTTCTTCCGTCTCTTTCCCGACACTCCTCGCATTCGATGAATAAATTTCCGTCCCGCTCGACGATGACCTGCGATTTTCCGTCCGTCTCCGCAATCTTCCGGGCCAATTGCCTGAGTTTATTCCTTTTTTCATTCGGTACGGCTTTTCTGCATCCCGCGCAACTCATTTTTTGTAAAGTTTCAGAATTGCGGGACGAACCCAGCCGAAATAAAAATACTTTTTCGAAGCCGGAGCAAGCCCGAAAATCGGATGTCCGTATCCTTCGTATTTCTTTTGAATATCATCCGCCGCGATGCCCGTCGAGCCGATTTCGTATTGATCGGAACCCGTATTTATAAAAAGGTGATTCATAAACCGGGAGCCGTTTACTATCAGGTTCGGCGTGTCGTCATTTTTATTCGGGAAAAGTTGAACCCCCGAATACCGGATCATTCCGTAATGAAAATCTTCCGATGCGCGCTTCATCTTTTTATAATTCGAAGCCGCTTTCGTCGGATTTTTGAATTTGTCGAAATACGGATCGTTCGTATATTCGGGGGTTAAAACTTCTCCTTTCGCATCTCTTCCGTAAAGAAGCTGGTCGCGATTAAGGTCGAGCAGTACGTCCCGGTTATCCGAAACAACCTTTGAAAGCGTACCTCCGATTTGATTGTACGCATTTTCGTACTTTTCTTTTATCGCCTTAATCGTTCCCATTTCAATATGAAACTAAAGTGATTCCTTTTCTTCCGGATTGACTTCCGTTTTTTCGTTTTTCGGAAACGCTTCTTTCCAAACCCGTTCGAGAACTTTTTTAAAGTCCTTTTCTTCAATCATCCCGTGCGCCGAAATCATATCGGAGAAAAACGCTTCTTTACCCGGATATTCTTTCCTTATTCTTTCGACGTTGAAATCAACGGTTGTATTTCCGATGTTGAATTTCATGCGATGTCTCCGAAAATGTTTTCGCCTTCATACCCCCCCTCGATCCCCGCGTTTTTCAACGTCGCGGCGTCGGCTATTCTGTATTTTCCCGCCGGAGTTATCGTAAGCTCTCCGGATGAATTATATTCCACAGATGATGGATTTGTTCCGGATTCGCTCAGATAAAGCGTTCTATCCGCTAAGTCGGAGCCGTAAACGGACGTGACATCGTCGCCGGAACAGGTGATTCTGACCTTCGCCTTTCCGGAGGCGCTTCCCTTTTCGAGATAAATGCCCGATAAGCCTTCCGCTTTTTCGCCCAATTGTACGGAATGCTTGTTTATCAACTCGTTTTCGTAGTTTACCGAGTAAAAAAGCGACAGAATGATTGCCCCGATCTGTCCTTCCGTTTCTTTTCTCAGCGTTACGTAAACGGAGTTTAACAAAAATCCGCGTTGCTTGATTTCGTCGCTTTGTCTGATTGCGGTTCCGAAACTTTTCATCGCTTGATCCACGCGAAAAACGCGCATTGACCTTTTGTTCATCTTCGCGACCTGCTTGTACAGACATTCTCCTCCGAGCGGAATGATGTAATCCTCCCGGACGGCGTTTGTGCCGGTTGGCATTTCCGGCCCCCAGCCTTCCTGATTGGTGCGAATATCCCCGCCGTTTACCGTTACGGCCGTCAATCCGAATACGGGTATGACCCGTTTGATTCCGGATTCGTACACGGCGTTTTTGATTTCTTCGTTAAACGCTTCTTCGTCCGTGTCAAACAAAGCTCCGGGGTTCGTGAAATAAAACCCGTCGGTTATTCCCTCGAAAGAGGAACACCCGCTTTGTTTGGTATGCGGCTGATCGGTATCGTCGCAGATACCTCCGATTGTTCCCAATATTTCCATTTTCTTATTATTTAAATCATTAAATTTCCGAATACTTTATAACTCTCTTCTTCAACGGATTTCGTATCTTCATCGCAAATATATGCGGCAATTTTAAGCCTCAAATTGATTATCTGAATGACATCCATGTAATCGCAATATTTATATTCCAACACTTCCGTTACCGATTTGCCGGTGGTGTGAACATCGTACTTTTTGTGAGGTATTTCACCCGACGGATTAAATACGACTTTCCCGCGCCTGCCGACATCGAACTTTTTGATCTGATTAAAGAACTCTTCGTATATATCGTACAGAATCATTTTAAAAACGCGGTCTTTCCTCGTGAACGAATCCCAATCTTTATTTGTCGGAGCGACGAAAGCGAGATTGAAAAATACGTCTTTATATCCCGTCGTGACTCCGATCTGTTCCGGAATATTCAGGTAGTCGAAAACAGCCGGATATTTCAGGAATGATTTTTCCGAATCCTGCATCCCTAAATACTTATCCGATATTTCTTCCGGCGTTCCGGGATAATGCCACAGCCGAACTTTTCCGTCATCGGAAACCGAATCGTAATACCTGTATCCTTTTATCTTTTCGAGAAAAGCGGCGTTTTTGTTCAGCGCTTCCCTCGTCCGGTAAACCAGACTTCCCATGACATCAATCGGAGAAATCATAAATTCATCGAATTAATCGGAGTCAGCAAATCACGATCCGGAATATGTCCGTCCGTATAAGATTTGTATGTATCGTTTTTTATAAACCGGTTCATGAATTTCTTATTGAATCCGACCATGTTATTCCATGAACTCACGAGTTTTCGCGTGTCGGAGACGTTATCGGCAAACGTCGCTTTCGATTTCTTTACGCCCGTGCTTGTCGTGTTGTCCCTCAAATAAATCAGATAAAAGCGATAGACGTAGCAGGCGATAGGGCTTTCCTTCGAAAGTTCCCTTTTGATGCAAAGTTCGTTTTTCAGTGCCGTCCATTTTTCCTTTTCAGGGTCGTCGTCCGGAAGATTCAATCCCGAATAAAAGGAATCGGTGAAGCTCTCCCCGAAAAGCAGTTCGAGAAATTGACGCTCGTATTTTTCGATAAAGGCGTTCAGTTCCCTGTTTTTTAACTTTTCCATAACGGCGTCGCTTCCGGTTTTTCCGGAATCTTCCTTAATCGCCGGAAGCGACAATTCACCCGTAAAATATGTACAGTCTGTCAACATTATACCTCTTTCACCTCTTTTGCCGCCTTTTTTTCGATCAGATTATCCGCCTGAACTCTGTGTACCGTCGTGCGGGTACCGGGCTTATTGAACTTTGCTCCTTCGAGATATTCGATAACGACCGGTTCTTTGCCTTTTACTTTACGTTCGACGTTTTCCGTTTTCTTTGCCATGACTTTATTTATTAAATGGTTAATGCTTCTTTTACATCGGAAAACTTCGCCCTTACGAATCCTCCCGCGTTATTGGAAGGAACATAAGACAAAAAGAATATTTCTCCGATTATCGTCATCCTGTTATGGAGCGCGTCGTCATTGACGAGAGCCGTTCGCAGTCTCGGCATTTCTTCTTCTATCTTCCAGATACCGGATTCTCCCACGATAAATTCACCCGACGTTACCTTATTCGTTGTTATTACGTTCAACGAAAGCAATTTGAATTGTCCTCCCTGCGTCAGATACGGAAGAATGTACGCTCCGGTGGTCGTGGTCGTCATTGCCGTTTTCCATTTGTCGGAAGGATTCATTACCAGCGTATCCGGTTCGAAATTCAATTGTTCGAGCTGGCAGATAACGGCTATGATCGCATCGAAATCATTCGGGGCGGTTATCGTTCCGTCAAGCGGAGTTCCGATGTATTGAGCGGTATTTGTCAGCAAATCATCGGTTAATTGGTTTTCGTAGTCCCTGTAAACCTTGTCTCTGAACAGTCTTTGAATCCACGCCCATACTCTCGTTCTCCATTTCATCGTTTCTTCCGTTACGACTATGAAGCCGGCGGCTTTTTTGGCATCCGTTTTGTTGCGAATCAGTTTGAGCTGAACCTGCGGCTTTAATCCGTTTTCGTCAACGATTGCGATATATCCGTTTTCGTCTCCTTCTTCGTCGAATGAAATCGCCTCCGGAACTTCCGCCACGTAACTGACGTCCGCAATGTCATGAATATACTGCCTGTCTCTGCGTTTCATATACAGTTGCGGATCAACTTCGAGATTGTCAACAAGATTGGCATTCGTTGCTGTTGAAATAATATTTTCGCGGCTGTGCAAAAGGCTGTTGTCGCTTACATCGGGATCGGCTTTGATGACAAATCCGGCCTGTTTGTTTTTGACCGCGCCTCTTAATTTATCGTAGTTTTCGATAAATTCTTTTTTCAAACCCGAAACGTTCCGCTTTCCGATCGGATTTTCGGCCAGTTCTTTGATTGATTCCCCCTGTTTTCTCAGCGTTTCGGTAAATTCTTTCATTTTTTCTTCAGAAATGCCGTTTTTATCTCCCCAATCTTTCAGTTTTTCCTCCATTCGCTTCATCATCTTTTCTTCCGAAAGCAAACCTTTTTCAAATTCCTTGAATTGTTCGGTAAAATAATCCGCAAGCGATTGAAGTCCTTTTTTTTCGTTTTCCGAAAACTCGCCCGCCGGAATGATAAACGGAGATAACGCCAGACAGACGCCCGCCGATATTCCGACCGGCCCGCCGCCGAGCATTAAAATTCCCGCAATAAAAAATATCGTTCCGATTGCCGCAATCGTAATTTTCAATTGTCGTCTTGCCCCGAATCCGGGCAATCCGCTTTTCTTCGCGTCTTTGAATAACTTTCTCATCTTTTAATTTTTAAATTTTCCTATTTTCTCGAATAAACTCTCTTTTCGAGTGCCTTGCGGCGGCTCCGTTATGGTTTTTGCAGTGCCTTCCGACGGCTGCATATCATTTTTTACCCGTAATGTGGGGGTTGCGTAATTGCTTCCCATGAGTACCGCCGAGCCTTCAATCAGCTTGGCTTCCGTAACCGCCCAGAAATACCCCGATTTTTCGGCTTCTTCTTTATCGGCAACCCTGTCTATGTACTTGTCCCAATCGGCCTTTTCTTCCTTGAAGTCGGCATCGTTTATGCACAGCGCCAATTTAACGTATCTCATCCCGACGGAATGATTGTCTATATACCCTTTTGCGTATTGCTCGAACATGAAAGGATTACGATCCTTTTTTATTTTACTGTCGAATATCAGCGCCTCTGTCGTACCGTCAAAATCAAAGCCGAGTTCTTTCCATGTCATTTTTTTCGTCGAAGCCTTCACGTCGGTTGAAATCACGTGATCGAACGACATGTTATGCTCCTGCACGTGATAAATTTTTTTTGCCTCCGAGATTGATTTGTTCCAAAGCCCGTCTATGTGGACGTCGTGATGACTGTCCAAAAGATTGGTTGTATTGATGACCGCCGTAACTTCTATTTCGTCTTTCGAAAGTAAATCATCCGACTTTGATGCCGATTCGCTTTTCAAAAATCCGGTATCGAACGAAATCGAATCCGCCTTTTTCATATCGAACTTCTTCTCGGCCGTCAACTGCTCTTTATTGTCAACGAGAAATTTGAAAAGTTCCTTTTTTGTTTTAAACCCGCTTTCGTCAATCATTTTTTTATTGTTTCTTTACCGTTTAACAATTTATATTTTTTCGACTTCATCTTCTCCATCTCTTTTTCGGATATTTTTTTATCCTTCTTTTTTCCGTTCATTATATACGTCTCCTCCCGTTATTTCGTCCATTTCAATGCTTCTTCTCCATTCGTTTACGGTTATTACGCCGTTCCGATACGCCGTTTCGTTTGCCGAATTTAAAGATTGAAGCGCACCCGCTTCTTCTTTTCTCGATTCCTTCATGCACTCGACCTCTCCGAAATCAATGATTATTTTCGAGTTCTTCAATCCGAAAAAAGACGTGAATTTTTCGGCGTATATTTTCGAAAAGGGAATTACGGAATCCTGATACATTATTTTTTCCGCTTCGGATTTATTCGAGAAAGTCGCGCCTTTGGAATTTGCGAGCAGTTCGAACGGATAATTAAACGCATCCGCTATGTTCTCCGTGTTCGCCTTCATCCCTTCGAAAAGCATTAAATCACGCACGTTGTACGATATTTGTTTCCAATCGACGTCCGTATCGGAAATGATGACTTTCTTTTGTTTTTCGCTTAATCCGTATTCGTTGAATTGTTTTTGAAGATCGTCCTTCCGGCTTTTCGTCAAGGGAACATTCCCCGATTCGTCACGGTTTCTGTTTATCAGTATCCCTTGCGCGCCCCTGTCTTTATTCAGCGAATAAATCGCCTCCTGCGCCTGTATGATGTTTTTGATTTCGTATTTGAGCGAAATCAGTCTCGACTTTCCCCTTAAATCGTTCGGATTGAAGTTGATATTTTGATAGATGTCTTTTACGTGAAGGATTTCGTTCGGTTTTATTTCCCGATGATCGTTGTTTATTCGTAAGATATACCGCTTTACGATATTTTCGACGTTCCTCTGGTCGTACATCTTACCGTAATAATCAATGTCCGTGTATTCGGGATTGATAACCCACACGCCCGAAGCGTCTTTCGCGCCGAATCCTTCGGGAATCGAAAAGTAAAAAAACACCTCGCCGTACAGGTATCTGAATGTTTCCGCCTGTATCATTAATTCCGTCCATGATTGCAGCGGATTCGGTCTTTCGAGCAGAGCCGACGTCTTTTTTTCCGCTTTCCTCAAATCGTTGTCGTTTTCATCCACTATCCACCATTTACCGTTGGACATGGCCGTCGCGAGTTTTCCGATAATCGTGGATATAGGGGAGCATTTTTCGTAAGCGTCTTTTAATCCGTAAAATGAAGTCAAATCAATCTCGAATGCGGGAGTATTCCCGTTTCCCGTGAATATCACGGTTTGAATGCCGGATATTCTTTTCGAATAACCGAAAACCGACGCTATGTTATCTATAAAATTCATTAACGGTATGTTTGCCGCAAACATACATATTATTTCGATACGAAATTTAAATGTAAAGTAAGTGGAAGGTGATATTAAAGTAACTTTTTCGGCGAGATAAAAAAAGCCCGCTTTTTTAGGGCGGACTTTGAAGTACGTTTGTCTAATGAGTTCTTTTTTCAGAATCGTATCGTACTTAATTGTTTGCTAATATCTTGAATCGCAAAATATAGTGTTTGTATTTCGGCATCTGAAAATATTGCCGACTTTCCGTTTATTTTATTCCCGTTCAATCGCTGATAAAACCATTGCGGTGTTCTATGAAAATAATTTTTTGCCAAATAGGATACGGATATTATCGGAAGCACGGAAGACAGTTTTTCTTTAATATCCAAAACTTGATTTATCTCTGAAATTTCTTTCTTCATGCGTGATAAATCCTCGCTTACGGTATCATGAATTTCTTTTTTTTGATTATCTGTCAATGACAGAAAGAATTCATCCTGTTTTTTTTCTATCAGCAGGCGTCCGTCTTCGTCGGCTTCTATC
>WRFZ01000120.1 GCA_009778655.1 Candidatus Azobacteroides sp.
TTCCGGCAAACAAAAAAGAGACGCTGATAATAACTCCCAACGATAATAGCGTTAACAACGTATAACGATAGGCCCGGACGGTTCTTTTTATTTTTTGCGCAGCGTAATTTTGTGCGACAAAAGTTCCCAAAGCGGTCGAAAATCCCTGCGAAGTATTCCAAGTGATTCCTTCAATTTGTCCGCCGGTAGTTTGGCTCATCACGCCGAGGTATCCTCCGTAAATAGACGCGATTCGAGCCATATAAAAATTAATGGCGGCATACAGGCAATTCATAGCGGCATTAGGCGTTCCCAATTTGAAAATCATCCAAGTATATGACTTTTGCAATCGAATGAAATAAGGAAAACGATCGAGGATTCCGTCCTTCCGTTTCATTTTCCGAACGAACAGTCCGGCGACCAGCATTTGCGAAAAAGCGGTAGCGAATGCGGCCCCTTGCGTTTTCATGGCTCCGAATCCGCCTATTCCGAAAATCAATAAAGGGTCTAACAACATATTGGTAAATAAGCCGATCGCCATGAAGTAAAAAGGAACGGAAGTTCGCCCGATACCGTTGAATATTCCGGAAAAAGCATAGGTTAAGAAAACAAAAGGGAGCGCTAAAACGGTAATTTGCAAGAATTGCTTCGCCATTTCCGTTAATTCCGCATCTAATTCGAATAATGCGATAACGGGATCCATGGCAAAAAACACGACTCCGCTGACGAATATACTGATAATTATGGAGATAGTAACGGTATGCGATGCGTATATCCGCGCTTTTTCCCATTGTTTGGCGCCGATGGATTGCGCAATACTGATTTCCGCTCCGACTTTGGTCAAAAGCGCTACGGATGATAAGAACCAGAGAATAATGCCCATAGCGCCGACCGCCGCCATCTCTTTGCTTCCCAACCGTCCCAACCATATCATATCCGTGAGGGTATAAGCCATTTGAAGGAAACCGGTTGCCATGATCGGCGTTGCCAATTGAATTAATGGTTTGAAGATTTTACCTTCCGTGAGTATTCGTATTCCGGAACTCATACTCGCTAATTTTTCTGTTTCCCGTTTTCCAACTCCAACACGTGCGAAATACAAACTGGAGCCTCGTTTGCGTAATGACTGATATAGACAAGAGTCGTATCGGTTTGTGCACAAATATCATCCACCAAATTTACAAACGCTTCCGTTTGAGATTCGTCCAAGCCTTGACAAGGTTCATCAAAAATCAACAGCGGCGGATTTTTGATAAAAGTACGAATCAATAAAAATAATTTTTGCATTCCCGATGAAACATCGGCCAAACGCTTTTGGGCTAAATCGGTTACATTCAAGGCTTCCATCCATTGATGAATCCGGTGAATTTGTTCTTCGGACAATTTTTTGCGTAAACCCATTGTATCGAAATATCCCGATGCAACGGCATCGAAACAAGAAATCGTTCGGTCGAAAAACGCAAACAATTCCGGCGAAACAAAACCGATGTTTTTCTTTATTTCCCAAATGCTTTCGCCCGAACCGCGCCTCTTGTCGAATAAATAAATTTCATTGGCATAAGCCTGCGGATTATCCGCCGCAACCAGACTCATCAATGTTGATTTGCCCGCACCGTTTCTGCCTTTCAGTAACCAGCGTTCGCCTTTTTTTACCTGCCAATTGATGTTGTCAAGAATTATTTTATCGTCATATTTCACCGTAACATTTTTCATCCGAATCGCATTTTCAAAATTCAGTCGGCTGTTTTGATAATGTAAAACGGAAGTATTGAAAATATGCGGAACGGCATCGTGTTCCGCAACAAAATTCTCTTTTGTCGCAAACGTTTTTTGTCTGCCGTTATCCAATTCCAAGACATGCGTAATGCAGTCGGGAAAATGATGATGCACGTCGGCAACCATAATCAGTTTTGTTCCGGCATTTGAAACCTCTGTCAAAATTTCATTCAATTTCCTCCTGCTCGCCGCATCCAAACCGGTGAACGGTTCGTCTAAAACCAACAATTGTGCGGGTTTCAGCAAAGCCTTAATAATTTGAAATCGCTTATGCTCGCCGCTTGAAAGTTGCAGCAACGGTTTATTTTTCAAATAAGTAACGGATAACTCATCCAATAGAAAATCAATTCTTTTTTCATCGTCCGATATAAATTTCAACTCTTCCAAAACCGTATAAGAGTCCTCATTATCGGCGCTGTTGTAACGTTGCTGATAATAACCGTCAATCGTGTTACTGCGATTTTTTATGGTGTAGCGTTGCTCCACATACGCCGCTTTCGGCAGCAAACGGGATTGAGGCGAATAATCCGTCGTTAATTCTCCCTTCAAAAACAATTGTCCGCATAATGCCTTTGCCAACGTAGTTTTTCCACTGCTGGAGGCGCCGGTAATAACCAGATTTTCTTTATCGTTCAGCGAAAACGAAATGTCTTGCAACTCAAAGCTGCCTTGTCTTGTCGTAATGGAATTTGCAATTATTTTCAATCTTTCTTTTGTTATTCGTTTTCAATCTTCTACTTCACTTCTATCCGACAGGAAAGCGTATTTCCCTCCTCATCCACAACCGTGACCGTATGCATACCGACAGGAAGTTTGACGGACAATTTATGAAAGTCGGTGGTGGAAGTAATATATTCATTATCAATATGCCAAAAAACGGTGGCGTTGCGATTGTCGTGCGCCAATTCAAAGGTGATGTCGCCCATCGAACCGTCCAATTGTTTTTGCGGGTAAACAGTCGTATTACTTTGCGGATAAATGAATTGCATCGGATTTAATCCATCCTCGCCGCAACCGGGCAAAAAAGGCGGGAGGGATTTATATTCCGGATGTCGTTGCCGGTAATACCAAGCCCAAACCGGCGGAAGTACAAACCAATTTTCTTGCAGAGTAGCATTCGTTTCCATACAATGTTCATATACGCGAAACCGTTTGTCAAGCGTGAGATTAACGCGGATATGATACGGACAAGGTTCGGTTCGTAACCCTTCGGGACAAATTAATACGGTATCAATATCTTCGCAAAAACGACCTTTCAAATGCCCCGATTGTCGGCAAATTTCCGCTTCGATAAATTCTCCTTCGGGCGCTTCGAACCAACCGGAATGGCGTAATAAATCAAAAATATCAAACATGACCGGGCCGGCAGTCTGCGCACCGGTCAGATTCGGACGACCTTCTCCGGAAGCGTTTCCTACCCAGACTCCTACTACGTATTGAGGAGTTACGCCGATTGCCCAAGCGTCTCGAAAACCATAGCTGGTTCCTGTTTTCCAAGCAATCTTTTGCATCGAAGGAATCATTTTCCAATCAATTTGTTCCGGACGATTGACTTCGGTAAGGCAATTGAAAACCTGCCAAACGGCACCGGGTCGGAAAGTATTCATCGTTTTTTCGGGAGCCTCATCGAATACCAATGTGTAACGTGTAGGTTCCAATCCCAGCAAAGCCCGCGCCATATTGGCGTATGCGCCCGATACATCGCCTAATTTGGCTTCTGCTCCGCCCAATATCAGCGATAAACCGTAATGTTCGGAAGAAAAAGGTAAGACAGCTATCCGGTTCTTCTTCAGAAAATCATAAAATTTGGGAACGCTGTATTTTCGCAACATAGATACCAACGGCACATTCAACGAACGGCTGACGGCTTCGGAAGCCGGGACAGCTCCTTCGTATTGCAAATTAAAATTTTGAGGGGAAAATCCGTTTATATTTACCGGAATATCCGGCAGAAGCGTATGCGGCAAGATTTCTCCTTCCTGCAACATCGCACAGAATAAGAAAGGTTTTAAAATGCTTCCCGTACTTCGATTCGCTTGAATTATATCTACCTGATTTCCGAAAGTGCGTGAATTAAATTGAGTATTTCCGCAATAAACAATGACTTGATTGGTTTTTACGTCTATCACCAAAGCCGCCGAATTACGAATATCGTTTGTAAGGAATTGGTTTTGCCACCGATTCAGAACCTCTTCCACGCGTAACTGAAGGTTTTTATCAATAGTTGATACCCGATTTTGTCCCTTGTATTTGCCGTAAAAGAAGGAAACCAAATGCGGAGCGATTTGCGGCAAAGGAAGCGATTCGCCCGGAAGGTTCTCACTCAAAGCCAAATCGTAACCTGTTTCATCAATGATTTTTTCATCCAACAATCGTTTTAGCAAACGGTTTCGTTTTTTTAACAACGAATCTCGGTTTTTGGACAAGTGAAGCACCGCAGGCGCATTCGGTAATACCGCCAAGGTAGCCGATTCAGCCCAAGAAAGTTGATTGGCCGAATGTCCGAAATATCGCCAAGCGGCCGCATCCAATCCGACGACATTTCCTCCGAAAGGAGCATGGGAAGCATACAAAGCAAGTATCTTGTTTTTAGAATATCGAAATTCAATCCGGGTAGCAAGAATCGCTTCATACCCTTTTTCCCAAAAGGTTCGTTTTTTATTCCGGGATAAGCGAATCAATTGCATAGTAATGGTACTTCCTCCGCTGACGATTCGTTTCGCTCGGATGTTTTGAAATATTGCCCGACCGATTGCAAGCGGATTGACGCCCCAATGATACCGAAAATACCGGTCTTCAAATTGCGTCAAGCAGATTTTGAATTTTTCGGGAAGCGTATCATTCGCCGGAAATCGCCATTGCTCATCGTCGGCAATGCGAGCGCCCAGCAATTCGCCGTTTCGGTCGTTTACGACTGTGGCGTAGGAAACTGTGAACAGTCGGCGAGGCAGGCAAAAATAATAAGCAATAAGCAAACCGGCAAGTAAAGCAAGTATCAGTTTCCTTTTTTTCGAGTGAATCCGAAAAGAAATGTTCATTCGTAATAACCCGAAGTTCATTCCAATAATTTATCAATTTCCTTTTTCAGTATGGGCAAATGTCGAATAATAATACCCCAAACAATTTCATCATCTATTTTATCATATCCGTGTATTACCCGGTTTCTCAATCCAATTATCTGATGTTTTGCAGATATAGGAATATCCGGCATCCGTTTATTCATCCGGTTCATGGCTTCACCGATGATTTCAAACTCTCTTTCAATCGCCCTTCGGAGCATCTTGTTTTCCCTATAGGCAAAAAAACTGCGATGTTCGTCAAGATGCGCATCAAGATAATTTTCAATGGAACAAACGGATTCTTGAATATCATGAAGGTATTTTTTTATTTCATTGTCCATACAGTAAAACTTTGGTTTGATTGACAGTCTCTATAAAATAAGGATTTTTAAGAGATTTTTCGGTTACCAAATCAACCGGTCGCTGAAAAACCTTTTCAAACCGTTCGGCAGTTTGAAAATAATTGTCGGCGTAATCGGCGTAATCCAGCGGTTTAAATGAAACCAACAAGTCTATATCGCTTTCATCGTTAAACCGGTTACCACACACCGAACCGAACACAAACAACGACTGAATATGCTGCTGTTCACAAATCATCCAAATCTGATACATATTATCTGTTATAATACGATTCATGTCATTTTGATTTTAAACCTACGCTGCAAAAATACAGTATTTTTCAATTGAAAACAAAAATAATTCATTTCACCACCTTCACTTTGCCGGCAACAGTCCTTGCCTGTACCGAAGCGTCATACATCGCTTCGCATTGAATGGCGGGCAATACAAACGAACCGACGTAAGACGCTTGCAGACGAATTTTGATTTCCGTACTTTTCCCGCGAGGCAAATCAAAATAGGTTAATACACGGTCGTCACGAATGTCCCGATACGTATATTTGTCCGAAACGGCAATGTTATTTTCGTCATTCGTCATTCGTTCGTTAAAGATTTCCCAACCGGAAGGAATGATATGCGTTAACGCAAGATTGACATGATCTGCCGACGGATTGATATTGGAAACTTTAACGATCGCAATAAAATCGCTTCCTTGCTTTATCTCCGTTTCATTGATCGGTGCTCCGGTCAAGTCAACATACCGGACAGCAATTTTTAAACCGTCAGCCATTGCCGGCAACGTATCAATCAGCGGCCGCGATTTGGTTACCAAATTGACATATAATTCTCCTTTTCCGTTGTTTTCCAATGTTACTTTTCCGGCGGATGGTTTTTTAGGCAATTCGAATTGGTAACCAGCTTTCGTTGATTTCACATCCTCTTGTTTTTTCCCGTTCAATGTCCATGCCAAATTGATTTCGCCCGATATTTTTTCCGCCAAAGCGCCCATTGCCGCTAAATCGAATGCAGTGGATTGAGTCGTGAAAGAAGTTTGATTCGATAAACGTTTAGCCAAGCTTTGCGACAACTTGACCGCATCGCTTGTTCGTCCCATCCACACTAAAGTTTGGAGTATCATTGCTTCGTCGCGATCGGAAGAACCGTATGTATATCTGTCGGAATAAGGATTAACGATAGTTGAAACGTTGAAAATCAATTCTTCTGCCGGTTTGATTTTTCCGGAGATTGCATAAGCGGCGGCAAGACTCCAACGGGCTTGTTGCGAAAGATCTTTTCTTTCTTTCAATTGATTCATTGAAGCTAAATCCGGCGATCCGGCCAATGCCAAAGTGTATAGTCTGTAAGCCTGTTGAAAATCGTCGGAATATTTCTTATCGGGCGTCCAATTCCGGGATTCTCTGAGTTGGAACGCTTTCCAGCGATTCAATACGCCTTCGTTCACTTCATATCCCTTTTCTTTTGCCATCACCAAAAAACTTCCGGCATAACTCGTAATCCATTCATCGGGATACGGATTGCCGGGCCAATAAACAATTCCTCCCGTACTTAACTGCCTTCCGTAAAGATTTTTAATACCTTCCGTAATATTTTTCTTGATTTTATTCGACTCATTGGCGTCAAGCGATTTAAACAAATCAATAAATAACAAAGGTAAGGCTCTCGACGTCAATTGTTCGGAACAATAATGACCGTAATCGTACAGGAAGTCGAAACGCGAAGCAATCGGGAAAGAAGCAATGCGCAAAACTTCTACTTTTGCCCAATCGTCATCAGAAGCTCCCGTTAATCGGTAGTTGAATGTTTCGGAGGCGCCGGCCGCTATCGTTTTTCTTTCCGTGACGATTGCCGTCGGATTCGGATTGCGTACCTTGATTTCAATGGTTTCTTTGGAGGTTCTTCCTCCACCGGTAGCAGTTACGGTCACTTTTTCGACTCCGGATACAGCGCCTGTTTTCATGGGGAAATACACGATTTCGTCGCCGGGACTTGTAAAATGAATGGATTTACTGTTTCCGTTTGCAGCTTGAAGCAGACCGGTTGTTTCAACTTTTATCGAAACATCTTTCACGTCGTTTTCCATGACAAACACATTGACCGGAAGCGAAATTTCTTCGTTAACGCTCAGCACTCTCGGTAAGGAAGATAATATCATTAAAGGCGAACGGACCGGCGTCGTTTTTTCCGCATTGCCGAAAGCGCCGTTTTGTCCGGCAACAACCATTGTCCGAACCGATCCGACATACGCCGGGAGCGTAATCGCATGAACTTTCTTTTCGCCTTTTTTTATGGTAAACGGACCCAAGTATTTCACTACCGGTTTGAAACGATTGGCTTTTGAGTCGGCCGGTTTCAAGCTTTCGTCTCCGCCGACGCTGAACATGGTAGAATATTTTCCTCCGAAAGCGCCCATTACGTTATCATACATATCCCAAGTGCGGATGCCCAATGCTTCCCGGGAATAAAATTCTGACCACGGATCCGGCGTTTTGAAATTAGTCAGATCAAGTAATCCTTCATCAACAATGGCAAGCGTGTAAGTCATCGGTTTAGCGTTTTTTTCGCTGACTTCTATATTAAATTCCGTTTCGGGACGAAGCACATCCGGCATTTTTATCTGCGGATTCAATACTGTTTCCTTGTTGGAAATCATGACGGGAATCACTCCGTACATCCGTATAGGTAAATCGTTAGCCGTTTGAGCATGCGGTTGCAGAAGAGTGATATGGATATAAAAATTCGGCGCCATATCGGCTGTCGCCTTAAATGTATATTTTGTATCGCCTTTTTCGGCTAAGCTTATTCGGGTGCGCTTCAATATAGTTGATCCGTTTTCCAGCGTCATTAACGCATTTCCCCCGGCGGATGCGGGAATGATAACGGTAATATCTTCTCCCGTTTCATACGAGGATTTATCGGTAGAGAAAGATAACATTTTGACGCCGTCCGGATTGGCTCTATCCGCGCGTCCGCGCCAATCGGGCCAATCCATATAAACCGTTCCGCCGGTAGCATGACCGCTGTCTTTGTCTTTCACATACACGAAAAACCGTCCCCAATCGGGATAGTTAACTTGAAAATTGAAACTTGTTTTACCATTTACCGTTTTCAGATTTCCCTGTTTAACCGGAGTATAGGAAGAACTGTTGATATAATTGGCGAAAGTGGAGTTACCTTCTTCCCACCACCAGCTCCAGCCCATTTTATATATTTTGTATTCGAGGTTACCGCGATTCATCGGTTTCCCGTCGGCATCCAATGTAACAATATCAAAGGTATGATTTTTGTCGGTTTCGATATATTTGTCTTTACTCGTATTTAAATTGATTCCGACGTAAGATTCGAAAGGAGAAAACGGAATACTTTGCGTATATATGCTTGCATCGCCCCCCTGTTCAAATACGCGACATACGAGGTTGGCGTTCAATAAACCCGGCGCATTTTGCGCTTCCGGAACATTGAACGTAAATTTGATTTCGCCGTTATTATCCAATACGTCATCCAATATTTCCGATTTGTCGGAAGAAAAATCGGTAGCCGGATTATTAAAAATATAATTTTCGTAGCCTTTGAATTGCGTATTGGTTTTAGAAAGCGTCATTTCGATTTTTGCTTTCAAATTACGGGCCGTGACGCCCGTCAACCAAGAAGAGCTGAGCGTTGCCGAAATGTTCTTGGAAGAAGCATTGATTCTGTCTCCGGGTAATTTTAAGTTTATTTTCAACCGATTGGGCTTAATTGTTTCAATACGGATGGGCTTATGGAACGACGTTCCGCCCACTTTAACGTAAGCATTCCATAAACCGGTCGGATCATCGTCTTTCGTGGGAACTTTGTAAACATAGAACCCGTCAACTCCGTTAGTCTGAATTTGCTTGCTGTAAAATTGTCCGCGCGCATTATAGATTTCCAGAGCAACCGGGTGATTTTCCGGAATTTGTTTCTTAGTATCATATAAAATAAAAGAAATATGCAAAGTATCGCCGGGTCGCCACACGCCCCGTTCGCCGTAAATATAACCTTTCAATCCTTTTTCTATTGTTTTTCCGCCCGTGTCGAAGCGGCTCAACGAATTATTTTCGCCATCCGTCAAACGCAGATAGGTTTTTTGCGCTCCGTTCGCCGCCACGACAATAAAAGGAATTCCCTTCGGTTCAAGATACGCAAAACCGTCGGCATCGGTTTTTGCCGTTCCTATCGGTTGCAACTGATAGTTATAAAACGTGACATTTGCATTGGCAATCGGTTTTGTATCCGACAGATTATTGACGAAAATCCACCATTGATTATTCGAATTTGATTTTGCTATGACTCCGACATTTGATGAAAGCAAATTGCAGGAAACTTTTGCTTTATCGGAATAGTAATAATACGACGCATCGCACGGATTATCCCGATTACTCCAATCATAACTCCACCAATCGTTTCCGTAATACGAATTATTGCCGGGATAATCCCATCCCGATTCTTCGGGTTCGTTAACGGCTTCCGCAAGCGATGTCAACTCACTTGAACCGACATCTTCGTTTAAAGAATCATTTTCGCAGCTCGGATAAGAGGAATAAGCCCGTTTGGTCGAAAGTTCGATGCGATAAATAGCTCCGGGTTCCTGTTTGAAAAGGGTTGACAAATCAATGGAGTGATTATGCCACCGATAGTTATCTCCCGCCGACTCATTATCCAATTGAATGGTTTTTTTATAAACCAATCGCCCGGCCCGACGTAAGTCGTTGGAATCGTCATAAGTATTCGTTTGAAGAAACATCAAAATATTGCTTTCGTAGATACGTATTACCCTCAAATCTACCGCTTTCAGACTAACGGTACGAAAAGGAAGAATCAGATTTTCCGAATCGGGCATAATCGTTCCCGTGCGGAGCAATTCGATTTGCGGCTTCAAGGGTTCAATATTGATTGTTTTCGAAAAAGATTGACCTAAATTTTCTCCTTTGCTGTTTTTGACATCTTCGGATACATTAACGGTCAAGGTTGCCGTTGCGTAATCCGGCGTAAAAAATAAATTCACTTGATTATCTTGTACTTGAATCGTAACCGAAGGATAATTGGAAAGCGTGATTAACCCTTTCAAATCCTGCGTTTTAGAAATAGGATCTGAAAAAACAATCCGTATTCGCGAATCCGGTTCCGTAAAAAATTCCGCCGAAAGTACTTTAAATACATCCAAAGCCGGGATTTCTACGGTTTCCGAAATGACTTTATCGGATCCGATCGTTTTCCCTTCTACTTTGATTATCAGATTAATATCCTCTTTTTTACGTTGAATGTTATTAATTGAAAAGTAAAAAGTTTTTGAATCTTCACCGGCTTCAAGAATCGGCGTCAAGGATTGATTATCGCTGCTACTCACGCTAAACATTTTTTTAACCGTTGCCGTATCGAAAGGTTCGTTGAAATTAATTTCGCCTTTCACGGAGGCAAAAGCCGGGTCTTCAATATCCAACGAATTTATCTTGACGTCGAATTTCTTTTCCTCCACTCTGAAAGAAAAACGAAAAACCTTTAACCGTTTATCCACTTTCAGAACTTTTCCCAAGTGAAACTCGGCTTGATAGGTTTTACCGGATTTTAATGCGTCCTTGTCGGGAACAAACTCGATGACACGATTACTTTCCCAATACGTTTTTCCTTTTATTGCGGGAGTAAACGAAAACAGTTTTTCTTTTATTTCCGTTTGAGGTTCGATACCCGGTTGTTCTTCGGCAAGTTCGATTCGGACGGAAGAAGAAAGCTGAATCACTCCGCCGGTGTGGGCGCTGATATAAGGAATAAATTCCGCTTCGGAAGGCATTTCACCTCTTTGGCAAGAGTAAAATAAACCAAGCGAAATGAAACACAAGGTAAGATAAATTTGTTTTTTCATTTGTATATGTGGCGTTTAAATTATCATTTTTCCCTACGAACAAATTTTAAATATTTCGTACAAAGATACTATAAGTTCCGCAGATTGCATCTGCGATTAATAAAGTATCGTGCATGATTTTAAAAATAACATAATGTCAAAGTCGAGAAAAAGTTTGTAAAGAATTTAAAAGAGCAAAATACAAAAAGAAAGCAAATAATCCGCAAATGTTTTAAAACGAAAGCATTTTTAATTATTTTAACTTTTTCTTAAGAATTTTATTCAGACGGATTTCTAAAAATTATTTGCCCGGTTAAGTATAATTAATTACTTTTGTCCGAAAATTCAGAAGAAATTCATATCTTAAAAATCAATTTTATGAGATAATTCGATTTTTAATTGACCCAATCATAGAATATTAACAAAAAAAGTGAAGAGAAGTATATATAGCGTTTTTTTCTTTCTATCCGGATTATCGCTTGCGGCGCAGGTAACTTATACCCTTTCGGTACAAGAACTGTTCGATCGGAGTATAGAAAATAGTGTCATTCTTCGGGCCTCGATGGTAAAAGCTCAAATATCGGACGAAAAAACAGCGCTTGCCAAAAACAAGCGCTTGCCTCATATTGTCATCGGCGGAACATTCGGATATGTGGGAACTCCCGTTATTTTGAATCGCGATCTCTCGTTTTTGGAACGTTCCGAAATGCCCGATTGGGAACAGAACTATCAAATTGGAGCCGGACAACCCCTCTATGAAGGCGGACGCATTCGAAACGCGATTAAAAGAAGCGAATTGGAAAGAGATATTGCACAACTGTCGCTCCAAAAAGATCAATCGGATTTGAAACTTTGGTTGATAGGTAAATATTTAGACCTGTTCAACTTGTATAAAAGCCGGGATGTTTACACCCAAAATATAGAAGAAGCCAAAAAACGACTGCACGACATCGAAAAGATGAAAGAGCAGGGAATTGTTACCACCAATGATGTGTTGCGCAGTAAACTGCTGCTAACCAATTATGATTTGGCGTATAAAGAAATAGAAAACGACATCCTGTTGGTATCTCAGCAATTGGATATTGTGATGGCCATGGACGAATCAATCGTCTTAGAACCGGATTCCTCATTTTTAACATTTTACGCGGAAATCGAACCGGAAAACGAGTATGTGAATCAAGCTTATCTCCGGCATCCCGAACTGAAGATTGCGGAAACTAATATTTCATTGGCTAAAAATTCATTTCAGCTTATAAAAGCCGACTATCGGCCGTCTCTTTCCTTGGAGGCGGGCGTGGCTCTCACTCGTCCGATTCCGTATATTGTTCCCGTTCAAGATTTTTATATTAATACTTGGGGAGTATCGCTCAATCTTTCATACAACCTTTCGGCTTTGTTTGATCTCAAACATAACAGTAATGCCGCCAAGCAACAGATTCAATTGCAAGGCCTGTTCAAGGAACAACAGAGACAGACCATCCGCACGGAGATAAAAGCGGCTTATCTTAAACATCAAGAGGCGGAAGATCGGATCGAAGCGCTGCAAGAATCATTGGTACAATCGAAAGAAAATTACCGTATCGAAAAAAATAAATATTTTAATCAATTGTCTATTTTAACCGATTTGTTGGATGCAACCGCAACGCAACTCAATGTGGAATTGCAACTCACGACGGCTAAAGCCAATGCTATATATACTTATTATCAATTATTGAAATCAAGCGGAAATTTATAAATTATGGATGCAGAAAAAACAACTTCACCGCAAGCGACACAACATAAAAAAGAGGAAGAACCAAAGTCTAAAATTCAAAGACGTCGGCTCAATATTACTCTTAACACGATCAGTGTTTTACTTGCTTTAGGCGGAATTACGTGGGCTTCTCATTATTTTTTACAATATTATCGGTACGAAATTACCAACGACGCTACGGTGGAACAATACATCACTCCCATTAATGCACGGGTTTCGGGTTATATTAAAGAGATTCGTTTTACGGAGCATCAGTTTGTACACGCCGGAGATACCCTGCTGATTATTGACGATCGAGAGTACCATATTAAGTTGATGGATGCCGAAGCTGCTTTGATGGATGCCAATAATTCAGCGTCGGTTAATTCCTCCAACATTGTTACCGCTTCTACCAATGTAGCTGTTTCCGAGTCTAATATTGAAGAAGCGAAAGCCCGCTTGTGGAAATCGGAACAGGACATCAAGCGATATAAGAATCTGTTGGATGCCGATGCGGTATCGCAACAGCAATACGACCAGATCAAAAGCGATTATGAAGCTCAAAAAGCCCACCTCGAAGCGCTTCTGAAACAGAAAGAAGCTTTGAAATCAACATCAATGGAAACCGAAAAACGACAGGGTAATATAAAAGCGAATATTCTGCGTCGTCAAGCCGATTTGGAAATGGCTAAACTGAATCTTTCTTATACAATGATTTTGGCTCCTTTCGACGGTTATGTGGGACGTCGTACCCTCGAAACGGGACAATTGGTACAGGTAGGACAAACCATTACTACTTTAATCAAAAATGAAGAAAAATGGGTCACGGCCAATTATCGTGAAATGCAAATTGAAAAAATATATATCGGACAAAAAGTACGCATCAAAATTGATGCAATCAGTAACAGAACATTCCACGGGCGTGTAACCGCTATCTCCGAAGCCACAGGGTCGAAGTTTTCGATGCTTCCCACCGACAATTCGGCCGGAAATTTCGTAAAAATACAGCAACGGATTCCCGTCCGCATTGACTTTGAAAACATATCCGACGAAGATATGCAAAAACTGCGTGCCGGAATGATGGTTACTATTGAAGCCAAAAAATAATAAGCAATGGCGCTTGTAGTTCATTTGATAAAAAGTACGCGGGAAGATCCTTTCCGGAGTTGGGTTCCGGTCGGACTCAAAGCTACCGTAGCTATCATTATCCTTATTCCGATCATGCTGGTCAACGGAGCATACACCGGAAGCAATATTGATATCTCCGGTTTTCTGGGAGTGATCTCGGAAGATATTAATTTTGCCTACTATGCCGCTTCGGCCGGAATGGCGATCGGTTATTTAGTTATTCCGAAAGTACGACCGATAGCTACCGTCAAAACCGTCATTCTCATCAGTCTTCTGTGTCAGATTATCCTCAGCGTTATTTGCGCCGAAACGAATTACATGGAAATCATCACGGTTTGCAGTTTTCTGATCGGCTATTTCAAGGCGTTTTCATTGGTGGAAGTATTTGCCGTATTGATGCCGATTTTCAGTCCGAGCAAAACCCGTAACGAATTTTATGCTAAATATTTCCCTATATCTTTAGCTTGCGGGCAATTATCATTGGTGCTTACGGCCGAATTGGCTAACTTGTACCGCTGGCAATACATGTACTATTTTATGATAGCGTTGCTGCTTGTTGCCATTATTTCCATACTTATCTGTATGAAATATGCCCGCAAATTAGAACGTATCCCTTTTAAAGATATTGATTGGATAAGCCTTTTCCTTGTTTCGGTCTGTTACTTGTCCATTATCTATTTTACTACCTACGGTAAAACGAAAGATTGGCTTGCTTCAAGAAGTATCGTGATTGTCATTATTTTAAGTATTGTTACGGGATTGCTTTTTATCCGGCGGCAATTTTCCGATCATCCGTTTGTTGATTTTTCTCTGTTAAAAAACAGAAGTTCATTGGTGGTTTATATTCTGTCGTTTCTTTTAATGTTTTTTATTTCATTTTCCATTTTGATTTCTTCTTACACCACATCGGTGTTGCAACTCGATAATACCCACATGAACCGGTTATACTTTTTTATGATTCCGGGTTTTGTGGCGGGCGGATTTTTGAGTTATTTCTTTTTTATTAAAGAAATCCGGATGGCATGGCTTATTTTTTCGGGTTTTGCCTGTCTGACGCTTTCCATTGGACTTCTCTATTTTCTGGTAGCGCCTAACGGCTTGTATGAAGACCTTTTTCTTTTGATGTTTTTGCGTGGCGTGGGTATGCATACCCTTTTTACCGCATTTTCCATTTACGGGATTTACGGGCTTACGCCCAAGCAGATTACTTACAACGGGTTTTTCATTGTCAGCACCCGTTCGGCAATGGCTCCGGCGGTAGGCGCTTCGATATTGACCAACTGGATCAATGTGTTGCAACAAAAAAATATAACACTTCTCTCAGCCGACATTGATACGCAAAACGTAACTGCAATGAGCCAATTTACCGCTTCCGCTAAAGCGGCCCTCGCCCAAGGTTGGAGTATGGAAGACGCTCAACAATTAGCTACCAATACGCTGTATCGTCAAGTGCAGGTACAGGCGGCAACTCTCAGCATCAAAACCATTGCCGGTTGGATGTTGATATTCGGCATTATTCTGTTAATCGGAATCCTGCTCTACTTCTTCCACTATACGCCGGTAAAAATAGTCCGGATGGAAAAAAATATGGTGGGGGAATAAATAGGTTGAATAATACGAATTTGTATCGTTGAAGGGAAAAAAATTCCCGTGTTTCTTTCAGATAGCCGTTATCATAATAATTGATTTTCTTTGACTTTTCGTAAGATACTTGCAATAATATAAAACGGCATCATCCGGTTCCTCCCGCTCAGCCGCAGCATCTTGCTGCTGCCGAACGGGAGAGATTACTAATTATCAATTTCAAATTCTTCGGAAATAATAAGCTTTTTCG
>WRFZ01000121.1 GCA_009778655.1 Candidatus Azobacteroides sp.
ATTGCGGCGTGATGTCGAAAGAATTGTCGGCAAGCGATTTCTTCGGACACCTTCGCGGTTCGTTCACCGGTGCGATTCATGATAAAAAAGGTCATTTCGTGGAAGCAAATAAAGGAACGTTATTCCTCGACGAAGTCGGAAACCTTTCCGTGGATACGCAAATGCAATTGCTGCGCGTGCTTCAAGAAAAGAAAATAAAACCGGTAGGCGCCAATAAAGAGATTCCGGTGGATGTAAGGGTTGTTACGGCAACAAATGAAGATATGGAAAAAGCGATTGCTGTCGGTAAATTTCGTTCCGACCTGTTCCATCGGCTGAATGAGTTTATGATTCAAGTTCCGCCGCTTGAAAAATGTCGGGAAGACATTCCCCTGTTTGCGCATCATTTCTTGCAAATGGCGAACCGGGAAATTCATAAAGAGGTGACCGGATTTGATGAAAAAACGTTGGAACTCTTCTGTTCCTACCATTGGCCGGGGAATATAAGGGAACTAAAAAATGCGGTTTTCAGATTGGCTCTTGTTACTCAAGAAGAAATTATTAAAGCAGACCTGCTGAAAGAAATAATACCGGATATTTACAATCAGGAACATCCGGAGTTGGATGATAAAGATGAGCTTGAAAAAGAACGCATAATAGACGCGCTCAAACAAACGGGTAATAATAAATCCAAAGCTGCCGCATTATTGGAAATTGATCGTAAAACTTTATATAAAAGAATGACTTTGTATAATATTGACGGATAAAACAGATGAAATTCTCTTTAATAAATACGCGCTCCATTGTGATTATCGGCTATTGCCTGTTGGTAACTTTAGCGATAACGGGAATTGCTACTATTTATTATGAACTGATTAAATCCCATCGGCAAAGTACAGATAACTCCGACTTGAAAAAAGAACTGATTGATTTAAGTAATACCTTAACCACAATGTATCAAGCAGAAGGGACAGCCGGCCTCTTGGCTTTTGCCGATAATGCAGAATTAAAATTCGAATATGATTCTTTGACCGTTCGCGTATTTGATCAGATTGACTCGCTTCAGATGATTACAACCAATGAGGGAATTAGACTCAGCTTAGACAGCCTATCCGTACTGCTGTTAAAAAAACATGAAAATGCGTTGGAAATGTTTCAATTAATGAAACAAATAGATAAAAATATCGTGGATGAGATTATGAAGAGAACCATTATTACCCGAAGCGATATTGATCGGTTGAATGCCATTTTAGCTGAAGCTATTCATGAAAAAAGCGATACGGTTCAAATTTTGGGTGAAAAAAAAGGTTTTTTTCAGCGGTTGCGAGATGTGGTTAAATCGAACGCCGATACGCTTACCCAAATATCAAAAGGGACTGCTTCCGAAAAAAAAGAATTATTATCTCCTGTTTTAAGCGATACGATCGTTGATTTCTTCCGGCAAATTGACAAGCATACGCAAGCGAAAAATGCTAAAATTATCCAACAATTGCTTACTCGTCAGCATGAGTTGTATATTATCAAAGAACTCACCGGAATGCAAATCACCAATATTATGGATACGATAAAGGAATTGGAATATCAATCGAATTTGGATATTTTAAAAGAAAAAAACGAATCCTTGAAACGATCCTCTCAATTGGTTGCAATTGTCGGTTTATCGGCTTTGATTGTCGCCGTATTTTTTATGTCATGGACACTACATTCGTTGAATAAAGCGCAATTGCTTCAGAAGAATATTCAAGAGGCTAAAAAACATGCGGAAAAATTATTGATACTCAGAGAACAGCTCATCTATACGATTACGCACGATATAAAAGCGCCGCTGAGTTCAATTATCGGTTTTCTCGATTTAATATCGGAAGATACCCTTTCTCAAAAACAGCAGTATTATCTTGACAACATGAACTCGTCGGCTTCACATATTTTGGATTTAGTGCATAATCTCTTGGATTTTCATGCGATAGAGAAAGAGCGGCCCCAACCGGCTACGATTGCTTTTTTGCCGGCCTCGCTTATTCGGAATATTTATGAGAGTTTTCTTCCTTTGGCGCAAAAGAAAAGATTAACATTTGAGTTGAATTCTTCACTTGCGGAAGCAAAAGTATTTTTGAGTGATCCGTACTATATTCGACAGATAGTGAATAATTTACTTTCAAATGCAGTTAAATTTACGCCGGAAGACGGGCGGATTCTTTTGATAACTTCGTTGGAAGAACATAATTGTTGGAAGATTTCGGTACAAGATACCGGACCGGGAATAGATCCGGCGGATCAAGCCAAAGTTTTTGAGGAATTTGTTCGTTTGGGTAAACCGGGGGATGAAGTGGAAGGTAGCGGATTAGGATTAACTATTTCCGGAAAAATAGCGGCTCTGTTGGGAGGAACAATTGAAATAGAATCTCAGAAAGGAGTCGGTTCGACCTTCACATTGGCTGTCCCGTTGATTCCGGTTCCGGAAGAAGACCTTCATAAAAAGCTTGATATTTCTTCGGGTCGAATCTTGTTTATTGATGACGATAAGGTACAATTGAATCTGCTGTCCGAATTAATGAAAAAAGAAGAATGGCCCTGCATTTGCTGTTCGAGCGCTTATGAAGCGCTAAATATCTTGCGGGAGAAATCGGTTGATATTATTTTTACGGATATTCGAATTCCCGATATGGATGGATTTGAAATGGTTAAGCGAATCCGGAAATTGAATCTTCTTCAAACGGCGACGGTTCCGATAATCGCTTTTTCAGCGGATTCTCAAAAGTCGGAAACGGAATTGAAAGCGGCCGGTTTTACCGAATCACTTCTCAAACCATTTAAAGTACAGCAATTATTGGAAATTATCGAAAAATATACTTCGCTCAAACGAATAACCGCTGCCACTTATCGGGAAGAAACCGAGGGATTCGGATGGCAAAAGGTAATGGATTTCGTGTCGGACGATCCGGAAGCCGCTATGAGAATAATTGATTCGTTTATTGAAGAGACGAATAAAGACAAGGAACTTTTGAATACCGCTTTTCAAAAGAAAGACGACGAAACCGTCAAACAAATCGCTCATAAAATGCTTTCTTTAATGAAAATGATTCCGGCTCAGAAAATTGTTTCGATATTAACCGAATGTGAAAAAGGCGATATATCCAAGAGAAAAAAAGAAACTTTATTCCGTCTTCTGG
Organism: Candidatus Azobacteroides sp.; assembly: GCA_009778655.1. Classification (GTDB taxonomy): domain Bacteria; phylum Bacteroidota; class Bacteroidia; order Bacteroidales; family Azobacteroidaceae; genus Azobacteroides. Next base: position 3,150 of record WRFZ01000121.1, read on the forward strand.
AAGGAATCTTAAAGGAAGCGGAAGCTATGCGTAAAACCGTAAGTGAAAAAACAATAGTAAATAGCTGAAAATTAATAATAAAAAGTAAAAACATGAAAATTTTAATTGCAACAGAAAAGCCATTTGCAGCGGACGCTGTTCAAAAAATCAAACAAGTCATTGATAAGGCAGGATTTGAATTTATTCTATTGGAAAAATATACGAATAAATCCCAATTATTAAGCGCCGTAAAGGATGTGAATGCTATCATCATTCGCAGTGATGAAATTGATGCGGAAGTTTTAGATTCGGCAAAACAACTGAAAATCGTGGTGCGTGCGGGCGCCGGATACGACAATGTTGACTTGAACGCCGCCACCGCTCACGGAGTCGTAGTTATGAATACTCCCGGACAAAACTCCAACGCCGTAGCTGAATTGGCTCTGGGATTAATGGTCTATGCCGCTCGCAACATGTACGACGGAAGTTCCGGTACGGAATTGATGGGTAAAAAATTAGGTATTCATGCCTATGGAAATGTCGGACGGAATGTAGCCCGCATCGCCAAAGGATTCAGGATGGAAGTTTATGCTTACGATGCGTTTGTTCCTGCCGAAACCATTGAAAAAGACGGCATCAAAGCGCTTGCTTCCGTCGAAGAATTATATGCAACCTGTCCGTACGTTTCGCTCCATATTCCGGCAACTCCGGAAACGAAGAACTCCATCAATTTCGCTTTGTTGGAAAAGATGCCGAAAAAGGCAGTCTTGATTAACACCGCCCGTAAAGAAGTGATTAATGAAGCGGATTTAGTGAAACTGATGGAAGCTCGTCCCGATTTTAAATATTTGACGGATATTATGCCTTCAAACGATGCGGAATTGAAGACCCGATTTCCGCAACGTTATTTTACCACTCCCAAAAAGATGGGCGCTCAGACTTCCGAAGCGAATAATAATGCCGGAATCGCTGCCGCTAATCAGATTGCGGACTTTTTTAAGACCGGAAATACGAAGTTTCAAGTGAATAAATAAAATGACCGGTAAATATTCATACGCTGCATGAATCTGAAACTTCGTCTTACGATATTGCAATTCCTCGAATTTTTTATTTGGGGATGTTGGTTAATTTCTTTCGGGAACTATATGTACAGCCTTGGCATGGCTGATAAAATAGGGACGCTGTTTGCGACGGCAGGCATTGCGTCGTTCATTATGCCCACAATCATCGGTATTATTGCCGACCGCTGGATTAATTCGGAAAAATTATTGGGAATCCTGCACTTACTGGGAGCAGGGTGCCTTTTCATAGCGTCTAAAGCTGTTGTTTTCAATGAATTATATTTATGTATGTTCTTGAATGCTTTGGTGTTTATGCCAACCATCGGGCTGAGTTATTCGGTATGCTACAGTATCATGGCAAGTCGCCGGATGGATGCTATCAATGAATTTCCGGCTATTCGCACTTGGGGAACCGTCGGATTTATTATCGCCATGTGGATTGTTAATTTGGCAGGGTGGGGGACCAATCCCAACCAATTGTTGATGGCAAGCGCTTCGGCATTGGTCTTGGGCGTTTATTCCTTTACGCTTCCTCCGTCGCCGCCGACAAAAGTACAAAAAGGCAGTTCGTTGATTTCCGTTTTGGGTCTGGATGCTTTGGTGTTGCTGAAAGAGCGAAAAATGGCGATTTTCTTCTTGTTTGCGGTTTTGTTGGGCGTTTGTTTACAAATCACCAATTCATACGGAAGTACTTTTTTGGGAAGTTTCGCAACCGATTATCCGGATTCGTTTGTCGTAAAATACAATAACATCCTACTGTCTGTTTCGCAGATTTCCGAAGCTTTGTTTATTCTGGCAATACCGTTTTTCATGCGGCGATTCGGAATCAAGACGGTGATGTTGATGAGTCTGGGCGCTTGGGTATTGCGATTCGGCTTGTTCGGCATCGGCAATCCGGGTTCCGGCTTGATTTGGTTGATTCTTTCGATGATTATCTACGGAATGGCTTTCGATTTCTTTAACATTTCCGGCTCTTTGTTTATCGAAAAAGAAACGCCTGCTAAATTCCGCGCCAGCGCCCAAGGAATGTTGATGATGGTCACCAACGGATTGGGAGCTATCCTCGGCAATTACAGTGCGCAAGCAATCATCAATTACCATACGCACAACGGAGTGACGACTTGGCCGACCTGCTGGTTCATCTTTTCCGGATATGCATTGATCATCGGTATTTTATTTGCCGTTTGTTTTCAATACAAGAAAACGTAATTGTGAAAATTCATTTAATCGCAGTCGGTAAGACCAATCAGCATTTTGTTCGGCAGGGTTTCGATGAATTTTGCATGCGCGTGACGCATTATTTTCCTTTTGGATCGGAAATCATTCCGGATCTGAAAAACGCAAAACATCTTTCGCCGGAATTGCAAAAAGCAAAAGAAGGCGAAGTGATTCTTCAATCGTTTCAAGCCGGCGATTGTATTGTGCTGTTGGATGAACGGGGAAAAGAATTTACTTCGGTAAAATTTGCCGAATATATTGAAAAGAAGACCCATACCGTTTCTAAACGGTTGGTTTTTGTTATCGGAGGAGCTTACGGCTTTTCTTCCGCCGTTTATGAAGCGGCGTATGAAAAAATCGCTTTATCGAAAATGACTTTTCCTCATGAATTGATTCGCTTGATTTTTATGGAACAATTGTATCGGGCCATGACAATTTTACATCATGAACCGTATCATCACGATTAGAAGTCGGAATCATCTTCTTCGAATACGGAGAAATTAAAATCATCTAAATCTCTTCGCTCTTTTTTCGTCGGACGTCCGGCGCCCCGAACCCGGTCAACAAATCCGCTGATTTTTTGCAGTTCGAGCAATTCATATTGTTCGGGCGGCGTCATGTTTTCTAAATATTGGGGAACCAATTTAGCGCCTACGCGATTGGACGTGATGTCCAATACTTTGAAAGAATAAGTAACGGGCGGTTTACGCACTTGAACGACATCGCCGACTTTGATCATCCGCGAAGGTTTCGCCGGTATATCGTTCACTGTCACCCGATTTTTCTTACAAGCTTCCAAAGCGATGGTTCGTGTTTTGAAAATCCGGGTCGCCCACATCCATTTATCAATTCGAATTTCCATTGTATAACCTATAACTTATCACTTATAACCTACAACCTATCACTTATTATTATACAAATTCATGGTAATATCCGCGCCGGATAGAGCAAAGCTTCGGATGATTTCACAGGCTTTCTCGATTCTCTCCGGCAAACGCTTCTGTTCTTCTTCGGTGAAAGAATCGAGAACAAAATCAATTTGTTTCCCTTGCGGAAAATCATTTCCGATACCGAAACGCAAGCGGCTGTAATTTATCGTTCCCAGAACTTCTTGAATATGTTTCAGTCCGTTATGTCCGGCGTCGCTTCCTTTTGTTTTCAAACGCAAAACGCCGAACGGGAGCGCCAAATCGTCAACGACAATCAGTAAATTTTCGAGTTCGATTTTTTCTTTTTGCACCCAATAACGCACGGCGTTTCCGCTCAAATTCATATAAGTATAGGGTTTAAGGAGAATCAATTGTTGATTTTTCAGTCGTAATTCCGCGATAGCGCCGTACCGTTTGTTGACGTCAAAAACAACATTGGACGCCTCAACTAAAGCGTCCAATATCGTAAAACCTATGTTATGGCGAGTATCGGCATATTCATCGCCGATATTCCCCAACCCGACAATCAGTTGTTTCATGCTTTTGCGGCTAATCCCCGCGCTGCCCGCGTTAATTGAACGGCAGCTACCACATTGTCTTTGTTATTCATCAATTCTAAATTGTCGAAATTCAAGTTCCCTACTTGAATCGTTTTTCCCAGACCCAAGTTTTCGATATTGATGACTAATTTTTCCGGAAAGTCCTTATACAATCCTTTCACTTTCAATTTTCGCATGTTCATCGAAAGTTTACCGCCGTCTCTTACGCCTTGCGCCAAGCCTTCCAATATGATCGGGATTTCCAATACGACCGGTTTGTCTTCGAATATTTGCAAGAAATCGGCATGCAACAACGCATCGCTCACTGGATGAAATTGCGTATCTTTCAAGATAGCGGTGTAGGTCTTCCCTTCCACGGATAAACTCACGAGAAAAACTTCCGGAGTATAAATCAATTTACGAACGCTTTCTTTGGTTATCGTAAAGAGAACCGTTTCATCGCCTCCGTATAAAACGCAAGGTACCAATGATTCTTTCCGATCCGCTTTCGTCGCCTTTTTCCCCGTACTTTCTCTTTTAGAGCCTTTTAGTTCAAATGTTTTCATTGTTTTTTGTTTGTGTTACTCAAAATTAAGATTTGCGCTTCCTAACTTCCCATCACACGGAATTTTATAAAAGCGGTGCAAAGGTACTGATTTTTTATGTAAATAAAAAATAATTTCATTCCGGGTAAATCTTTTTCCCGCGTCGGGAAAAATGAAACGTCAATCGTCAACAAGCAGAATAATTGAAGAAGCAGAATAATTAATAATAATTAATGAAATAAATAATTTAATATTATGAAGGCAATTACAACATTTTTTATGGCGCTGGCCTTTTGCCTTGCGGCAACGCATACGTCGCATGCGCAAAGCGTCGAACAGTTTCAATTTGAGGTAACCATGCAGGCAGGCGAAACTTTCGCTATACCGCTCGGCGGCACTTTAGGCGGTAACGCAAACAATAAAAGTTATAACTGGAATATCAGTTGGGGCGACGGTAATACGGAAACCGTTGCCGGAACACAAACCGGATGGGACAGTGGAGGTATTCCTCATTCACCAAATAAGGCGCCCTTCGTAGCTATTAAAAATCAATGATCAAATTAATCGGATCAACCGAGTTTTCCGTATCCGTATCTGTGTCGGAAGAAAAATCATCGGGATTGTTTTCTTTGGCGTAAGCAATGGTTTCACTCAAAGCACTGAGAAAATGATCAAAGTCTTCTTTATACAGAAAAATTTTATGTTTTTCAAAATGAACCGCCGGTTGCGCCGATTCTTTCGATACCACTTTTTTACTTTCGGTAATGTTAAGGAATAGTTCGCCTTTTCGGCTCTTTTTCACATCCAGATAATATATTCTTTTTCCGGCCGAAACCGATATAGAAAAGACAATATCCGGCTCTTGATTTCTGTTTTTTTATTTTCCGAATCTTCCATAATCAACTACGTGAGCATTAATTTATTTGAAATCTCATATAATGCTTTATTTTGTGCAAAAATAATAATAATATTTATAAAATGTCATTACCGGAGAAATAATTTTCAAAATATATAATTTTTTATGCAATAGTAAAATATTCATTAAATTGAATTAACTTTGCATCGGAATAAATGTTCTTTATATAATGATTAATCGTACTATCATTCGCATAAAAATACTCCAGATAGTCTATGCTTACTATCAAAAAAACAGTAGAGACATCGTGCTTGCCGAAAACGAACTGATGGCCGGCATACAAAAATCGTATGATTTGTATCACTATCTTTTACTGTTGATTATCCTCTTGACCGATGCCGAGCAAAAGCGATTGGATATACAGAAAAACAGATTATTGGCTACCGAAGCCGAACGAAATCCCGACCGGCGGTTCGCCGATAATCGCTTGGCCGAGCAGTTGAATCGTAATGAGCAGTTACAAAAATTTGCTCACAATCGAGGAACATTCTGGAACAACGAAGATTCTTATTTCATCCGTTCGACTTTGAATAAAATCATTCAATCCGATATTTACCGGGACTATTTGGAATCGGATGATACGTATGAATCCGACCGAAATTTTTGGGTTAAAATCCTCAAAGACTTGATTCTGAAAGATGACGAATTAGCCGAAGTATTGGAGTATCAATCGGTTTATTGGAACGACGATTTGGAAATAATCGGCGCTTTTGCCTTAAAGACAATTCGGCGATGGAGCGATGAAACGCCGGCCGATCAAGCGCTGTATCCCATGTTTAGAGATACGGAAGACAAAGATTTTGCCATTCAATTGCTGCGTCATACCTTGTTGGAAGAGGAAGAAAATAACAAGCGAATTACCAATCAAATCAATAATTGGGATATTGAACGGCTGGCCGTGATGGATTTGTACATCATACAAATCGCTTTGGCCGAATTGCGTAATTTCCCGTCTATTCCGATCAATGTGACGTTGAATGAATACATTGATTTGGCTCGTTATTACAGTACGCCCAAGAGTCCGGTCTTTATTAACGGCATTCTTGATGCGATTGTAAAAGAATTAAAAAATGAAAAAGTATTGTTCAAAAATTGAGATTATTTTACTATATTTGTGTCTTATTTATTAAATCCATAAAAAATGAAAGTATTAAGTATTTTACTGCAAGCCACGTCCGGAGGTAATTCAGGTATGATGAGTATTTTGATGATTGTTCTGTTATTCGTCATCATGTATTTTTTTATGATTCGCCCGCAGCAGAAGAAGCAAAAAGAAGTTCAGAAAATGCGCGAAGCCTTGAAAGTGGGCGATCGAGTGGTTACGTCCGGCGGCATTTTCGGAAAGATTAAGGAAATTGAAGATACGGCTTTTATTATAGAAATAGCCGAAGGAGTGAAAGTAAAGGTGGACAAAGCTTCCATTTTCGCCGCAACCAATGATTCTCAAACAGCTAAATAAAAGAGAAATAAGAGAAAGAATCGGGGTATTTTTTCGAAGCAAACGATGGAGAGATACCCTTGTATTTTTAGGTTTTGTAGCATTGGCTTCCGGTTTTTGGGCGCTTCAGTATTTTCGTCAGAAATTTGAATTTGAAGTTCCCATGAAGGTTAATTATGTGCATATTCCATCGGAGATCGCTTTATCTAATGAACTTCCGCAGGAAATTACGCTTCATATTCAAGATAAAGGAAGCGCTTATTTGAATTATATAGTCAAAAAGAGGAAGGGGTCTTTATTGGTTACTATTGATTTAGAGGAAATTTCTCTTAACAAAACTTCTTACTTGATAGATCCGACGGCTTTGCGCAGTTTGATTGAAGATAAGTTGCTTGCCTCCACTCAGCTGAAATCGTATTTTCCGGATAAAATCGAAATTAATTACTCCTTGTTAGTACAGAAAGAGTTGCCGGTTACTATCAATGGAACGATTTCGCCGGCTGCCGGTTATCTGTTTTCGGATTCTATCCGAATCAAACCGGCTCAAGTGACGGTTTACGGCAGAAAAGAGGCATTAGACACGCTTCGGGAAATTCGAACGGTACCGGTGAATTACAGTGTTGTCAGTAAGGAATGGAGCGCTTCTGCCGATTTACAAGCGCCGGAAGGAATCCATTTGACGGTTGACCGGGTGAATCTGAGCGTTACTATGGAAGAATATACCGAAAAGATATTTCAACTTCCGGTGATTTGCCGGAATCTTCCGTCCAACCGTAAGATTCATTTTTTCCCTTCGACCGTTGAATTAGGCGTTAAGGTCGGATTAAGCAAATATTCTCAACTTTCGCAATCCGATTTTGAAATTGCTGTTGATTACAACGATTTAAAAGAAAGAAATACGGCCAATTGTTCGCTGACTTTAACTCGCAAACCGCAGGAGGCGGATAGTTATCGTATTACTCCGAATGTGATTGAATTTTTAATTGAACAAAAAAACGATTGATGAAAGTGATCGGACTTACCGGAGGAATCGGCAGCGGAAAATCTACGGTTTCCCGTTTATTGAACATAATGGGAATACCTGTTTATGTTGCGGATACGGAATCAAAGCGATTAACCGAATCGTCTCCCGATATTCGAGAAAAATTAACGGAAAGATTCGGAACGGAGTTATATGCGGAAGGAAAATTGAACAAAGCATTGTTAGCTTCCTTGATTTTTGGAAACGAAACCGATCGCCGGTACGTAAATTCGGTAATTCATCCGGCGGTTCGGATTGATTTTGAACAATGGGTACTTCGGCAAGCCCGTTTTCCGGTCTCGGTCATTGAAGCCGCTATTTTGTTCGAATCCGGTTTTGCCGACTCGGTGGATATGACGGTTACGGTTGCTGCTCCGGAAGATTTACGGATTCGTCGAATAGAACTCAGAGAAGGTTGGTCGCAAGCGTCCATCGTCTCTCGCATTCGAAGTCAACTTACGGAAGAAGAAAGAATTAGTCGTTCCGATTACGTCATTTATAATGACGATAGGCAAGCCTTAATTCCTCAAATCGAAAAATTGTTGGAAAAAATTTATAATTTATAATTCATAATTCATAATTCATAATTATTCTCATGATACATAACGAAAGAGAAACTCGTCATCAGCGAGTAATGGAAGCAGTTGGTCGGATGATGACTGCCGCCCGAACCGCTCCCAAAGGCAAAGGAGTGGATATTATTGAAATTATAGCGGTAGAAGGTAGCGATGATATTCAAACGCTATCGGCTAAAACTCGTGAGTTGGGGATGCAAAACGGCATGAAATTCTTTTTGCGCGATGCCGAAAACATCCTGTCGGCCGAAGCGGTACTTCTTATAGGTACGCGCCAACAAAAACAAGTTTTGAATTGCAGCCACTGCGGATTTCCCACTTGCGGCGATAAACCGGAAATCGTTCCTTGCGCGATTAACTCCGTTGACGTCGGAATTGCTGTCGGTTCGGCCTGCGCCATGGCAGCCGACTTGCGTCTCGATACGCGAGTGATGTTTTCCGTAGGTTATGCGGCGCAAGCGTTAGATTGGCTCAAAGGTTGTCGAATGGTTTTCGCCATCCCGGTTTCGGCATCTTCCAAAAATCCGTTTTTCGACCGCCTGCAGAGGTGATAGTGCATATCGCTCGTCTCTGTGTCCGTAGGTTGCGCTATCGCTTCACCTACGGTTAATAAAGTGTTGTCACTGCGTGACTTTACGTAACGACATACTACCGATGACATAACAGTAGTATATTTTTATAATTCATAATTCATAATTTATAATTCATGATTTTTTTACTTTCTTGCAAGATACAGGGTGCAAATGCCTCCGGTTAATTTTCGAAATTGAGCTTCGGAAAAGCCGTTCTTTTCCAATATTGCCGCCATTTCGGCGTTTTGCGGAAATGCCGAAATGGATTTAGGCAAATATTTGTAAGCGGCGCTACTGCGTGAAATCCGGCGACCGATTGCCGGTATCAGACGGGAATAAATCCGGTATCCCTGTTTCATCGGGAAATGTTCGGGAGAAGAAAGTTCCAAAATCATCAATCGTCCTTCCGGATGTAATACGCGGCGAATTTCCTGTAATCCCTTATCTAAGTCTTCAAAATTGCGAATGCCGAAAGCGACAATTGCCGCGTCGAAAGTATCCGAATCCAATTGCAAACAAGTACAATTCTGCCGTTTGAAATCAATAACTTCGGATAATCCGGCCTTCGCGACTTTTTCCCGGCCGATATCCATCATTTTTTCGGAAATATCAATACCTAAAATCCGTTGAGGTTTTAACAAACGGTAAGCATCCAATGCCAAATCACCCGTTCCGGTAGCTATATCCAGTATGTTTTGCGGAGCAAACGGTTTCAAGGTTAAGATCCCTTTCTTGCGCCAATATTTATCTATACCCATTGAAAGCGTATGATTTAAGAAATCGTATTGTCCGGCGATTTCGTCAAACATATGTTCTATTTGAACGTGTTTGGGTGCATCGTTTGATTCGTAAGGAACTATTTTTTCTGCTTTATAAACCATTGGGATTATTGATTGATGCTGCAAAATTAGAATAGATTTTTTATCTTTGCGCATTATTTACTTAAAATTTAACATTTCGACAAATTCACACCGTTTATGATTAAAAAAAATACTCCTCGAGCTTGGTTTTTAGCTACACGTCCCAAGACTTTATCGGCTGCGGCGACTCCTGTCATAGTCGCTTGCGCTTTAGCTTGTCATGATAACGGTTTTCATTGCAAACCGGCGCTCATTTGCCTCTTGTTCGCCTTAACAGTTCAAGTCATCTCTAACTTTGCCAACGATTATTTCGATCATAAAAAAGGCATTGACAATGAAGAACGCTTGGGACCTAAACGGGCGGTCGCCGAAGGATGGATTACGCCGAGAATCATGCTTAGCGTAACGCTTGCATTGCTTGTATTGGATTTGGCGCTCGGATTGTTGCTTTTGTATTATGGCGGATGGAAATTAATTTTTGTGGGATTGCTTGTCGCCATTTTTGCTTTTGCTTATTCCGGAGGGCCTTACCCTTTAGCATATCACGGTTTTGGGGATATCTGCGTATTTGCGTTCTTCGGTATTATTCCGGTGGGTTTCACTTATTACGTTCAAACCTTGCAGTGGAATTTACCCGTTACGATTTGCGGTATAAGTGTGGGCTTGGTGATTATTAATATTTTGGTTGCCAACAACTACCGCGACCGATATTCGGATGCAAAGAGCGGTAAGAAAACTTCAATTGTTTTGTTCGGAGAAAAATTCGGTCGGTGGTTTTATTTGCTCAACGGAATCACAGCCGTCCTCGCCTGTCAATATTTTTGGTTGGAAAAGACGATTGGAGCAGCCTTATTACCCATCGTTTATTTGATTTTTCATATCCGAACATGGAAAGAAATGATTACGATTAATGAAGGAAAAGCGTTGATCCAAATATTGGAAAAAACAGCACGCAATGTGTTGATTTTTGGAACAACGCTTTCACTCGGATTACTCCTTTAAAAAAATTATGAATTATGAATTATAAATTATGAATTAAATAAGCGCGCTACTCAAATAATTCATAATTTATAATTCATAATTATTGTTATTTACTCTTCCATCGTCATTGTAGCGAAACTTCTTGAACGACCGGGAGTTGCTTGCGCTTTCTCAAAATCTTCCCTGCTTCCTACAATGATTTTATCGTATTCTTTCAAGCCGGTACCTGCCGGTATCAAATGACCGCAAATGACATTTTCTTTCATTCCTTCCAATTTATCAACTTTTCCGTTGATAGCGGCTTCGTTCAATACTTTGGTCGTTTCTTGGAAAGAGGCTGCCGACATAAAGCTGGTCGTCTGTAAAGCTGCTCTCGTGATTCCTTGCAGAACTTGATTGGCTGTAGCGGGAACTGCATCGCGCACTTCCACCGGTTTCATATCGCGACGCTTCAAAGCCGAATTTTCATCACGCAGCTTGCGAGCGGTAACAATTTGTCCCGGCTTCAAATTCGGCGAATCGCCTCCGTCTATTACGACTTTTTTACTCCAGATGCGGTCGTTTTCTTCCATTACATCCTGTTTATCAACTAATTGTTGTTCAAGAAAACGAGAGTCGCCCGGTTCGACAATTTCTACTTTGCGCATCATTTGACGAACAATCACTTCGAAGTGCTTATCGTTAATTTTCACCCCTTGTAAGCGGTAAACATCTTGAACTTCATTCACAATGTATTCTTGAACAGCCGTCGGTCCGTTAATTGCCAATATATCGGAAGGAGTTATAGCTCCGTCGGAAAGCGGCGTTCCGGCACGAACATAGTCGTTTTCCTGCACCAGAATTTGTTTGGATAACGGAACCAAATACGTTTTGTATTCGCCGGATTTGGATGTAACGACCACTTCGCGATTTCCTCGTTTAATTTTGCCGAAAGAAATTTCTCCGTCAATTTCTGAAACAACCGCCGGATTGGATGGATTACGAGCTTCAAATAATTCGGTTACGCGCGGAAGACCTCCCGTGATGTCCCCGGTTTTACCTACTGCGCGCGGAATTTTGACCAATACTTCACCCATCTTGATTTGGTCGCCTTCTTCTTTCACGATGTGAGCGCCTAAAGGCAAATTATAAGTTTTCAAGATATTGCCTTCTTTATCCACAATCTGTGCAGACGGAATTTTGGTTCTATCCCTCGATTCCATAATAATTTTTTCCCGTAAGCCGGTGGTATCGTCATACTCTATCTTGTAGGTAGTATTTTCAATCAAGTTTTCAAACATGATTTTACCGTGTACTTCAGAAACAATTACCGCATTGAAAGGATCCCATTCGAGAATCAAATCGCCTTTGCGTACTTTGTCTCCGTTTTTGAAGAATATTTTAGCCGCATAAGGAATATTGTGAGTGGACAATATGATTTTTGTATGCGGATCAATAATGCGTAATTCCGACAAACGACTGATAACAATTTGATAGGGATTTGCCGTATCTTCTGCAATATCTACGGTACGAATTTCGTCAATTTCAATAATACCGTCGTATTTGGAAGTAATATTATTTTCGGTAGCAATATTCGAAGCGATCCCTCCCACGTGGAAAGTACGCAAAGTCAGCTGCGTTCCCGGTTCTCCGATGGACTGGGCGGCAATAACGCCAACCGCTTCGCCTTTTTGAACCATTTGGCCGGTAGCCAAATTACGTCCGTAGCATTTGGCGCAAACTCCTTTTTTGGATTCGCATGTCAGCACCGAACGGATTTCAACACGTTCAATCGGTGAATTTTCGATGATTTCGGCTTTATCTTCGGTGATTTCATCTCCGGAACGAACAATAATTTCTCCCGTGATCGGATGTTGGATGTCGTGAACGGAAACCCGTCCCAATATACGTTCATAAAGCGAAGCAACGACGTCTTCATTGTTCTTTAATTCGGTAGCTACCAATCCGCGCAAAGTTCCGCAGTCTTCTTCGTTAATAATAACATCGTGAGAAACATCCACCAGACGACGAGTCAAATACCCGGCATCGGCGGTTTTCAAAGCGGTATCTGCCAAACCCTTGCGAGCGCCGTGCGTAGAAATAAAGTATTCCAGCACCGACAGTCCTTCTTTAAAATTCGATAGAATCGGATTTTCAATGATTTGTCCGCCTTCCGCTCCGCTCTTTTGCGGTTTGGCCATTAATCCGCGCATACCGGATAATTGGCGAATCTGTTCTTTCGAACCGCGCGCACCGGATTCCAACATCATACATACGGAATTGAATCCTTGATCGTCTTCGCGCAATTGCTTCATCAAGATGTCGGACAAACGCGAGTTAACATGCGTCCAAATATCAATAATCTGGTTATAACGTTCATTAAATGTAATGAACCCCATATTGTAGTTATTTAATATTTGCTCTACTTCGTCGTAACCTTCCTGTACCAAATCTTCTTTTTCTTTCGGAATGATAATGTCTTCCAAATTGAACGACAAGCCGCCTTTGAAAGCCATCATATATCCCAAATCCTTAATGTCGTCAAGAAATTGAGCGGTTACGGCGACTCCGCAAATTTTGATTACTTTGCCGATGGTGTCGCGTAACGATTTTTTAGAGAGGATTTCATTGATAAAACCGACTTCTTTCGGAACATATTCGTTTACGATAACTCTTCCGACCGATGTTTCAATCATGTGATTGATCGGTTCTCCATCCTTAATATCATCTACATAAATCCAAATAGGCGCGTGAATATCCACTTTGTTTTCGTTATAAGCGATAATGGCTTCTTCCGGGCCGTAGAATTTCAATCCTTCTCCTTTGGAACCTTTACGAAGTCGAGTAATGTAATACAATCCCAACACCATGTCCTGTGAAGGAACGGTGATCGGCGCTCCGTTTGCCGGATTTAATATATTGTGTGAAGCCAGCATTAACA
>WRFZ01000122.1 GCA_009778655.1 Candidatus Azobacteroides sp.
CAAAAAATTTCTTCTCCGGTACTCAATCAATACGATATTGCGATTATTCTCAATCAGCCTTCTTTGGAAAAATTTGAAAGCAAGGTTAAGCCGGGCGGTATTTTGATTTATGACGATTACGGTATCAATCATCCGCCGACGCGCAAAGACATCCGGATTTTTCGGATTGATGCGATGAATACCGCAGCTAAAGAAGGGAATCCCAAAGCATTCAATATGATTGTTTTGGGTGGAATGTTGAAAACAACGCCGATGGTTACATTGGAAAGCGTCATGAAAGGTCTGAAGAAATCACTCCCGGAACGACGTCATAATCTTTTGCCGATGAATGAAAAGGCTATTTTACGGGGAATGGAAATAATCGAGGAAATCTGATATTTCTCCTTGAAAAAAAAAACAATCATATCATTCCTGTTATCCTTGTCCTTTTTAGGATTTTGCTATGCACAGGATACGATTCCCGGCTTCCCTCCCTTGGGGAAAGATATTGTTTTTGATCAAGATTCGATTGCTCTCCCTTCCGATTCGCTTCTTCAAAATCCGGACAGTGTTCTTCAACGCAACAAGTTGGGGGTATATGTTCCTCCGAAGGCTGCCATTGATACAACACAAAAGATTAACTATTGGCATATCTCGGAACGAACGGGAGAAATTATTTCCGTTCTTCCCGACACATTTTTGACCGATTATTTTCATCGGACCAATGTGGAAGGATTGGGCGTTTCCGTAGCTTATCCGGGTAACTTAGGTTTACCGGTCGAATCGCGAATATTTTTTGAACGGGAAGATCGTTCCGATTTTTTGTTTTCCGATTATTTGCGCGCATACTTAAAACAACCGGATCAATTTAATTTTGTAAATACCAAAATTCCGTATTCGAACCTCTCTTACCAAACGGCCGGAAGCCGTCAGAACAGAGAAGAGCGATTCCAAGTGTTTTTTGCCGCGAATGCAGGTAAAAAATTAAACGTAGGCGCCGCTGTGGATTATCTTTATGCCCGCGGATTTTACAACTCGCAAGGCGCAAAACATACCGATTGGCTTTTCTTCGGAAATTACTTGTCCGACAGGCATCAAGCTCATCTGTTTATTAATCCGTCATCCGGTTATACCAACGGAGAAAACGGAGGATTGCAAGACGATAATTATGTAACGCACCCGGAATTGGTCAGCAGTCGGAATACGCAAACAAGAAACTTTCCGACACGATTCGAAGATACGTGGAATCATTCGGAAGGAAACCGGTATTATTTCAACTACCGATATAATTTGGGATTTGAACGGGAAACCGATCAAAAAGATTCGGAAGGAGACTTGATCAAACAATTTATTCCCGTATCAAGTATCATATATACATTTGATTATACCGATAGAAAGCGGCGGTTTTATTCACAAGATTCCGCCGCTGTTAATCAATTTTATCAATACGCGGATTATTTGAATTCGAATCGGAAAAAAGGACTTCCTTCCGATTCGACTTCATATCATTCCATAAAAAATACCTTCGGACTCTCGCTTCGCGAAGGATTCAGCCGGTGGGCGAAATTTGATTTGACGGCTTATATCACAGAGGACGTTCGACGATTTACATTGATGGATACCATTCCGATGGTGCAAGATACTTTGATAACCTATTCTCCTTATGCAACCAATCAATATGTTACTTTCGTCGGAGGCGAATTGGCGAAACGAACCGGTAAAATACTGCGCTACAATGCTCAAGGAAGTATTGGTCTCGTAGGATATAATAAAGGAGATATTCATTTGTCGGGAAACATAGAAACTCGGATTCCGTTTCTGAACGATACCGCTTCCGTTTCCGCTTCCGGATTCATAAAAAATCTATCTCCTGTTTTTTACGAAAATCACTATCACAGCCAATATTTCCGTTGGGATAACAATTTCGACAAAATCAAAAAAGTGTATGTCGGAGGCCGGGTTACGATTCCGTACACGCGAAGCGAAATAGGTGTAGGAGTGGAAAATATAACCGATTACATTTATTTCGACGAAACCGGTTACCCCAAGCAAAACGGCGGAAACATTCAAGTGTTGGCGGCAGATGTCCGGCAGAATTTCAAATTGGGAGCTTTGCATTGGGATAACCAAGCAGTTTATCAGACTTCATCGAATCAAGAAATTCTTCCTTTGCCGACGCTGAGCGTTTATTCAAGTTTATTCCTTCAATTCGCTATCGCCAAAGTTTTAACAATTCAAATGGGAGCGAATGCCAATTATTGGACACGTTATTATTCACCGACTTATGAACCGGCTACTCAACAATTCAAATTGCAAAATGATATGAAAATAGGCGAATACCCGTTGATCAGCGGATTCCTTAACTGCCATTTGAAACAAACCCGTTTCTTTTTGCAATACTATAATTTGGGGGCCATGTTTATCAACCCGCCGGAATATTTTTCAATCCCGCATTATCCGGTTGACCCGCCGGTATTAAAGCTGGGTCTTTCGGTTGACTTTATCAACTAATCAGTTATGAATATAAAACGGTTACTTACGCTTTTTGCTTTCTTATTACTCTTCTCTCTCTTGATAATGTATTCATTATCAATTTTTAACGATTGGAAATTCATGAAATCCGTACGGGATTTACCGGAAATAGTAAAAGATAAAACGCTGAACGTGGTTACCGAATACAATTCAATTGATTTTCATGTCGCCGGAGATACAATTACCGGTTCCCAGTATGAACTGTGTCAATTTATTTCTCACCGCTCCGGATTAACCGTTCAATTGTATCTTGAAAATGATCTGGAAACTGCTATCCGTAAATTGGAAAACAATGTATATGACGTGATTGCGCAAAATATTGCGATTACCAATGAAAACAGAAAATTCCTCGCTTTTACCGTACCGATTACGTACGATAAGCAGGTGCTTGTTCAACGGAAACATAACAATACCGATTCGGTTCCGTTTATTACTAATCAATTGAATTTAGCCGAACAAACGGTTTATGTAACGAAAAACTCTCCCGCTGTTTTAAGATTAAAACATTTGGCGGATGAAATTGCAGAGCCTATTTACATCAAAGAAATTACCGGCTACACTTCAGAACAGTTAATCTATATGGTAGCTAATAAAGAAATTGATTATGCAGTCGTGGATAAAGAGATTTCTTTAAAGAATATCCCTTTATATCCCGACTTGGACTTTGGTACCGATATCGGCTTTACCCAATTGCAAGCATGGGGACTTCGGAAAAATTCTCCACTCCTGTTGGATAGTTTGAATGTTTGGATAACAATGTTTCAACAGCAAGTCTCCGTAAATTCCCGTTCGAAAAAATGATAAATAGAAAACGACAATACTTTTTTATTCTGTCACATTTTATTTTTTTATATGATTATTTATGAAAATCTTCCTATTCAAAAGAAGCATATTTTATCTCTATTTTGCGTTTCTGCATACAACGATACTCGTAAACGCACAACAGACTATCGGCGGAATTGTCTCGGACAGCCGGACAGGCGAAGCCCTTGAAAACGTTATTGTTTTGCTCAAAAAGGCGGATATTCACTTTCATACCCTTCAAGACGGAAGTTTTATCTTGAAAACGACTGTTCTGCCCGATTCGCTTTTTGTCTCAATAATGGGTTATGAACAAGCGGTATATGCTGTTGATGACAACCATCTTTCATTTAATATCCGCCTTGACCGCCATGCGATTGAGCTGGCGCAAATCAATGTAACTTCTCAACGACTGCCCACCGAAGTGATGAGCGTGGATTTAAAAATGAATCCCGTAAATACAGCGCAGGACTTGCTTCGCAAGGTTCCGGGCTTGTTCATCGCACAGCACGCAGGCGGCGGCAAAGCCGAGCAGATTTTCCTTCGGGGTTTTGACGATGATCACGGAACGGACATCGCCGTTTCAGTGGACGGGATGCCTGTCAATATGGTGTCGCACGCTCACGGACAGGGCTATGCCGATTTGCACTTCGTCATTCCCGAAACCGTCAAGGATATAGACTTTGGAAAAGGAGCCTATTATGCTGACTATGGAGACTTTGACACGGGAGGTTACGTCAATCTTGAAACTTATGACAAAATTGATAACAGCTCTGTCAAAGTCGAAGGCGGAGCGTTTAACACGGTACGAACGATGGGGATTTTCAATATGCTCAACGAAAATAGCAGTCAAAATCGGCGGAATATGTACCTTGCCGGAGAATACGGTTATACTGACGGACCTTTTGATATAAATCAAAATTTTAATCGCTTGAATTTATTCTTGAAATATAACGAATGGCTGAATGACAGGTCATATTTCAATATTCAAGCATCTACCTTCAATTCCAAATGGAATGCCTCCGGGCAAATCCCCGAAAGGGCGGTCAACGAAGGGCTTATTTCCCGTTGGGGTTCTATTGACTCGACGGAAGGCGGCAACACAGGGCGTACCAATGTGTTGATAAATTACAAAGACCTCCTCAGCGACAACGAAACATGGGAGAGCCTGTTTTTCTATACCCGTTACCAATTTCGGTTGTATTCAGATTTCACTTTCTTTTTGAACGACCCGGTGAATGGTGATGAAATCGAACAGAAAGAATCGCGGAACATTTACGGAATGATGAATCAGTACGCCAAAAATTTTCATTTCGAAAACAGCCGTTTGACATGGAAATCGGGCTTTGGCTTTCGTTATGACGATATTGGCGATATAGAACTGAATCACGTTTACCACCGCAATACTTTGCTAAACAGAATATCTTTAGCTTCTATTAATGAAACTCATCTGTACGGTTATACTTCGGGCGAATGGCAGTCGGGAAAATGGAAAATCAATCCTGCCGTGCGGTTGGATTATTTTATTTTTGGAATGGACGATAAACTCACCGACGAAATAGAGCAGGATGTAATCAAGGCGAGGCTCAGCCCGAAATTGAATGTTTTTTATAATTTCAATGAAAAATATCAAGTATTCCTTAAGTCGGGAATGGGTTTCCACTCCAACGATACCCGCGTGGTCATTGCCCAAAAGGGAAAAAACATATTGCCGTATTCCATCGGCGGAGATTTGGGCGCAGCATTGAAGCCTTTTCCTAATTTACTGATACAACCTGTATTGTGGTATCTTTTTTTACAACAGGAGTTTGTCTATGTCGGTGATGAAGCCGTCGTGGAGCCTTCAGGTAGAAGCCGACGTTACGGTATGGATTTATCCTTCAAGTATCAGCCGTTAAGCCGGTTTTACGTGGATGCGGATTTCAACTATGCCCGTCCGCGTTTTATAGATGAGCCGAAAGGCGAGAACTATGTTCCGCTGGCTCCTATTTTCACCGCTACGGGAGGCATTTCCGTAAAGCTGGATTCGGGATTTTCCGCAAGCCTGCGCTACCGCTATATGGCTGACCGCGCGGGAAACGAGGATTATTCCGCTACGGCAAAAGGTTATTTTGTAAACGATTTAACAATGGCTTATACTTTGAAAAAGTGGGAGTTGAGCGTGCAGATTCAAAACCTGTTCAATGTGAAATGGAACGAGGCGCAGTTTTATACCGAAACCCGTTTGCAAAATGAAATAAACCCAATTTCAGATATATGTTTTACTCCGGGATATCCGTTTTTCCTGAAAACAGGAATTAAATTTTCGTTTTGATTTTGAACAAAAACCTCTCTCCGGTTCAAAAGCGCTTTGTCTTCGACCAATAAAAAGCAAGTCTGAAGATTTATCAATAACTTTAGTTCTTTTAAACGGCATTGCGAGAACGTAATCCACTTCAATCCATAACTTTTGGTTTTTAGATTGTTTCGCGCTTCGTTCTCGCAATGACAAAAACGGGTCTTAAAGCCCGCAAAACAACAAATTTAGGCTAAAGAAATGAACAAATCATCTTCTTCCTGCTGAAAGGCTAATTTTTCTTCTCTGGCCAACCATCCGATTGCGGCATAAACTTCCTTATCCGTTAATTTTGTTGCTCTCTTCAACTCTTTAACACTTTTTGGAGTTCTATCCGCATCTAATACTTTCCAAACGCATCCGGCGTCATTTCCAATTTTTTCTTTCATTTTGTCTTTTTTATTAGTAAATTTCAAGCGCTTATTTTATTGATTCTCTCTATTCGTTACTCAATTATTACCACCGGTAACCAAAGCATCCATCTTATTGAATTGAGGTTCCATGTTGAGATTAAAATAAATCGTACGCAAAGCGAAAATAGCGTCTTTATTATTGGCGTCTTTTTCAAAAACTTTTTCAAAATAAGGCATTGATTGTCTGTAGAAATCCAGCGATTCTTTGGCTAAATCTTTGGATTGGGCGACGTCGGAAGCCTCATCGGCAGCTTTCCGTTTTTCAACGCCTAAATTGAAATATATACGTCCGAGTTCTTGCATGAAGGCCGCGTTATCCGGATCCATTTCCAACGCTTTTTTCAAATTTTTGATTGCTTCATCCGGCTTTTTATCTTCAGAAAACAATTGGCCCCTAACAGCATAAAGTTGTGCATTGTTGGGATTTTGTGCAATTGCTTTTTCCAAATAATCAACAGCTTCTTCGGTTTTTCCGGAATTAATGCTCAGATTAATCATGTTCAATAAATAATAATCTTCACCCGGAAATTTAACAAATCCTTCTTTGATAATTTTTACAAAATTTACCGAATCCTTTGTCAAATCATATTCACGCGCCAATTCCTTATAGATATCGGATTCTTTAAAAAGACCGTTTTCAACATATCCTCTGTCTTTCAATCCACTGTACATAGCAATGGCTGCTTGATGATCCGGAATCCGAGCCGCGGCCAAACCGGCGTAATACCGTATTTGCAAATCGGTGGTATCTCCGGTTGCGGTGTCCCATTTTTCATCTTTAAATATATCCAAGGAAGGAATATCGCCATATTGCTTAAAGTTTTCGTATGCACTTTTAAAGTTCTCTTTATTAAAAGCATAAACGCCGGCATTAATATAATACACGTGATTGGCCTTAATAATGGAACGAATGTCTTTCAAATATTTGGGTTTAACTTTCCCTTTTGCATCGGGAAGTTGATCCAATTCGGCCGATTTCAGAAAATACGGAATAATCTTATCCAAAGCGTCGTACATGACTTCTTCATTGGGGGCTTTTCCTAAAATTTCCAGCGTTTTTTCCGTATCAAATTGTTTATTTTCAATCAGACCGGCAACATACCACGCTTCAGCGTCTTCCGCCGTCTCCGGATTGGTTAATGCGTCTTTAATAAGAGATCGCGCTTCCGTTATATTGGGCGGATTGTTTTTAATTTCATCCTTTGCAGCGCTCACAGCCTTTTTCTGTCCGAAAGACAGGCTGACCAGAAAACATAATACTCCCGTAAACACAAACTTTTTCATATGCATTGAATCTTTATCGTTTATTATTATTTATTATATTATTCTGCAAATTTACAAATTAATCGTTAATTTCCTCCAAATCCCGATCATTTTCCGGATTATTTTCTCTGAAGTCCTCATTTTTTAAATTTTCTTCTTCTATTTTTTCGATTACTTCCATATCCGATTCGGAAATTACTTTGCAGACTGAAGCGATTTCGTCGTTCCGTTTTTCCAAATTAATCAAACGAACGCCTTGGGTTGCTCGTCCGATAATACTTATATCGGATGCTTTTACCCGGATGGTAATTCCCGATTTATTGATAATCATCAAATCGTTTTCGTCGGTTACACTTTTGATTCCTACCAAAAATCCGGTTTTTTCGGTAATATTCAGAGTCTTTACGCCTTTTCCTCCCCGATTGGTGATACGATAATCGTCAATTTTCGAACGTTTTCCGTAACCTTGTTCGGATACGACCAAGATAGTCTCGTTTTCCAAGTCTTTCATACAAATCATGCCGATAACTTCATCGTTTTTCGGATCAAGCGTTATTCCTTTTACGCCGGCGGCTGTCCGCCCCATGCAACGAACTACTTTTTCGTGAAAACGAAGCGCCCGACCTTTTCGGTTGGCAATAATGATCTCGTTGTTGCCGTCGGTTAAACGAACGCCGATTAATGCATCGTCTTCGTGTAAGGTAATGGCGTTAACACCGTTCTGGCGCGGACGGGAATAAGCTTCCAGTAAAGTTTTTTTGATTACGCCCTTTTTCGTGCAGAACAATAAATAATGCGCGTTAACGTAATCTCTATCATTTAATTGATTAACACGGATGAAAGCGTTCACTTTATCGTCCGGTTCAATGCTTAATAAATTCTGAATCGCCCGGCCTTTCGATGTTTTGGTTCCTTCCGGGATGTCATATACTTTCAACCAATAGCAACGTCCTTTTTGAGTGAACAACAACATCGTGGCGTGCATGTTGGCCGGATAGATGTATTCCACAAAATCTTCATCACGGGTTTCCGAACCTTTTGCTCCCACTCCGCCGCGATTCTGTGAACGAAATTCGGCTAAGGGCGTCCGTTTGATATATCCCAAATGTGATATGGTAATAATCATTTCATCATCGGCATAAAAATCTTCCGGATTGAAATCTTCGGTAGCGTAAACAATATCGGTTTTTCGTTTGTCTCCGTATTTATTCCGTATCTCAATCAATTCTTCCCTAATGATTCTCATCAAGTGATCTTCATTTTCAAGAATATCTTTTAATTCGGCAATAAGTTTTTGAACGTCTTCGTATTCGGAATGCAATTTACTTTGTTCCAGTCCGGTTAATTGGCGTAAGCGCATTTCCACAATGGCGCGCGATTGTATTTCCGTCAAGCCGAATCGTTCGGACAATCGTTCGATGGCTTCATTCGGGCTTTGCGAAGAGCGGATAATAGCGATTACTTCATCAATGTGGTCCGAAGCGATAATCAATCCTTCCAAAATATGCGCCCGTTCTTCGGCTTTCCGCAAATCGTAGCGTGTGCGGCGGGTAACCACATCTACCCTGTGTTCAACGAAATATTTAATCAAATCTTTCAGATTCAATGTTCTCGGACGGCCGTTTACCAGAGCGACATTGTTCACGCTGAACGAGGATTGCAAAGCGGTCAGTTTATACAGTTTATTCAACACCACGCTCGAGTTGCCGTCGCGCTTAATATCCACCACGATACGCATTCCTTCGCGGTCGGATTCGTCATTCACATTGGATATGCCTTCTATTTTCTTTTCACCGACCAAATCGGCAATATGTTTGATTAATTCCGCTTTATTAACGAGGTAGGGGATTTCGGTGATAATTATTTTTTCTCTGTTATCTTTGATTTCGATTTCAGCCTTTCCACGTAATATGATACGACCTCTTCCGGTTTCAAAAGCGTCTCTTACTCCGGCATAACCGTAGATGGAGGCGCCGGTCGGGAAATCGGGCGCTTGGACATGTTGCATCAGTCCGGCTACATCAATAGCGCCTTTAGAATCAATATAAGCCAAAGTGGCGTTAATACATTCGGTTAGGTTGTGAGGCGGCATATTGGTCGCCATTCCAACGGCAATACCCGATGCTCCGTTGATTAATAAATTAGGAATACGTGTAGGTAAAACGGTCGGTTCCTTATTCTTATCATCATACGTTAATTGAAATTCGACCGTTTCCTTTTCGATATCCTGCAACATTTCTTCGGCTAATTTACTCATTCTCGCTTCCGTATAACGCATAGCCGCCGGAGAATCGCCATCCACGGAACCGAAATTACCTTGTCCGTCCACCAACAAATAACGCAAAGCCCAAGGTTGAGCCAAGCGTACCAGCGTCCCGTAAATCGAAGAATCGCCGTGCGGATGGTATTTACCCATCACATCGCCCACAATACGTGCGGATTTCTTATAAGGCTTATCGGAAGTGCTTCCCGTTTCATTCATGCCGAATAAAACTCTCCGGTGGACCGGCTTCAATCCGTCCCGCACATCCGGTAAGGCTCTGGATACAATGACGGACATTGAATAATCAATGTACGCCGCTTTCATTTGGTCTTCAATATCAATTCGAATAATTCTATCCTGATTATCTGTCATGTATTTATATTACTTAGTATTACATCAATATTATACTTGAAAAAGTTAGCTAAGGTACAAAATTTTCTTTGAATATGAAAATTTAAAACTTTTCAATTGCCGCTTTCTTTGATCCGCTTCATCCGCTGCAAAAGCGTCGGGTGGGAATAATACCAAAATACGACTAAGGGATGCGGATTCAGATTACTCAGCGATTGAACCGAAATCTTTTTCAATGCTGAGATAAGCGCTTCGCTTAAACCGAATTGCGCAACAAAGCCGTCGGCTTCGTATTCGTTTTTTCGTGAAATGCGATTGACTAATAATCCCAATATTTCCGAAATCGGTGTGAAAAGAAATGCAAACCCGATGATTCCCAGATGGAACGAAGCAATGGTTCCTCCCAAAGCTTCCGCCAGCCGGAGGTTTCCCAAAAATAACGATAAAATATAGAAAGTGATTCCGGTGGTCAATATTGAAAGTACTAAAGAATAAATCACGTGTTTCCTTTTGTAATGCCCGATTTCATGCGCCAAAACGGCGACAATTTCTTCCGTATTCAAGTCGTTCATCAATGTGTCGAATAAAACAATGCGCTTTTTCTTTCCCCATCCGGTGAAATACGCATTGGCTTTGGTTGTTCGCTTGGAGCCGTCCATGACAAAAATGTTTGTCAATCGAAATCCGGCTTTCCGGGCAAAAGATTCGATGGCATCCCGCAACTCGCCTTCTTCCAAGGGCGTTTGTTTGTTAAACAGAG
Source organism: Candidatus Azobacteroides sp. (assembly GCA_009778655.1). Classification (GTDB taxonomy): domain Bacteria; phylum Bacteroidota; class Bacteroidia; order Bacteroidales; family Azobacteroidaceae; genus Azobacteroides. Next base: position 10,698 of record WRFZ01000122.1, read on the forward strand.
GAACGATCCATTCCGAATAAAAAAAAGTCATGAGTAAGGAAAATCCGGAAACAGCCAGCCATGCGTATAACCAAAATTCATTCAAGGTATAGTGATAAATGAATAAAACAATCATAAAGATAATACCGCCGATCAAGATATTCAATGCGATACTTTTCAGCCAATCGGCGAGAAACAATTTTCGGGTTGATTTATTAAATCCGAATCGCTCTTCAATCGTAAAAGTGGCGTACCAATCGAAAGGAAACCCGATTATTTCGTTAGCGATCATCAAAACCGCAAAGAAAAGCAAAGGTAAAAACAGAAAATGATCGGTATATTCACGCAAATAATTATCAAGCCAACCCAAGAGTCCGAACAATAAAATAATCAACATAAGCAGGAATGAAAATCCGCCGGAAATCAAACCGAAACGGCTGTTTATCTTTTGATATTCTTGTTGCTTGGCATACTTTTCGGGAGGATAAATATCTTTCAATTCGTCGGGTAAGACCGGACTCATCCTTTTTCGATTCAAGTAAGATAAAATCTGAGTCCAAATGAAACTGACGGTGAAAAAAACGATAATCAAATAAAAGTAAATATTATACATATATTAGCGTAAAAAATCGGATTATATTGCGGTCCTTGAAAACGGAACACAATCCGGAGATGCAAAATCATGGTTTAAAAATTTAAAATAGCCGCTCATGGCGACCATTGCGGCATTATCGGTCGTAAAAGCGAATGAAGGAATGTGGATTTTCCACCCGTAAGTATCGGCATGTTCTTCAAAAGCTTTCCGTAAACCGGAATTAGCGGATACCCCTCCGGCAACGGCTATTTCTTTGATATTGAAATCATCGGAAGCTTTGCGCAATTTCTGCATCAGAATGTCAATAATCGTGGCTTGAAGACTTGCGCATAAATCCGCCCGATGCCGCTCGATAAAGTCGGGATCTTTCTGTAATTCGTCGCGAAGAAGGTATAAAAAAGACGTTTTCAATCCGCTGAAACTGTAATTATAATCCGGAATGTTCGGCTTACTTAATCGAAACGCTTTCGGATTGCCTTCTTTTGCCAATCGGTCAACGACCGGGCCTCCGGGATAAGGTAAACCCATAACTTTGGCGCATTTGTCGAATGCTTCTCCGGCAGCGTCGTCAATGGTTTGTCCGAGTACTTCCATCTTATCCCATCGGTGAACCAAAATGATTTGGGAATTTCCGCCGGAAACCAATAAACAAAGGAACGGAAAACGGGGATGTTGGTCATCCGATTCGGTCTTTTTGATGAAATGCGCAAGTACGTGCGCCTGTAGATGATTGACCTCGATTAAAGGCGCCTGCAAAGCAATCGCCAATCCTTTCGCAAACGACGTTCCCACCAAAAGCGAACCCAACAGTCCGGGACCTCGCGTGAACGCGACGGCTGATAAGTCTTCCTTGTTTATTCCGGCTTGTTTCAATGCTTCGTGAACCACCGGAACGATATTTTGCTGGTGTGCGCGAGAAGCTAATTCGGGGACTACGCCTCCGTAGGCTTCATGCACTTTTTGCCCGGCAATGACATTCGACAGCATAACCCCGTTTCGAATGACCGCAGCCGATGTGTCATCGCACGAAGATTCAATCCCCAAAATCGTTACATCCATTTTAAAAATATTTAAAAAGAACGCAAATGTCGGAAAATATTTCGGAAAACGCAAATGACTTTGTATCTTTGTACTTTATAATTTGATAAGTAAACAGATAAATAAAAACCGGCAATCGCGCTTGTTTTATTCCGACGCAGATGAGAATACTAAAAAGAATAATTTGGGGAAGTATTATTTTCATAACCATTACTTATGTCTTACCCGCTACATTGTTGCAAATTCCCTATTTTCAAGAAAAAATTTCTCATGAGGTCGCTTCGTATCTTAATAAAAAATTACATACGGAAGTACATATCCGGCAAATCGAATTTGAATTTTTCAATAAATTAATCCTCCGGGACGTGTATTTGGAAGATTTGTCCGGCGAGGTTTTGTTTCAAGCGAAACGAGTGGCCGCCGGTTTTGAGTTTTTTCCTCTTTTACAAAAAAAATGGCGATTCGATTCCATTCAATTGTTTACGTTCCAATTTAATTTGAGTAAAGAAACCGACAATTCGCCGTTGAATATTCAATACATTATTGACGCTTTCGCCAAACAGGATACAACCTCGGTTAATCCGACGATTGATTTACAAATTAAAAAATTAAATTTGCGATGGGGGAACTTTTCCTACCGGGTGAAAGATAAAGCGGAAACGCCGGGGAAATTCAATCCGAAACAACTTGTATTGAGCGATATTTCTTCCAAAATTCAAATTCATAATCTGAATAACCGGGAATTGTCTCTGGATTTCAATAGATTGAGTTTCAAAGAACAATCCGGCTTGCAAATGAAAAACGCCGCCTTTGATTTGGTTGCCAATGAGGAAACGGCTAAAATCAATCAATTGGTTATTGAGTTAGATAAGAGTTCTTTATTGTTTACGGATATAAGCGCCAAATATAATTTATCGGCCGCCGATGCGAACGAAGAAGAACCGGTCACCTTTCAATTAAAATTGAAAACGTCTGCCATTTATCCGAAAGAATTGAGCGCTTTTATTCCCGCGCTTTCGCATTTTGATGATCGGATAAACCTTGAAGGTGATTTCGCCGGAACCGGGAATGATTTAACGATTACGAATTTTTATTTTCGGTATTATAATCAAGGAATGATCAGTGCGAATGCCGAAATGCGGAATATTTTTCATCCCAACAAAGAACTTTTTTATATTCGAGGAAATATATCCAATTCGTTCTTTTCTATCGAAGGAATTGAGCGTTTGGCAAACAATCTCTCCCGACAACCGATTGAATTGCCCAACCAAATCAAGCAGATGAAAACCATTCGTTTCGAAGGAGACGTAAACGGCTCGTATGATGATTTAGCCGCTTGGGGCGTTTTGAATACCGACATGGGAATCATCCGGACAAATCTGATGTTCGGAAAAAACGGAACTCGGTTTTTAAGAGGTCAAATCGCTTCCGGAGGCTTGAATTTGGCAAAATTCTTAAATAATCCGAATTACGGTGAAATGGCTTTTGATATTCGGTTAGACGCCAAGCAAGATTCGAATCGAAAGTTTTTCGGTTCCATTGATGCAAATGTAGCTAAATTTGTTTATAAAGGATATACTTACAATAATTTAACCTTGAACGGCGAATTTTCGCCGACAAGTTTTAACGGTCATCTGAATCTCAACAGCCCGGAAGGAAAAGTTTCGGGTGAAGGTCTTTTGGTTTTCAACGGGAAAGATTCTAAATTTGATTTTCGAGTAAAAGTGTCCGATTTACAATTGGATAAATTGAATCTTACAAACAAATACAAGCAACCGTTGTTGTCTTTCGGATTGAATGCCAATTTAACCGGAGATAATCCCGATAATTTTGTCGGAGTTGTTTCGTTGAATGACTTACGATTTGAGACTGAGGAAGAAAGTTATTCCTTAGACCATTTTCAAATCGCTTCTGCTCCGACCGAGCAAGGAAAATATATTCGCATTGATTCCGAAATTCTTGCGGGAGAAATTCAGGGAAATTATTCTTTCAAAACTATTGTTCCGGCTATGAAACAAATGTTTGCGCGTTATTTACCTTCATTGATTAAGTCCGATCCGAAATATTCCGGCAATGAAGAAGCCGATTTTTCCATCCATTTAGCAATGAACGACTGGACCGATTTTTCCAAGGCATTCAAAATCCCTTTTTCTTTGCACGGGCAAACGGATATTTCCGGACAATACGCCGGAGACGAATTGCATTTGGATTTTACGACTGACCGCGCCGTCTTCGGAGGAACAAAAACCGATTCGCTTCGACTGATATTCAATGCTTCGGAGAAAACGGCGCAAGCCGATATATCGGGAATCAACATACAAAAGAAAGACGAAAAGATAAAATTCGATGTTCGAATGGTGGCATCCGATGATCAACTGAATACTTTATTTCATTGGGTAAACGGCTCTTCAAACTATCGGGGCGATTTGGATTTGTCCACTTCATTTTTAAAGCAAGATCGTTCGCCGGTTCGGATAGAAACGAATATCCGACAGACTGATTTGGTATTCAACGATTCCGTTTGGATACTGAATCCGGCTACGGTAGTAATTGATTCGTCCGATATTCGGATCAATCATTTACAAGCTTCTCATCAAGATCAATTTCTTAAAATAGACGGCGCTATTTCGCATAATCCGGAGGAAGAACTGCAAATCGAATTGAACCAAGTGGATTTGGAATATATTTTCCAGTCTATGGCTCTCCAAGCTTTAGACTTCGGAGGAAAGGCTACCGGTTTCGTGAAAGCGCAAGACGTTTTTCACACAAGGAAATTGGAAACGTATTTGGACGTAACCGATTTCTCTTTTAATTCGGTTAATTTCGGCCGCTTGAATCTGACCGGGACATGGGACGGCGAAAACCAAGGTATATTAATGCGCGGAAATGCAATACGAAACGATTCGTCGTTTGTAAACGTAAACGGGATTATTTATCCGGTAAAAGAAGAATTATCCATTGATTTTAATGCCGAAAATGCCGATGGGCGATTCCTTCAAAAATATGTGAATCAAGTGATTCAAAATTTAACCGGGAATTTATCGGGACGATTGCGTCTTTTCGGCGATTTGAATCATCCTACGGTCGAAGGAGATGTTTTTGCCAAAAATTGCCGATTCGGCATCGAATATCTCAATACATCTTATACATTCACCGATTCGGTGAAATGTCTTCCCGATACAATTAAGATAAAAAATATCACTATTTATGACGAAAAAGGAAATAAAGCGATAGCCAACGGCTTTGTAAAACACCATGCATTCAAGGATTTCTATTATGCCGCTACGGTTTCCTTTTCTAATTTTATGGTATTTAATGCAACGAAATTATTGAATCCCCGGTTCTACGGAACGGCTTTCGGAAACGGAACGGCTTCTCTTTACGGAACGGAAGATGTGGCTAATATTGACGTTACCGTGCAAGGTACGGAAAATACCAAAATAACGTTGAATTTCATGGAAGAAGCCGATGTGGAAGATTATGATTTCATTCGGTTTGTATCTGCAAAAAATTCGGTCGCCGATTCGGAAAAAAAGCAAAAAACAACACCCGTACCGGTTTCGACCGTCGCAAGCAGCGAGTCGGAAATTCGTCTTAATTTACTGATGGAAGCCAATCCGCAAGCTACCATTGATTTGATTATGGATCCTATTTCCGACGACAAAATCAGCGGATACGGAAACGGAACTCTTCAGCTTCAGTATGGAACGAAGATACCGTTGAAAGTATTCGGAAATTATGTGATTGAACGCGGTAAATATAATTTCAGTTTCCAGCAATTTTTTCTCCGTAACTTTGACATCTCATCCGGCAGTTCGGTGTCTTTTCGCGGAGATCCTTATGCAGCCGAATTGGATATAAAAGCAATTCATACGGTAAACGCCAACTTGGAAGATTTGGATCCGCGACTGATCGAAAACCAAATAAGCGCCCGCAACAATGTGCCGGTTAATTGTATCCTGCTGTTGACCGGGCCTTTGGATCGGCCGTCCATCGCTTTTGATTTGGATTTACCCGGAGCTACCGATGATTTGGTTCGTCAGGTAAAAAGCTATATTCGTACCGATGATATGTTGAACCGTCAAATTATTTATCTTCTTGTCCTCAGCCGTTTTTATACGCCGCCCGAAAATATGCGAGGCAGTTATTCGGCCGCTAATTCCAACTTGTCTTATCTTACCTCCGCTTTGTCAACGCAACTTTCAAGCCTTTTGGGTTCATTGACCGGCAATGTTCAAGTGGGAACCGTATTCAACCAGTCGAATGCCGGTTCGCAAACCGGTACGGAATTTGAAGTGTTGTTGTCCAGTCAACTGCTGAACAACCGATTAATCGTCAACGGAAATTTCGGTTACGCCAATAATCCGTATATTAACGGAAGTCAAAACAATATTCCGTTAATCGGTGATTTTGATATAGAATATGTATTGACAAAAAGTGGCAATATTCGGTTGAAAGGATATAATCACTACAATTTCCGTAACTATTACAGCATCACGCCGGAAATGACTCAAGGCATCGGCATTCTTTTCCGAAAAGATTTTACCCGTTGGAAAAATTTATTCCGAAAGAACGTTACCGATTAAGTATTTTAAATGATAGCCGTATTGATTTCTTATTTAATTTTGCTTATATTTGTAGGAAATTTATTAACCATTAAAAAGGCAGAATTATGAATTACGGTTACAAAGGAATTCTTGAATTAGAAGGGGAAAATCCCATTGAATTAGACCACTGCAACTACACTTTTGTCCGGGAAGTGA
>WRFZ01000123.1 GCA_009778655.1 Candidatus Azobacteroides sp.
TCTTCATAAACTTTGGCGTGTAAATCTTTCATAAAACGACTTACATCTTCTTGACTCTTAAATTGAGACAGAAACTCTTTACTTAATAAATCTTTTGAAATGTCCATAATCTTTCTTTTTCTTAAACGAAATTATACATAAATAAAAAAACTACAAGTTCTTATAACCTATAGTTTTCATTTACAAAATCTTATGGACACTGCCGGTTTAGAAGTTTCTTAGAAAAACAACAAGCCTTTCTGAAGGCTCTTCTGATACGGTGCCTTAAACGACAATTATTCCCTTCTATTCCAACCGTATGTTCCTTTCCCGCTAAATGATTGTCTTCTTTGAAAGCAGTAATAAAACTATCCCATTCATCGGTTGCAATACTTTCATAGCTAACGCCTAAAGCTAACAGTTTATTCTTCAACTTCATTGCTGTTTTCAAATCGCGCTTGCCCCAAACAAAACAGACTATTTCTCCACTTTCCCTATCGTAAGCATAAATTAACCATACCTTGTTTGATTTATTTCCAACATAAGTCCAAAATTCATCCACCTCTAAACAGGGATAATAACTTTGTTTAGGTGTAATTACATGCTCTGACTTGGACAAAACCGATAGCGCTTTATCCCTACTTATTCCTTTTGTTTCTGCTATATCGCGAATGCAGACTCCCCGTACAAGCATTTTCTCGATACGTTTATATAGCTTGGAATGACAGCCTTTACAGGCCGATAAACTGTCGTCCGCAATCCTTCGTATATCTGAAACTGATTTTTTTCATTACAAGTTTATTTTTGCAAATTTACATATTTTCTTATCTCGTTGTCAGTATCCCGCTGCACTGTCCACCGCTTGCCTATAACGTCTGTCGGCTTGGCGTTCGGGCGGAGGTTCACTACTGTTGCAACGGGCGGTGAACTTCCAAATTTCCACCGGACTATTCGCAAACAGACACCCCGCTTGACGCCAAACCGCTTGTTAGAGGCAGGCGTCAATTCGCTTTTTTAGATTTCCAATAAATTTTGTTAATTTCAAATTTCTTTGTTTTAGAGTTGAACTTGTATAAAATAGAATTTCCCTTTAAACAATCTTTAAATTCTTCTTTTGTTAGATACCACGAACTTTCAATTTCTACTATATTTTCACTTGAAAAGTCAAATGTAAAAATAGAGTCATCAAAGTCTATAAATTTTTCATCACATTCTTTCGGTAAGTTATCAAGTTTAATTTGTTCTCTGTAATCTCCGAACAGGGAGTCAAAACTCAAATTTTCAATAATTTTATTGTGTTTTACTTCAAATATGTTAATTGTGTTTCCGTCTCCTGCAATATCATTTGTAATTACAATGAACGAGTTGTCAAAAGTTTTATACGTAGAAATTGTCCAAGAACCATCTGCAATTTGAAAACAGGCTGTGTTTGGTCTGAAATAAATCTGATTAAAGAACAGAGTGTCTTTGTCTATCCAAAAATTGTTCGATTTGATTTCATTATACCACTTTTTCCTATCTTCAATTTTCCAATCCCAAGTTGAAAATGCAGAGTCCGGTAAAAGCAAAATAATGTCTAAAAGTTCTTTGTTTGAAACATAATTAACCTCAATTTTGTTATGGTTTTCATCAAGTTGTACTACATTCAGTTGCTGTTCGACCGGCGCTGTATCCTGTTCGCCGACAAGTTCGTTATTTGTCGTTTTCGTCTGTCTGTTTCCGCAACTGACTGAAAAAAACACCATCGTACTTAAAATAATTACTGTTTTTCTCATTGTTTCATTTTTCCAATCTCAAGTTGTCAGTTCGTCAGTACTCTGTCCACGCTTGCCTACAGCTCTTAAATATATGCAAAAACGCAACACTTTTTGTTATTTACAACACTTTTTTGAAAATATTTATACACAGGTTATTATACCCATTTTTTTAATGCGTATTGAGTTAATTAAATAAACAACGTCTGTCCGCCTTCCGAAAGCTTCAAGAATGTAGTGACGCCTAATACATCTTTCACTTCGGGAATAAAATCGCTTTTTCAAGTCGGATGCGAGCCGCAAACCGGACATTTATCCGATTGATGAACGCGGACGGTGCGAAAATCCATTGTTTTGGCATTGAACGACAACAGACGGTTGGTCAGCAATTCGCCTACGCCGGTCAAATATTTCAACGTCTCCGTTGCTTGAATCGTTCCTAACATTCCGGCGATTGCACCCAATACGCCTGCCGGCGAGCAGGTTGGTACGGCATTGGGCGGCGGGGAATGAAACAGGCAACGGTAGCAAGCCGAGCCGGGGACATGCGTAAACGTTTGTCCGCCGAACCGCAGAACCCCGCCATGCGAAAAAGGTTTGCCTGCCAGCACACAAGCGTCGCTTATCAGGAATTTTGCCGGAAAATTATCCGTCCCGTCAATGATAAAATCGTAATCGCGGATAATCTCAAACGCATTTTCGGAAGTGAAAAACGTTTGATAAGTTACGACATTTACGTCGGGATTCAAGCGGTTGATTTTCTCTTTGGCAGATACGACTTTGGGTTTGTCAACATCTTCCGTGAAATGGATAATCTGTCGTTGCAGATTGCTTAAATCAACCATGTCGCCGTCTATAATACCTATCGTACCAACGCCTGCCGCCGCAAGATAAAAAGCGACCGCAGCGCCTAATCCGCCGACACCGATAATTAACGCCTTGCCGCTGCTGATTTTTTCCTGCCCTTCAACGCCTATATCCCGGAGCAGGATATGGCGACTGTATCTGACTGTTTGTTCTTCCGAAAAATCCATCAATTAATTATGAATTATGAATTATAAATTATGAATTATAAATTATGAATTAGAGAACCGCCGCCCATAAAGTACAGAAAGATTATTTCGTCGCCTTCTTTGAGTACTGTAATGAAGTTACAAAAGTATGCAAATAAATTTATTAAGCGCAATAAAATAGGGTATTTGTTTGAAAAATTGACTGTATAACTGTTTTATTTCACTACCTTTGTACATGTCGTATCTTTATTGGAGCGACAACAAAAACACAACAGAATGACTATTAAAGAATTTTTTAAAGGCGACCGATATGCCGCATTTTCCGGGATTGAATTGTTGGAAGCAGAACCCGGACGAGCCAAAGCACGAATGGAAATCCGCGAAATGCATCTCAACGCAGGAAATGTAGTGCAAGGCGGAGCTGTTTTTACATTGGCTGATTTGGCTTTTGCAGCCGCAGTCAATGCATACGGAAACTTGGCCATGTCGGTTGAAACAAGTATTCGGTATTTCAAAGGAGTCGGGAACGGCATTCTTTTTGCAGAAGCTCAAATAGTGCATATTCACAAACGATTAGCCACTTTTGAAGTTCGAATAACGAACGAAACGGATGAATTAATCGCCTTATTCACCGCAACAGCTTATCGGAAAGATGTTATTTTACCGTTTTCGAATGATGCAAAAATTTGAATCGGAAAAAGAGATTATTCTTGAAACGACTGCCGACGGTTCGTTGACCCTTTATGTTCCGGATTTGGACGAACATTACCATTCGATGAACGGAGCCGTTCAAGAATCGCAACACGTGTATCTTGCTGCGGGATTATCCCACTATATCCAAGCCGATAAAGAATCAAAAACGGAAATACAAGTACTCGAATTTGGGTTCGGTACGGGATTGAATGCATACCTTACCGCATTAGAAGCCGAAAAGCAAAAAATAAAAATCCGGTATATCGCTTTAGAAAAAGTTCCTTTATCGCAAGAGATTACAAATCAATTGAATTATTTAACAGCAAATCAATCTTTGTTTCAACAAATTCATCAATCCGAGTGGGAGAATCCGGTAGCAATAACGCCGTATTTCATTTTACAAAAATTGGCGATTGATTTCATTGCGTTTGATTTTCCCGATTGTTATGATGTGGTTTATTACGATGCGTTTGCCCCGGACAAACAACCGGAAGTCTGGTCCCGGGAATTGTTTGATAAGCTGTTTTCCGCTATGAAGTCGGGAGGCGTACTTACTACTTATTGCGCTAAAGGGAGCATTCGTCGGATGATGCAGCAAGTCGGTTTTACCGTTGAACGGATTCCCGGCGCAGCCGGGAAAAGAGAAATGTTACGAGCCCATGTACTGCGCAATCCCGATTCCGACAAAGAAAAGAAAGAATAGCAACAGTAAATAGTGCACACTCCGTTTGTTTGAACGCGAGAAAAAATGACCGGCAAGAAAAGCAATCGGTACATAATTAATTAACCACCAAGTTGATTTATACTCGCTTTGTAAGAAAAGAAAAATAAAAAACAGAAATGACGACAAGTAAAAATAACCCAAGACAGAAATTGTCCATACCCGTTCGGAAATGTTGAAAAAGAACTGATAAATCCCGATAATGAACCCGAACAGTAATAGAACGCCGCAAATTACCCATTCTAAAATTGTTAAATCCGGTTTATGAACGACAAACAGAGTCTTGAATTGCGACAAGAACGATAAAAAAATATCCTTATCTCCTTGATAAATACTCCATGCAAAGATGAACAAATAAACAGTCGCAAACCCGATCAACCCGGCAAAAAATACGCGGGCATTGAAACTTTGAAAGCGATAGAATCCGATCCAAAAAACAGGGAAAAGAAATAAAAGCGGCGTCCAAAGTAAACTTCCCAAGACCAACAATAATGAAATATTTAACGCATTCGCCTGTGATTGAGGTTTTTGATAGGAATCGAATAAAAAATAGTAAGATAAAACGAAACATAAAGCGGCAATGCTTCCTTTCAAATCGTAATAAAAATCGGGATTACCGCCGACAAAAAGCAAATAGAACAGCGCGGGCAGAAACGTATGCTGTTGAAAAATATTGAATGTATGATTAAGCTGTAATAAAAAAAAAGCAATTCCGATTTGTATCAGTAAACAACTCCATAAACGAATGTCGTCCAATTGATCATATGCCGGATACAATCGAACGGCAACAAAAACGAATACGATTACGGATAGTAACAGTTTACTTGATAGAAATTGTTTATGGATTTTTCCTATATTCATACGTCGAATCCGATGTCTTTTCGATAATACATCCCATCGAAATGAATGATTTCGCAGTTTCTGAACGACTGTTGCAAAGCCTCGTCTTTATTTTTTCCGTAGGAACTGACGGCAATCACTCGTCCGCCGTTTGTCACGATTTGTTCGTCTTTGACTGTTGTTCCGGCATGAAAAAGAATACTGCCGGAAATTCGGTCTAACCCGGTAATGGGTTTCCCTTTTTCGTAATCGCCCGGATAGCCGCCGGATACTAACATGACTGTTGCGGCGGAACGATTGTCGAAAACCAAAGATTTTTCATGCAGGTTTCCTTGAGCAACTCCTTCAAATAATTCGATTAAATCGGACTTTATTCGCAGCATCACCACTTCTGTTTCCGGGTCGCCGAGCCGACAGTTGTATTCGATTACCATCGGATTGCCTTGTACATTAATCAAACCGATAAATATAAATCCCTTATAAACGATAGCTTCTTTTTTCAAACCTTCAATGGTGGGAATAACGATGCGTTCTTCCGCTTTTTTCATAAATTCGGGAGTTGCGAAAGAAACCGGAGAAACAGCTCCCATACCTCCCGTGTTCGGCCCGGTATCGCCTTCGCCGATTCGTTTGTAATCTTTGGCTTCCGGCAGAATTTTATAAGAATTTCCGTCAGTTAGGACAAAAACGGAACATTCGATTCCCGAAAGAAATTCTTCGATTAAAACGGTTTCGCTCGCTTTCCCGAAACGTCCGGTCAGCATGGCTTTCAGTTCGGTTTGCGCTTCCGATAAATTATTGATTATTAAAACGCCTTTCCCGGCGGCTAATCCGTCGGCTTTAAGAACGTAAGGTGGCTGCAAAAATTCAAGAAAAGTAAGTCCCTTGGTTAAAGTTTCTTTGGTAAAACGTTGATATTGCGCTGTCGGAATCCCGTGGCGTTGCATAAACGCTTTGGCAAAACTCTTACTTCCTTCCAATCGAGCGCCTTCCTCGGAAGGCCCGATGACCGGAATTGCGCTTAATTCCGCATCGTCTTTGAAAAAATCATAAATACCTTTGACTAAAGGATCTTCCGGACCGACCACAACCATTGCAATCGCATGCGTCAATACGAATTTTTTCAGCGATTCGAAATCGGTTGCCGCAATCGGAACGTTAATTCCGATTGCGGCTGTTCCTGCGTTGCCCGGGGCTATGTATAGCTTTTCTGTTTTCAAACTTTGTTTGATTTTCCACGCTAAAGCATGTTCCCGGCCACCGGATCCGATTAGTAAAATGTTCATATGCGTTATTTTTCCGTACTTGGTTTAATAGCGTTCCAGCAAAATGCCGCCAACGCTGCGCCGATTAGCGGTGCAACGATAAATACCCAAAGTTGCGGTAATGCCAACGGATTTTCCGCGAAAATGGCTTGACTGATGGAACGGGCTGGATTAACTGACGTGTTGGTCAACGGAATGCTAATCAAGTGTATTAACGTCAACGTTAACCCGATTGCCAAACCGGCAAATCCATTCGGCGCACCTTTGTCCGTTACGCCCAAAATCACAATCAGAAAAACAAATGTCAGTACCAATTCGGTTACGAATGCTCCTATCATACTAAGATCTTGATAGCCTGCTGCGTCTCCGAAAAATTCCTTACCGAAACCGTTAGCGGCAAAAGTACCGCGAGCGCCGCCGAATTGCGCCACCAGAAATGCCAATAACGCCCCGGCCAATATACCGCCGATAATTTGCGATACCACATAACCGCCGAAATCTTTCGCACTCATTCTGCCGGCACAAAAAACGCCCATTGAAACGGCCGGATTGAGATGAGCGCCCGAAATGCCACCTATACCGTAAGCCATCGCCACAACCGTCAGCCCGAAAGCCAACGCAACACCCAAGAATCCTACCGAACCTCCCGCAAATATTGCAGTTCCGCAACCACCCAACACGAGGACAAATGTCCCGATTAATTCAGCTAAATACTTTTTCATTTTTTTGTTTTAAAGTTAATTAAGTTAATACTAAAAATTGGTTTATGTTATTTTAAAAAATCCTCGAAATAGCGTGTAATCTTTTCGTGCAAATGAATTCGGTCTGCTCCGACCATGTTATGTTCTTGACCGGGATAAACAAAATAGTCGGGATACGTGCGTGCGTCAATACAAGCTTTCAAAAAAGATAAACTGTTTTGCCAGACTACCGTTTGATCTTGATCCCCGTGAATCAGCAGAAAACGGCCTTGCAAATGGCCGGCCAAGCGATTCATATCGGTTTTTTCATAGCCTTCCGGATTTTCTTGCGGAGAATCCATATAGCGTTCACCGTACATGATTTCGTAATATTTCCAATCAATTACCGGTCCGCCGGCGACGCCGACTTTGAATGTTTCCGGATGACGAAGCATCAGATTTGCCGTCATAAATCCGCCGTAGCTCCAGCCGTGTACGCCGATTCTTTCCGCATCAACATACGGCAATGAACGGAGAAATTCGACGCCTTGCATCTGATCTTCCGTCTCAACAATGCCTAATTGACGGTGGATTATACTTTCAAATTCAAATCCCCGATTATCGGTTCCCCGATTGTCTAAAGAAAAAATAATATATCCTTTTTGAGCCATGTAAATCTCCCATCCGCGGGTAGAGCCGAGCCAATTATTTCTGATGCCTTGGCTGTGTGGGCCTCCGTAAACGTAGATTACAACCGGATATTTTTTTGTCGGATCGAAATTTGTCGGTTTGACTAAACGATAATACAAGTCGGTTGTTCCGTCTGCGGCCTTTAATGTTCCGATGGAAACGTCCGGAAGCACAAATTCCGCAAAAGGATTCGGAGCGGTTTGCAAACGTATCGGCTGGAATAATTGATTCGTTGTTACTATCAAATCTATATTGAGCGGCGTATGCAGATTGGAGTATCGGTCTGACAAATATTTCCCCGAACGGCTCAAAACCGGATTATGGACTCCCGCTTCGAAGGTCAATTGCGTTTTTTTTCCGGTACTGAGATTTACTTTATAGGCTTGAAATTCGATCGGATTCAATTCATTGGTAACGATAAAGATATGTTTTTCATCTTCATCCAAGCCGAGAACATTAGTCACCTCATAGTTTCCCGAAGTTAAGGGCCGAATTAATTTTCCGGTTGTATCATACAGATACAAATGATTGTAACCGCTTTTTCGACTTTGCAGGATAAACCGATCGGGCGTTTTCTTCAAAAATAAAAGCGGATATTGGGGTTCTACGTATTTATCGTTGGTTTCTTCGAGCAAAGTTCCGGTTTTTTCACCGGTATTAATGTCATAAACATTCCATTGCATCCGATTTTGTTCCCGATTTAATTCGGCGATATAAATGGATTTTTCATCCGGCGCCCAGGAAATATTGGTAAAATATCGGTCTTTCGGTTCGCCGGTTTTCAAGTAAACGATTGCCTTTGTTTGAAGATTGTAAATACCCACCATCACTTCGTGGCTTGTCATTCCCGCCATGGGATATTTGGCCGACATTAATTGAGCTTCTCGAGCAAAAATATCCACCAACGGATAGTCGCCGACTTTCGTTTCATCCATTCGGTAAAATGCCAAGTAATTCCCTTGCGGCGACCAAAACGTTCCTTTCCGTATCCCAAATTCATTTCTATGAACGGCTTGTCCGTAAACGATGTATTTATTGGAATCTTGGGCGACCGAAGTCGTTTGTCCTTCCGCATCGGCAATGTACAAATTATTGTCTGTGGTAAAAGCGGTTTGCCGGTTTTCGGGACATAAATCCGTGTTTTTCCAATCTTTATTCGAAGGCAGTTCAAAAGCAATTGTTTGGCTTTTCAAGTCAAAGAAAACATTGCGGTTTTCTTCCGGGAAAGCAATCATTGCCAACTCGGAATTTTCGGCGTTTTTTTTCTTTCCGGCGAGCGAGGTGGGATGATTTGCCGGAAATGATACGAAAGAAATTTGGTCCAACTTCAAGTTTTCCTTATTAAACAGACGATTCAATTCGTCTTTCGTTAATACGACTTTCTTTTCGGTCGGCTTCAGCGGATTGACTAAATAAAGAGCGTTTTCATCGGAAAAAATCAGTTCGTCGCCCCACCATTGAATCTGATATTCGGTTTTGGGAATAAAATGAGTATAGGTTTTCCCTCCCGGTAATAAATCTTCCAACGTCAATGATTTCTCTTGAGCGAAGCCGTTCATGGCAATTGATGCTACTATAAATAAACTAATCCAATGTTTCATTTTCTATCTTAAATCAAATACCGGGTTTTCACGTCCGTTCCCGAAAGGTTTGACTAAAAATTCTTCTAAAAATTAGGGGTTAAAATTTATTTTTATGTTTGTTATTTGAGTGCCAAAGGTACGAAATGTTATTGGAATAACCAATCGGGTGACAAATGTTTTTGGAAGTTTCATCAAAATCGTTTATCGTTTCGGCTTTTTGCTTTAAATTCTTTGTGCTTGCCGGGGAACAATTGATATTGCCGGTATTCGCAATCCAAAGAACCGTTAATCAATTTCATTTTAGAAGTCGGTTTTAAACCGATAGCCTCTAATCCTTCGAGGCTGGAAGAAATAATCCAAGCATCATAACCCGAAAAAACATGCTTTAATCGTTCGCCGATCATCGCATACAAATCCATCAAGTCCCTTGGATTCAATCGTTCGCCGTAGGGCGGATTTGTGATTAAAATGCCTTTTCCCGGATTTTCCGTAATTTGTTGAAGCGATTGAATTTTCAAATCAATGTATTGGGAGAGTCCGGCATTCTTTACGTTTTTGGATGCTGCGATAATTGCTTCGCGAGAGCTGTCGGAGCCGTAACATTTGAAGAGAAACGGCCTTTCCCGGCTATCGTCGCTGCTGACTTGTTCAAAAAGGTCTGCATCAAAATCGTCCCATTTTTCAAAAGCGAATTGATTACGGAAGACGCCCGGAGCTATGTTTAGTGCAATTAAGGCCGCTTCGATCAATAAAGTGCCGGAGCCGCACATCGGGTCAACGAACGGAGTTTCGCCTTTCCATCCGGTTTTTAAAATCATTCCGGCTGCAAGAACTTCATTCAGAGGAGCTTCTCCGCCTTCTACCCGATAACCTCTTTTGTGTAGGGATTCGCCCGAACTGTCCAACGCGAGCGTACATTCATTGTGTGAGATATGCAGGTGAAGTTGCAAATCCGGGTTATTGATTCGTACCGAAGGACGCGGTTTTTCTTGTTCGGTGAAATAATCAACAATAGCGTCTTTCACCCGATAGGCTACAAATTTGGAATGCGTGAAAATTTCGGAATAAACCACCGTATCAATGGCAAATGTCTTTTTCTCCGGTAAAAATTCCGACCAGTCGAGCTTTTTGATTTGTTCATATACTTCATCGGGATTTTGCGCTTTGAAATGCGCGATAGGTTTCAATATTCGTAATGCCGTGCGGCAATGAAAATTGGCTTTGTATAATAATTCTTTGTCTCCTTCGAACGATACCATTCGACGGCCGATTTGCACTTTATCGGCGCCCAATTCGATCAGTTCGCCGGCTAATATTTCTTCCAGACCGTATAAGGTCTTGGCGACCATTTCAAATGTGAGATCTCTCGTTTTCATCGGATAAATGTTCCTTTCCCTTTATTTACATCGGAAGCGCATGTGATAATCACTTCTTTTACGCCGGAGGCAATCGCTTGAAATGCATTATCCAATTTGGGAATCATCCCGCCTTGAATAATTCCTTCATTTTTGTATTGTTGGAATAATTGAAAGTCTAAATTCGGGATAAGGCTTTCTTCGTCGGCTTCGTTCATTAAGACCCCTCTTTTTTCGAAGCAGTAAATCAAACGAATATTGTAATTGAAAGCCAACGCTTTCGCTATTTCGGCGGCAATCGTATCGGCATTGGTATTTAATAAATTCCCGTTTCCATCGTGCGTAATCGGAGCGATAACCGGCAGGTAGTTTTGGTCGAGCAGCTCCAAAATCGCCGGAGCGTTTATTTCTTTTATATCGCCGACAAAACCGTAATCAATTTCTTTTACCGGTCTTTTTTGAGAAAGAATCAGATTCATATCGGCTCCGGTCAATCCTATTGCGTCAATTCGCAACTTTTGCAGTTGAGCGACAATGGTTTTATTAATTAAGCCGGCATAAACCATCGTTACGACTTTCAACATTTCCGCATCCGTGATTCTTCGACCTTCGGTCATTTTCGTTTCGAGACCTAATTTTTCGGCCAGATTGGTAGCCGAGCGTCCGCCGCCGTGAATTAAAATTTTCTCCCCCGCCAATAAAATGAAATCTTTTAAAAAAGTCATTAATGATTCCGGGTTTTCTACAATTTTTCCTCCGACCTTTACAATTGTCAGTTGATACATAATTTATTTTTTTGATTCATTTGATGTTTAATATCATAAAGTCAAGAATCCCATTCTTTTAAATGCGTATAAAGAACCCTTACCGGTAAACCCATAACATTGTAAAAAGAACCCTCCAACTTTTCTACTCCGATGTAACCGATCCATTCTTGAACGCCGTAAGCGCCTGCTTTGTCGAACGGTCGGTATTTTTTCACGTAATAATCAATTTCGTCTTCCTGCAACCGGGCAAATTTAACTTGCGTTGAAACATAAAACGTTTGTTGTTTTTTCAATCCGGTAAGACAAACGCCGGTAATCACTTCATGCGTTTGCCCGGAAAGAATTTGTAACATTTCCTTTGCTTCTTGCTCATTTTTCGGTTTGCCGTAAACGTTTCCTTCCAACAGAACAATCGTGTCAGCCGTGATTAATAATGTATTTTCTTTCAAATACTTTTGGTAAGCATGCGCTTTCAGTTTTGCAATGTAAACGGGAATCTCTTCTTTTCTCAGCGTTTCGGGATATGATTCTTCAATATCGGAAATAATTTTTACTTCAAAATCAATATCCAATCCCGCCAAGAGTTCTCGTCTTCGAGGCGAACCGGATGCTAAAACAATCTTGTATTTCGAGAGATTTTCAAGCATAATTATTCTGTTTTCGTTCGTTGCAAATGTTTACCATCCGAAAGCGTCTTCGTCCATCATCCATTTCCCCTGCGCTTTCAGCACTTGTTCAATGATATCGCGACCCACGCCTTTCCCTCCCGCTTTGGGAGAAATATATCGGGAGATTTCTTTGATTTCGGGTACCGCATCCGAAGGACAAGCCGGTAAGCCGACTTGTTTCATAATTTCATAATCCGGAATATCGTCGCCTACATAACAGATTTCATCTGAATCCAAACCCGTTTTTTGAATAAAATTACGAAAATCGGTGATTTTATTTTTAGCCTTTGTATAAATGTAACTGAACCCCAAACTTTCAAAACGCATACGAATTGCAGAGGACTCTCCTCCGGTAATAATTCCCAATATATAGCCTTTTTTCGCTGCTAATTGCATGGCATACCCGTCTTTTGTATTGATGATTCGCATCGGTTCGCCCGATGGGTGCAGAGGAATGGAAGCGGGAGACAAAACGCCGTCCACATCAAAAATAAAAGCTCTGATTTTTGTTAAATCGTAATTAATGCTACTCACAACTCTCTGTTTATTTTATTTTTGGGCAAAAGTAACAAAATTTACGCAATCAAGAATAAACTAATTTGATTTTCTTCTTCATCTGTCAAAAAACGGCCGGAAGTTTGGTAAAACCAAAAAAAAATTGTTCCTTTGCATCGTTTTTTTGAAGGGAGAGATGGCAGAGTGGTCTATTGCGGCGGTCTTGAAAACCGTTGAACTGCGAGGTTCCCGGGGTTCGAATCCCTGTCTCTCCGCTTTGCACTTCGAGATATTAGTAAAAAAATAAGCTCTATTGCTTGATAATAATTTATTAACACTGAAATCCGGCGCTGAATCTCGCGGAATTTTTCTATACCGTTTCTGCGTTTTTCAACTCGCGATATTTCTTCGGGGTCGTTCCGAACTTTTGAAGGAAAATTCGGTAGAAACTCCCCCGATTATTGAATCCGGCTTTATACATAATCTCATCAACCGAATACCGACTGCTTATCAGCAGTTTTTCAACGATTGCCAAGCGATATTCTTTGATTAAGTCGGCCGGAGTGCGGTCGGTAATCGTCTTCAGTTTGCGATAAAGATGCCGGGCGCTTAATCCCATTTCCGAAGCCAATTGTTCGGTCGAGAATCCGGGATTGACTAAGTTCTTATCAATAACAAAAAGAATCCGTTCGAAAAACGCTTTGTATTCTTTATGAATGAATTTCCCCTCCATCAATTCGAATGCGCTGATTGCCGATTGATAATAATCTTTTAAGTCGTTCTGTCGTTGGAGCAGACGTTCGACTACCGACAATAAATATCCTACATTGAACGGCTTTACGATGTAGGCTTCCGCACCTGCGGCAATTCCTTCCGTTTGTTCCTCCGGCGTGTTTTTTGCTGAAAGCAGTATAAACGGGATGTGAGCCGTTCGGCGGTCGGCTTTTATTTGTCTCATCAGGGAAATTCCATCCAAGTCGGGCATCATGATGTCCGAAACAATCAGATGCGGTTGACCGGTTTCCAATGCTCCCAAAGCTGAGCGGGCGTTTTCAAATGAAGTAACATGGTATTGCTTCTTCAAAATATCGGAAATAAACCAAAGCATTTCGGGATCGTCATCAATCACCCAAACGGTTAATCCGGATTGAACCGGTCGGTCGGTTCCCGGTTCAACGACCGGTTTGTCAACCGGCGGATTCGAGGCAATAATCATCGGCTCTTTTTCCGGAATTTCCGGTTTTATACGCTCCGTAATCGGTGCGGGCGGAAGCATGACGGTAAATTCGGTAAATTCATCGGGAACACTGCGAACATCAATATCTCCGCCGAGCAACTTGACTGTACTGTGACAGATAGCCAATCCCAACCCGTTTCGTGAAAAAATTCCTTTTTGCGTTTGCTTTTCGAAATTTTCCAGCACGCTGTAGCGGTCAAAAATGAACGGAATATCTTTTTCTTTAATTCCTTTCCCGGTATTGATTACCGAGATTTTTAACAGCGGTTCTTCGACTCGAATTTTCAAGGTTATTTTTCCTTCATCGGGCGTATATTTAAATGCGTTGGACAGCAAATTCGTTACGATTGTCGTAAAGCCGTTTTCATCCGTATTCCAATGTATTTCATCGTCAATATCCGTTTCATAAAGGATACGCTTTGATTCGGATAATTCGATGAACGAATCGGCAATGGCACGAGCGGAGTCCGAAATATTCAACGATTCGATTACAAAAGATTTATGTCCGGTTTCGATTCGTCTGAATTCAATTAAATCTTGAATAAGCGAATGGAGGCGTTTGGCATTCGTCATAATCAGCTGTGCATATTTTTTTACGAAACCGTCGGATTTTTCATACGATAAAATCCGCTCGCAAGGCCCGTAAATCAGCGTTAAGGGTGTAGAAAATTCATGCGTAATATTGGTGAAAAAACGCAATTTGGATTCGTAAATTTCTTCTTTCTGTCTTTGATTCATCTTTTCTATCATACTTTCCCGTTTGCGCCGGTACCGAAATCGGATTAATCGTACAAAAATATAAACCGAAAATAAAAATAATACGATATAAATTACATAAGCCCAATCGGTTCGATACCAAGGCGGAAGCACTGCGATTCGAAGTGAATAAACATCCGACATTCGGTCGCCGTTATTGCACTTAACGTGCAATATGTATTCTCCCGGCGATACATTGGTCAGATTAATCGTATTGGCATGTCCGTTATCAATCCACTTGTTGTTTAGATTTTCCAAATTATAATAGTACTTACAATTTTGACCGTTCAGATAATCCAAAGCAACGAAAGAAATGGAAAAGAAATTCTGATCGTAATGAAGTTCAAGAAATTCCCCGGATCGGTCCGTTTTCATGAAATCATTCGGATTATACTCTTTTTCATAAATCCGTAAGCCGGTAAAATAGATTTTGGGGACAAATTCCTTTTTGGCGTAAACATCGGGAGAAATGGTAATAAAACCATTGGTGCCGCCGAAAAACAAAGCGCCGGTTTTATCATCTTTCAAAGAGGCTCCGTCACTAAATTCAAATACATTCAATCCGCTTTTATGATTATGTACCTTGAAATTCCCGGCTTCCGCATCAAACCGTACCACGCCGTTATTCGTACTTAACCACAAAAATCCGTTATCATCTTCCAATATACCGTGAATCGTGTTATTGGGAAGCCCTTCTATCTCGTTGTAATTTTCATATAAAACCTCATGGGTGGTTGCATTATATTCCGATAATTTCAGAACGCCGAAATTGGTGCCGACCCATATATTTCCTTTACTATCTTTATATACGCTTAATACATCATTAATCGTCCGAACGTCCCCGTTATGAAACCGGATTTCATCGAACGTTTCAGTCCGCAAGTTCAAGCGTCTCAAGCCGTACCCTCTGTTTCCGAACCAAAGCGTACTGTCGTTTTCCCGACATGCCGTAAAAAAATAATTATACGACATCTCGTCTTTTATAAAAGTAAATCGCTTGATTGATTGGATAAAAGGTTCATCCGCCGATCCTCCCAGAACTAATTTGAAAATTCCGGCGCCCACCGAAGCCAACCAAAGCGTAGAATCATTGACTTCGCATATCGAGTGAACATAAATAATCGGTTCCGGGCTTTGAGAGGCGAGCCGCTTCACTTTTTTATCTCTGAAAGAATAATAATTTAATCCGGGTCCGTCTCCTCCGATCCAAAGCAGATTTCGGACGCTTTTTCCGAAAGCATATACCGAATTATTGATAAGGGCACTGTTGGAAGTCGTGATCGAATGAATTTTCTTCGTTTTTAATTCATATCCGTTATCGTAGTCTTCAATCATTAAAATACCGTCATCTTTTGTTCCGATCCACAAATTTCGGTCTTTATCCAAGAACAATGCCCGAACCGGTTTTTGAATGGAAAACTGCAAATGATCAAAAGTAGTCGCACGAATGGAAAATAAATCCCGGGTGTACATATACACTCCTTGCCCGTCGGTACCGATCCATAAAATATCTTGTTTATCATCTTTGAGTAAAGAAAAAACGCCGCAAAAAATATCAATCGGTTCAATCCGGTATTTCAGTTCATTTTCGGGTGTATTTCGGAGCGCAATCAAACCGTTGGTCTGAAAAGCCACCAGATAATCGTCCCGGTCTTTGATAATGGAAGAAACGATACCTCTCTTTTCAATTTCCTTTTTTAAGTTGATGATAAAACTTTTTTTACCGTTTATACCGTCCGTTTCAAAAAGAGAATCATTGAAATCTATGAAGTAGATACGGCCGTTATCTTCAAAGGCATAGCGAACTGGGGAATCAAAATTACCTGCGGGGGCGAGTTGTGGTTTTCCTTCGAGAAAAGAAATCCGTACATTTTGTATGATTCCCTTATTCGTAACTATCCACAAGATATTTTCACGGTCAATAAAAATACGTTGAATTTCGCTCTTGATGATACCGGGAAAATCAATGGAAACAAATTGTTTTTTCTGTTTATCATAATAATCAATCGTATGATCCCCATGAATGGTAAAAACTTCATCGGTTGATGTTTTCGCCCAAAAATATTTACCCTCAAATTCTTCGAAACATTCTATTTCTTTCGTTTTCTTGTTATAACGGTTGAGGCCGTGATTGGTGTTTATCCACATAATCCCGTTTTCCGCCTCTCTTATTTCCTCAATCAAATTACCGGCCGGACTGCCAGAGGTATTTACATCGGGTTTTAATATCCGGATATCAACACCATTATATACATTCAATCCATCCACGGAACCGAACCAAATAAATCCTTCATAGTCTTGGCATATGGATAATATGGCGCTGTTGGACAATCCTTCCCGGCTTGAAAGTTGCCGCAAATTATAGGCATTCAGAGAAAATGTCAGAAAAAAAGAAAAAACAAAAATTCCTGTCCGCTTCATAATTTTCAATGGTATTTTATAGAAATCAAGGTACAAATTTAATCATTTTTTCGGTAGCAAAATTGAAGTTTTTCGTCTTAGCGGGACGTTATACCAAGTGAAGGGTGAAAATAAATGTCGGTTTAAAATCAATAATAATTCAAATATTATTGTGTGGTGGGTT
>WRFZ01000124.1 GCA_009778655.1 Candidatus Azobacteroides sp.
AAATAAATAAATTCTTCATCCGTCTGATTGTAAGGAGCTAATATTCGGTAAATTTTAAAATATATAAAATGATAAATATTTATCGGTCGTAAAGTTAATATATAAATAGCTATTTAACAAAAATTAATAGTTAATTATTGTTAATTCATAAGAAAATTTAAATCATTGTCTCCGCTTGTTCGAGTGACGCAAAAACTTTTGCGACCGGGATCAATCGGGAATCGGGATTAATCGGTAAAAAAGAACCGCCATTGATATTTTAACTATTTTTTGGCGAATTAATCAAAAAAAATAATTACATTTGCACGCAATAAATTTAAAACCATTTCCCATGTCATTTATTGCAGAAAAAGTAGTAATGGACGGATTAACATTCGACGATGTATTGTTGATCCCCGCCTATTCGGAAGTATTGCCGCGTGAAGTAGATTTGTCAACGCAATTTTCCAAAAACATCCGGTTGAATATTCCTATGGTTTCCGCTGCTATGGATACGGTAACAGAAACCAAATTAGCGATTGCGATTGCTCGTGAAGGAGGAATTGGCGTAATTCACAAAAACATGAGCATCGAAGAACAAGCCAAACAGGTGCGTTCGGTGAAACGAGCAGAAAACGGAATGATTTCCAATCCGGTCAGTATTAAAAGAGGAAAAACGGTTGGAGATGCCATCGCTTTGATGGCAGAATACAAAATCGGCGGTATTCCGGTCGTGGACAACGCCAATCATTTGGTGGGAATCGTAACCAATCGTGATTTACGTTTCCAGCGCAATATGGATTTAATGGTGGATGAGGTAATGACTAAAGAAAATTTAGTTACGACGAATCAAACTACAAACTTGGAGGCGGCAGCCGAAATACTTCAGCAATATAAAATCGAAAAACTACCGGTGGTGGACAACGATAACAAGCTGATCGGGTTAATAACTTATAAGGATATTACGAAAGCGAAAGATAAACCTTTTGCCTGCAAAGATACCAACGGACGGTTGCGGGTTGCCGCCGGAGTCGGAGTAACGTCCGATACGATGCTTCGAGCGGAAGCTTTGGTGGATGCCGGAGCAGATGCCATCGTGATTGATACGGCTCACGGTCATTCGTTTCTTGTTGCCGAAACGCTGAAAAAAATAAAATCTTCTTTTACCGGAATTGATGTGGTTGTGGGAAATATTGTTACGGCCGAAGCTGCCCGATTTTTGGCCGACGCCGGGGCCGACGCCATAAAAGTAGGGATCGGAGCCGGTTCCATTTGTACCACTCGCGTGATTGCTGGCGTAGGCGTTCCGCAACTTTCGGCTATTTTTGAAGTATCTAAAGCTTTGAACGGAACCGGTATTCCGCTGATTGCCGACGGCGGCCTGCGCTATTCGGGCGACATCGTGAAAGCCTTGGCTGCGGGCGGTCATTCGGTAATGATGGGATCAATGTTGGCCGGAGTGGAAGAGTCGCCGGGTGAAACCATTATTTATAACGGACGAAAATTCAAATCCTATCGCGGAATGGGTTCATTGGAGGCGATGCAAAAGGGTTCGAAAGATCGCTATTTCCAAGACGTGGAAGACGATGTGAGAAAATTAGTCCCGGAAGGAATCGCGGCCCGCGTACCTTTCAAAGGATTGCTGTACGAAGTTATTTATCAGATGGTAGGCGGATTGAGAGCCGGAATGGGTTATTGCGGAGCAGCTGATATTCAAGCGCTTCATGAAGCTCGATTTACCCGCATCACGAATGCCGGAGTTGAAGAAAGTCATCCGCACGATGTTACGATTACTCAAGAAGCTCCGAATTACAGTTACACCAGAGGTTAAATACAATAAAAGTACTTTTTTATCGTTAAAAACACGATAAACTTATTTTTAATATAAAAGTAATGACAAAATGAAGTCGCGTTTTTTTCCTTTAGTTTTATTGTTGTCGTCAGCAGGAGTTTTTGCTCAAGCTAACGATCCTGTAATCATGACAATCAATGGCAAGAATTACAAAAAATCCGAGTTTGAATATTTTTATAACAAGTACAACAATGAGGATGTCATTGATAAGCGGTCGTTGAAAGATTACATTGATTTATTTAAGGATTTGAAATTAAAAGTGGCCGAAGCGGAAAGTCAAGGCTTGGATACAACGGCATCTTTCCGGGCTGAACTTTTCGGGTATCGCGCTACGGAGGCCAAACCTTATTTGGATGATTTGGAAATCAATGAAGAACTTGTACGAAAGGAATATAACCGAATGAAAGACTTGATTGAAGTCAGTCATATATTGGTTGCTTTTCCGAAGATTTTGAATAATGATATTAAAGTATTTCCTTCCGATACGCTTGAAACGTATAATAAAGCGGTTCAGATAAGAAATCGCATTTTGAAGGGAGAAGATTTCGAAAAGATTGCCGCAGAGCTTTCCGACGACAAGAATACTTCCAAAAAAGAACGACCGGGTTACTTGGGATGGTTCACGGGGTTGGATCTTAATCCCCCGTTTGAAGAAGTTGCATTTAATACTCCGGTAGGTTCAATCGGGCAATTGACTCGTTCGAATTTGGGGTATCATATTATAAAAGTTCATGCAAAAAAAGAAAATCCGGGTCGAATCAATGCCGCCCATATCTTGATACCGTGTCCGGCGGATGCGGATACGGTTCAAGCGGCTGATGCATGGAAGAAAATAAATGAAATCTATGACGAATTAATGAAAGGCGCCGATTTTTCGGCGTTGGCCAAAGAATATTCCAAAGACCCCGGAAGCGCTTCCAAAGGCGGCGAATTGGGATTTTTCGGATACGGTACAATGGTTAAAGAGTTCCAAGATGCAGCTTTCGGACTGAAAGAAATCGGAGCCGTATCCAAACCGTTCAGAACCCAATTCGGATATCATATTGTTAAATTGTTAGACAGAAAACCATTGGAATCGTTTGAAGAAAAACGGAAAGATATTGAAGCCAAATTAAATTCCGGCGGTTATTTTATTCCTTTGCATCAACCGGGTATAGAAAATATGAAAAAAGAATACGGTTTCCAAAAAGAAGATGCCGGTTATCAACAGCTTTTTTCGCAGGCAAAAACCGTTTATCCGACGGATAGTTTATTTTACGCCGCTTTTGAAAATTCGGAAATGCCGCTGCTTACGGTTGACGATACCCGATATTCCGCCGCTCAATTCATCAATTACTTAAAGAAAAATGTTCGTTCGCCTTTTACGATGTCAACGGATTTGTTGGACGATCGCTTACAATGGTTTGAATATAACGCTTTGAATGAGGCTAAAAATAAATCATTGGAAAGTAAATATCCGGAATTTAAAAATTTGATTCAAGAATATCGCGACGGCATATTGATGTTTGAAATAAGTAACAAGGAAGTTTGGGGAAAAGCCTCCGATAACGCCGAAGATCTTTCCGCTTATTTTGAAAAAAATAAGAAAAACTATGTATGGGACGAACCTTTCTTTAAAGGGTATGTTGTTTTGGCAAAAGACGCCAAGACCAAAAAGAAAATGCAGAAAGAAATAGCCCGCATGCAACCGGATGAAGCTGCGCAATATCTGTATGACAATTACAAAGTCGGAGGTGTCAGCTATGTCAAAGTCGAAAAGGGACTGTTCAAAAAAGGAGATAACGCTTTTGTGGACGAAGCCGCTTTTCAATCCGGAGTTGCCGAACGACCTGCTGAATTTCAAGATTTTTTCTTGATCGGAAAAATCTTAAGAGAACCTGAATCCTACATGGATGTACGAGGACCGGTCATGACCGATTATCAAAATTATTTGGAAGAAATCTGGATAAAGTCACTGAATGAAAAATACAAAGTGACCGTTTACCCGGAAGTAATCGAAACGATAAAGTAACTTAATTTATCGCTTTATGAGGTATTTTTTTTCATTAATCATTGTATCTTTACTTACGGTAGCTTGCAGTAATAATTTAGAGCTGGTAAAATCCGGCGCATTAGTAAAAGTAGGAAATAAAGTATTGTACAGGAGTGTATTGGAAGAGAATATGCCCATAGGATTATCAAGCGAAGACAGTATTATTGCTGCCGAACACTTCATCCGTTCGTGGATTAACGAGAATTTATTGTACGATATCGCATCAAGAAACATTAATGATAAAGAGAATATTGAATATTTGGTTGAGAATTACAGGAAATCGTTGTTAATTTATCAGTATCAAGAACAGTTGGTTAATGAAAGATTAACAAAGGGAATTGATGAACAGGCTCTTTTTGATTATTATAATCAAAATAAAGATAAATTGAAATTGGAGAACCCATTGATAAAAGGAGTGTTTTTGAAAGTACCGGTTAATGCGCCACAACTGGAGGAAATACGAACATGGTATAAATCAAAAACCTCTGTTTCCCGTGAAAACTTGGAAAAATACAGTTTGAATAATGTGGCAATTTATAATTATTTTGTAGATAACTGGGTGGACTTTAACGATTTATTGAATAATTTTCCGCAAGATCAATTGAACAAAGAGGATTTTTCAGCTCAGAAGAAAACAATAGAGAAACAAGATAAGGATTATTTTTATTTCTTGAATATTACGGATTGTTTATTAGCGGGTGAGAATGCTCCTTACGAATATGCAAAAGCTACGATTCAAGAAATATTGATTAATCAACGGAAAATCGAATTTCTGAAAAAAATGGAAGAAGACTTGTACAAACGTGCATTAGATAAAGGTGAAATTCAATTTTACGGCGAATAATTCACTTATTGAGAACAAAAATTAAATAATAATATGAAACGTTTTTTCTTTTTACTGATATGCCTAACCGGATTTTTATCGCAAGTCCGATTGCAAGCGCAAAGCAATGTGATTGACGAAGTGATTTGGGTAGTCGGCGATGATGCAATTTTATTATCGGATGTAGAAAACACCCGTTTGTCCGTAGAAATGCAGGGGCAACGATTTCCGGGAGACCCTTATTGCATGATTCCGGAACAATTAGCTATTCAAAAATTGTTTTTGCATCAAGCAAAATTAGATAGTGTGGAAATTTCCGATTCGGAGGTATATTCCGGAGTGGAACGACAAATTAATTATGTTATCAGTCGTTTAGGCTCGCAAGAAAAATTAGAAGAATATTTTAATAAATCAATCAACGCATACCGGGAAGAACTTCGCACGAATCTGAAAGAACAGGAAGCCATAAAAAAGGTGCAACAAGGATTGATTGGGAATGTGAAAATTACCCCTTCCGAAGTTCGAAGTTTCTATAAGCGAATCCCCGAAGACAGTCTTCCTTATATTTCCACTACCGTAGAAGTTGAAATCATAACAATGGAACCCACGGTGGCTCTGGAAGAAATTGATAATATCAAAAGCAAGTTACGGGATTATACGGAACAAGTCACAAGCGGCAAAATGCAATTTTCCACTTTGGCGCGCGCGTATTCCGACGATAAAGAATCCGCCACTCGAGGTGGCGAATTGGGATTCAGAGGAAAAGCCGAATTGGTACCCGAATTTGCAGCCGTTGCTTTTGATTTGAACGATCCCAAAAGGGTTTCACGAATCGTGGAAACAGAATACGGTTATCATATCATCCAACTGATTGAAAAAAGAGGCGACCGGATCAATGTACGGCATATTCTGATTCGTCCGCGCGTGACCAAAGAAGAAATAGCAGCCGCTACTCAAAAATTAGATTCCGTCCGCAACGATATTGTCGCCGGAAAATTTACGTTTGAAGAAGGAGCTACTTATATTTCTTACGATAAAGACACCCGTAATAATAGAGGCTTGATGGTCAATACCATGAATGTGAACAATCCGAATCCGACTCCGAGAACGGGGACTTCCCGGTTTGAAATGTCGGAATTACCTCCGGAAATAGCAAAAGCGGTAAACACCATGCAAGTCGGCGAAATTTCTCCGGCATTTTCGATGATTAATGCCAAAAACAACAAAGAAATTGTAGCGATTGTAAAACTGAAATCCCGGGTCGAAGGCCATAAAGCGAGTTTAAGCGAAGATTTCCAAGCGTTGAAATCAATGGTAGAAGATGAAAAGCGGGACGAAATTTTAAATAATTGGATAGCACAAAAACAAAAGGAAACTTATATTCGGATCAACGATAATTGGAAAAATTGCGATTTTGAAAGAGATGGCTGGTTTCAAAAATAACGCCGCAAAAACAAGTATATTCCTGCTGCTTTTTGTAATAATTTCTTTCTTCGGAATACCGCAGAAACCGCCCTCCAATAATCCTCCGAAAGTAACGCGAGTATATGTGGAAAATGCCGATTCGACTGAATTGGAGCAAAATAATAATCCCAATATTTATGTTTTGCGAGGAAATGTAATCTTTCGTCACGACAGCACCTATATGTATTGCGACAGCGCGTATTTAAATAATTTATCCAACAGCTTGGAAGCTTTTGATAATGTTCGTATCGAGCAGGGCGATACCCTTTTCATATACGGCGACTACTTGAATTATTACGGAGATACCCGATTGGCGAAAATGCGTGAAAACGTCAAAATGGAAGATAAAGAAGTCACCTTATTTACGGATTATTTTGATTACGATCGAAATAAAAATCTGGCTTATTATTTTAACGGCGGTATGCTGATTGATTCGGTGAATGAATTAACCTCTGTATATGGACAATATTCCCCCGATACCAAAATCGCTTTTTTCAAAGATTCGGTGCGTTTGGTAAATCCGCAATTCGTGCTTACTTCCGATACTTTGAACTACCATACGAAAACGAAGATAGCTACGATTACAGGCCCCACGGTCATTGAATCGGACAGCGGATTGGTTTATTCCGATCGGGGATGGTACAATACAATTACCGAAGAATCCATGTTGTACGACCGTTCGACAGTACTCAGTAAAGATAAAACGAAAACAATTACGGCCGATTCGTTGGCCTACAATAAGCAGGAAGGTTTTGTGGAGGCGTTTGGAGATATGATTTTGAACGACACGGTGAAAAAAATAATTATTATGGGCGATTACGGATATTATGACGAAAAAAACGATTTTGCTTTTGCCACCGATTCGGCTCAAATGATCGAATATTCAAGCGATTCAATCTTTCTTCACGCCGATACCCTGTTAATGAAAACCATTGATTCGACTCGGGAAATCAGAGCATATTACGGCGTTCGTTTCTTTCGGACGGATCTTCAAGGGGTTTGCGATTCCATGCTGTATAATACATCCGATTCGCTGTTAAAGTTATATAAAAATCCTATCCTATGGAATGAATCTTACCAATTGACGGGAGATACGATTAAAATTCTTTTCAACGACAGTACGATTGAACGATTGAATGTATTGAATTATTCGTTTGCATTGCAAGAAATTGATTCTACATACTACAATCAGTTGAAAGGCAGAAATCTTACCGCTTATTTTGATGCCGGCGAGATTTATCAAATGATTATGGAAGGGAATGGAGAAGCCATTTATTACGATCTCGATAAAGACGCCACTCCTCTGGAATTGTCCAAATCGGCTGCCAGTTTCATCACTTTTATGATTAAACAGCGGAAGATTGCCCGGATTAAATGGGAACCGGAATCAACGATGGATGTTATTCCGATACCGGATTTAACGCCGGATGTGAAATTTTTAAAGGATTTTGTGGATTACAATTACCTTCGCCCTAAAAATAAAGAGGATATATTTGCAAAAACGGTAATGAGAACGGGAGATATTCCTCCGCCTCGAAGGGCGCGATCACGTTCACGTCAAGAATAAATACTTATGAGTGATATTATTCGTTTACTTCCCGATTCGATTGCTAACCAAATAGCGGCCGGAGAAGTGATTCAGAGGCCGGCTTCCGTAGTAAAAGAATTAATTGAAAATTCGATTGATGCCGGCGCCGATTTCATTCAACTGATTATCAAAGATGCCGGACGTTCGTTAATTCAAGTGATTGACAACGGGGAAGGTATGTCCGAAACCGATGCGCGGATGGCTTTTGAACGACACGCCACTTCGAAAATTCAAGCGGTTGATGATTTGTTTGCTTTGCGAACCATGGGCTTCCGGGGAGAGGCTTTGGCTTCCATTGCCGCCGTTGCTCAAGTCGAATTAAAAACTGCCCGGAAAGAAGACCCTACCGGTACGTTGATACAAATTTCCGCATCACAAGTAGAAAGACAAGAGACCATCGCCGTCAATCCCGGCAGTATATTTTCGGTAAAGAATCTTTTTTTTAATGTGCCGGCGCGTCGAAAGTTTTTGAAATCGAATGAAACGGAATTGAGAAATATCATCACCGAGTTTGAGCGAATCGTTTTGGTTCATTCGCAAATTACATTCGAGCTTCGGCATAATGATGCGGAAATATTTAATCTTCCGGTTTCCACCCCCCGGCAACGAATCCTTAACGTATTCGGAAAACGGTTGAATACGCAATTGCTTACTTTGCAAGCCGGCACTTCGTTGGTTTCCGTTTCCGGCTTTGTCGGGACGCCGGATTCAAGCAAGAAGAAAGGAACGTTGCAATTTTTCTTTGTTAATAATCGCTTTATGCGGCATCCGTATTTTCACAAAGCGGTGACGCAGGCATTCGAACCCTTTATTCCTGCCGGAGAAATGCCTAATTATTTCGTTTATCTTACGGTAGATCCGGCAAGTATTGACGTTAATATTCATCCGGCAAAAACTGAAATCAAATTTGAAAATGAACAAGCCATTTGGCTGATAATCAATTCGGCAGTGAAAGAATCCCTTGCCAAATCCAATGCAATTCCCGGAATCGAATTTAATCGGGAAGGCGCTATGGATATGCCGGTTTATACGCACAAACAGGCAGATGCGGAAGCTCCGAAAGTCCGATTTCATTCCGATTACAATCCGTTTACCGAAAAAGCTCATTCGAGCGTGCCGAAAAATTGGGAAAAGCTTTATGAAGATCAACCGTTTGTTCCGGAAGAGCCGGCAATGCCTGCCGAATGGACGGAAGGACGTGCTACCGGTTTTTCCTTCAAAGGAAAATACCTCATTACGAGTTTGAAATCGGGCTTGTTAATCATTGATCAGCATCGGGCGCATATTCGTGTTTTGTATGACGGCTATTTGCAGCAAATCAACCAAAAAAGAGGAATCTCCCAAGGACTTCTGTTTCCCGAAATCATTTCGTTTACCCCCAAAGAAGCGACGATTTTACCTTATTTGTTGGATGATTTGGCTTATATAGGTTTCGATTTGTCCGATTTGGGTAATAATGCCTATTCCATTAATGGAATTCCTGGCGGTTTGGAAAATACCGACATCATTGAAACGCTGCAAGACATGACGGATAAAGTCTTGGAAACCGGATGTGAAGTAAAAGAAGAAATATCGGAATCCTTAGCTCTGACGTTAGCAAAAAAAGCGGCCATTCCTTACGGGAAGTTTTTATCGGAAGAAGAAGCGGAAAGTTTGATTGCAAAACTTTTTGCATCGTCCGGACCTAATTATACGCCCGATGGAAAATCTATTCTTTCGATTCTTGGCGAAGATGAAATAGGGAAGCGGTTCAAGTAGTACAGGTCAAGGAAGATATATATAAAAACCCCGGCAGAAATGAATCCGAACCGGGGGGGCGTCTAATTAAAACATATCACACTAATTTCAGTGCAACGTTTTTCATATTATCGCTAAGCGATAAAAGCATATTTGCAAATTGTTTTCGCTCTGTGTCTGTGAACTTGGCCGGTTTTCCATGTACATTCCAACCATGCAACCGATTGTAAAGCCATGTTTTTTGTTTGCCAAAAAAATCTTTTGACAATTGAGCCATATTCAAGTATTTTTCAAGTCCGTCCAATTGTTCGATAAATTTTATTTCATTGTCAATTTGTATTATTTCATTGAATTTTGAAATTTTTGTTTCTAAAACGGCGACTCCGATTTGTTCTTTTTCGACATCAGTTTTATCTCCGAAATAGTCATCCAGCAATTGGTCAAACTCCGTATCGGACATTCCGCGTCCTATCGCAAGCAACTGTTCAATTTCGTTATTAAAATCTTTCATATTGATATTTTTTTAACCTCCGGAGAGGAATAGCTTGTTACTCAATTTTTTTTAACTCTCTGTCAATATCATTCAGTTGGTCAAGATACAAATTCCGCATTTCTTCCAAATGAGTGGTATTGCCGATTTTTTGTTCAATTCGGTTTGTCATCCTCAAGTCATGAAGGAGTAATTGGCGAAGCTCCTGCAATTCTTTGATTCTTTCTTCATTATTCATAGTATCACTTGTTTTGATTAGACATTACAAAGGTAACGATATACTTTCGTATATTGAAATATTTCAGTAATTATTTTTACCCAAATTTAACGGTTTAAAATAATATCGTATATTTTCATTTTAACTAAATCCCCTCTGCCTCATGGCTTCGAAAGTCAAGACCGCGGTTGAAACCGATACATTCAGCGAATCAATTTTTCCTCGCATGGGGATTTTTATTCGTGCATCGGCGCGATCTATCCAGAATGGAGTCAATCCATCGGCTTCCGTCCCCATAATCAAAGCGCAAGCTTGCGTAAAATCCGTATTCTGATATTCTTGCGAAGCTTGTAATTCGGCTGCGAAAATCCGAATTTGCCTTTCTTTCAAAAACGAAAATACAGCGGATTGGGTTGAAATTGCCAAAGGAACCGTGAAAACGCATCCTACACTCGACCGGATGACGTTGGGATTATACACATCCGTTAACGGATCGCAAACGATAACGGCATCCGCTTTTGCCGCGTCGGCGGTACGGAGAATAGCTCCCAGATTTCCGGGTTTTTCTACGGCTTCCAAAACGATGATAAACGGATGATCCGACAAATTCAAGTCGTTCAACGTATGCGGTTTAGGTTTAACTAATGCCAAAATACCGTCGGAATGTTCGCGGTAAGCAATCTTTTGAAAAACCGGTAAAGAAACTTCGAAAAGATGAGAAGAACGGATTTCCGATTGGATTTCCGGATAATCGGTTCCGGAAAATAATTCCGGACAAATAAAAACGGTATCCGGCGAATAAGAACCGGCTAAAGCAAGATGCAATTCTCGCGCTCCTTCAATGACAAAAAGATTTTGTTCCTTTCGTTCTTTTGATTTCGTAAAGAGTTTTTGTACATTTTTTATTCTGCTGTTTTGAGCGCTTTGGATTTTCATTATTAATATATTTAACAGAGGATCCCGCATCAAACGCGGGATGACAAAACAGGATGTTATTTTTCTTTTTTCTCCTCGATTGTTCGGATAATTACTATGTAAATTTGAAGAAAGGCGGAAATCAACAAGAGAATGAACCACTCGTTTCGTCGGCTGAACATGAAATAAGAAGAAGCGGGAAGCAATACGGCTGCAATTACCTGTTGGATATTCAGTCTTTTTAAGCGAAGATTAAGCCCTTGATAGAGGTTTGACAAATAAATCACCGCAATCACGGCTCCGGAAACAGCGTAA
Source organism: Candidatus Azobacteroides sp. (assembly GCA_009778655.1). GTDB lineage: Bacteria > Bacteroidota > Bacteroidia > Bacteroidales > Azobacteroidaceae > Azobacteroides. The sequence goes on from WRFZ01000124.1 coordinate 11,413, forward strand.
GCATACGTAATGATTTTTCCGGAAATCCATTGATCTCCGGTTATGTATAGCGCCGCTGATACTAACAGAACTGCCGAAGCTATAAAAAATAAAAAACCGGTAACTTTAGCCGACATTTTATTCAACAATCAAAAAAAGCTCTTCGTCGGCTTTCGTCATCAGAAATTGTTCCCGCGCAAATTTTTCCAAATCCTCCTTATCTCCTTGCAAAGCGTTCAATTGACGAAGTTTTTTATCATTTTCTATTTTTAAGGATTCAACTTCTTTTCGTAAAGATTTGATTTTCGATTCATAACGAATCCCATCCAAAAAAGTATTATCTCCCACAAAAAAAGTAACGACAAGGAAAATAACAATGGTTATTTGGTATTTATTCACCTTGTGTATGTGTTTCTTAAAAAAGTCAATCCATTTTTTCATACCTTTATACTATTATTTATCCAATCTGTCAGCCAATTTTATGCCGTCCACAACGGTGATGCGCTTAATGCAGTAAATGCTGCGGTCGGGGTCTGTGCCGCGCAGGCGAAAAGGCAGTTCTTTGTCGGGAAGCGGTTTTCCGTTTTCCTCCCACACAAGCATTACCGGGTTTTTATTCTCGCCGGCCGCCAATTCTGCAAATGTAAAGAAGGCGCGATACTTGTCATGCGCTTCAACAATTACGATGAAGGTAAGATAGTGATGTTTGGGAGTCTCCTCCGTTTTAAGTTTTGCAGCGTTAAGCAATGAAATCAGCGGAATGCCGGTATAGGTTATTTCCTTTTTATCACGCCCGAACGTAAACGTCACACTTTGAATTTCGTCGGCAAATTTTTTCTTAATATCGTCAACAGACCGTACGCACGGTTTTTGCACATCGCCGCGAATCTCAAGAGAATCTCTTTGAGCAAACACGCTACCGCCCGACAGCAGCGCCGCCAAAAAACCAACCGTAAAAAATCGAACCCCTATATTCATAACTATTTTCCTTTCATAAATTAGATGAATAACGATACAAAGATATGAAAATTGGCGAAGAAATTACTATCTTTGTATTAAATATTTTTTAGTATGGATGAGTATATTGTTTCAGCAAGAAAATACCGGCCGAGTACTTTTCAAACGGTAGTCGGACAAAAGTCATTGACAACTACTTTAAAAAACGCTATTCTGAATAATAAATTAGCGCATGCTTATTTGTTTTGCGGGCCTCGCGGGGTGGGGAAGACTACATGTGCGCGGATTTTTGCTAAAACCATCAACTGTTTTCATCCCGGAGCGGACGGGGAAGCTTGTAATGAATGCGAATCTTGTCGCACTTTCAATGAAAATCGTTCGTTAAATATCCATGAACTGGATGCGGCTTCCAACAATTCGGTGGACGATATCCGCGCATTAACCGATCAAGTTCGGATTTTACCTCAATTGGGAAAATACAAAGTTTATATCATTGATGAAGTGCACATGCTGTCGGCGTCCGCTTTCAACGCTTTTCTGAAAACCTTGGAAGAACCGCCGCATCATGCGATTTTTATTTTGGCTACTACGGAAAAGCATAAGATTTTACCGACCATTCTTTCCCGTTGCCAAATCTATGATTTCAATCGAATCAACATTAATGATATTGTTGACTATTTGGAATATGTTGCTTCTCAAGAAAATGTTAAATTTGAAAGAGAAGCGCTGAATGTGATTGCTCAAAAAGCCGACGGCGGAATGCGCGACGCATTGTCTATATTTGATCAGGTAGTGAGCTTTTCGCAGGGGAATGTAACTTACCGTACCGTCATCGAAAACTTGAATGTATTGGATTATGAGTATTATTTTCGTTTGACCGATGCGGTTCTGGGAAATCAAGTGGGACAGAGTATGTTGCTGTTAAATGAAATTTTAAGCAAAGGGTTCGAGGGACAACAGCTTATCAGCGGCTTGGCGCTTTTCTTGCGGGATCTTTTGGTTTGCAGCGATCCGCAGACTATTGTTCTGTTCGAAACCGGAGAGTCGGTCAAACAAAAATACATTGAAACGGCCGCCCGTTGCAGTGTGGCGTTCTTGTATAAAGCCATTGAATTGACCAATGAAACCGATTTAAATTACCGGATCAGCAAGAATAAACGACTTTCCATCGAATTGCTTCTCATTCGCTTATGTCAATTGAATAATCCGCTTTCGGAAGAAGATAAAAAAAAAATCTTAATTGAACCGATTGCGGAATTTATCGTTCCTGTAAAGCAACCGGAGCCTTCCATTCCTTCCGTTCAAACCTTCGAATATCCGGCAAAAGAGGTATCAAAAAATGATCAATCTTTAAAAAAGAACATTTTACGGATAGGGTTAAAAGAGGAAAATGAAAAGACGGAAAAAGAATCAACACCCGAAGATTCTGTCCGGCAAATACAAGCCGAAGCGTTTACCGAAGAAGAATTGCGAGCGGTATGGAGGAATTGTGCCAACGAATTAACGGACAAACATCTTAAAAGTATTTTGTTGTATTTAATTCCGGAGTTAAAAGAAAATGATACGATCGAAATTCGTGCATTAAATCCGGAACAGATTCATTATGTTCAACAAAACATCGGTCAAATAAGCGCCTATCTTTTCTCTCATTTGAAAAACAACCGGATTAAATTGGATATAAAAATGAAAGAAGATACTACGGAATCCGCTCCTTTCACCGCCAAGGAAAAGTATGAATATATGGCGGATAAAAACCCGTCCTTAAAGAAATTAGTACAAGAATTTAATCTTCGATTAGACTAAAACTTTGTGGAGAGCATCAATTTTTTGCATGCACTTTTCAATTTTCTCCATAGCAAAATCCAATTGTTCAAAGGTATGAGTCGCCATCAAAGAAAAGCGGATCAAACTGTCGGAAGGCGCTACGCCGGGAGAAACTACCGGGTTTACAAAAATGCCTTCTTTGAATAAATCCAATGTAACTCGATATGTTTTCTCATCATCCCTAATAAATAAAGGAATAATGGGAGTAGAAGTATGACCGATTTCACAGCCCATTTCACGGAATCCTTTCAAAGCATAGTCGGTCAATTTCCATAAATGTTCAATTCTTTCGGGTTCATTGATCATGATATCCAACGCTGCGCTTGCTGCTGCGGTTGCCGCCGGCGTACTGCTGGCGCTGAAAGTATAAGTACGGGAGTTATGACGCAAGAAATTAATGACCACTTCGGAAGAAGCGATAAATCCGCCGATAGAAGCCAACGATTTACTGAATGTACCCATAACCAAATCCACATCGGGAAGGACATTGAAATGATCGCATACGCCTCGTCCCTGTCGGCCCAATACGCCCAAGCTGTGCGCTTCGTCCACCATGATATTCGCTTGGTATTTTTTTGATAACCTTACGATTTCCGGTAAATTGGCTAAATCGCCTTCCATACTGAAAACGCCGTCAACGACAATTAATTTGATCTTTTCCAAGTCGCATTTTTGTAATTGCTTTTCCAACGAATCCATGTCGTTGTGTTTGAATTTCAGTTTTTGCGAGAAAGAAAGGCGATGACCGTCAATAATGGAGGCATGATCTAATTCATCCCATAAAATATAATCTTCACGACCCGTAAGGCAAGAAACCACGCCGGCATTGACTTGAAATCCCGTAGGATAAATAATGGCATCTTCTTTTTCTACAAAATCGGCTAATTTTCTTTCCAATTTCAGATGAATATCCAAGGTACCGTTAAGAAAGCGGCTTCCGGCCATCCCTGTGCCATATTTTTGGGTTGCTGCGATTGCAGCTTCTTTTACTTTAGGATGATTTGTTAAGCCTAAATATGCATTAGATCCAAACATTAACACTTTTTTCCCGTTAATGGTAACTTCTGTGTCCTGGTCGCTTTCTATCACTCTAAAATAAGGATAAAGTCCTAATGCTTTTACCTTTTGCGGAGCATCATATCTGCTCATCTTCTCAACAAGAAGGTTATTCATAATCATCTACTTGAACAAAATAAATTATTATAAGTATATCTCACTAATTACTTCTGTATTTTTATCTTACCGGGAAAATCCCATAAAGTAATGTGCAAAAGAAACAGATGCAAAGGTAATAATTATTTCCAATACTTATTCAATATTTCAAAAAAATTATAAAATTTAGCTTTTTCAACATTTATTTATTTTATTTTTTAAAAAATATAAAAGCACCTATAATATAATAGTTTATAATTAAATTTGGTGGTAATGAAAAAAATATATACATTTGCACGCGTAAATGCGAAAGTAGCTCAGTTGGCAGAGCACGACCTTCCCAAGGTCGGGGTCGCGGGTTCGAGCCCCGTTTTTCGCTCGGATATCATAAAAAAGCCTAAAAAGGGGTTTTTAACCCGACTTTCTGCAGGCATTCAAAAAGAGTCTGAAATGTTTATATTTTTCGGCTCTTTTTTCGTTTAAAATGCGATATTAGTCCCGAAGAATGAAATTCCCGGTCACAGCGGGCAACCGGAAAATCAGCCGATGTCGTTAAAAAAAATTCGGCAGTCCGAGAATATCGGACTGTCGAGATATATCTTTGCAACGATTTTGATAACAAAGAAACAAAAATTTTATTAGAGTTCGAGATTTTCGCACTCCGCCTCATTACTTTTGCGGTGAAATCAAAAAAATAACAGAAAATAAATGAAACAAACAATTTCGAATATTGCCGAAGAATTGATAAAAATGAATGCGCCTATCATCAATTCGTATCATTTGGGATTAAGAAACGGCTTGACGGGCATTTCACTGTTTTTCTATTATTACGCTCGTTTAACGGAAGATGAGCGGTATGAAAAAATTGCCGAATATAATTTCGAAAAAGTTATAACCGGCGCCCGCTACTATATGAACTATTTTTTTGCTTCCGAATTTGCCGATATAGGAAGAACGACCCGGTTATTAAATAAAGAGAAATTTATAAAAACAAATCCGGATGAACTTACAAAGTATTTTGATGAACCTTTGATAAAGCGAATAAGAAAAGACCTCGGTTTGGATTTCGGTTTCTGCACAGGAATTACCGGCATTTGCGATTATTTCCAGAATAAAGGAAATAATGAAGAAGTATCGGAGATAACTTTCAAACAAATATACGGCGCTTTGAGAGTGAAGGGCTATCCCATGAATCCCGTTAATCCGTTGACGCTGTTTCCTCCGGAAGTTTTGCGTGATGTAAAACTGTTCTTTCTCAAGTCGGAGAAGGGCGGCGTTTGCATTCCCGATAAAAAACGATTATATAAAGCGATTCAAAAAATCGAATCAAAAAATGTAACTCAAAACAACTCTTCGGAATATACCGTTCTGCAAGATTTACGGGAAGCCGTGATCTTGGAAGATAATCAAAAAATTCAATCGTTGACGGAAATCTTGGCGAAAAATTCATCTGATTTGATATTTAAAGGCTTATCAATGTTGTCATTGGAAGACGATTCAATCTCTGCGTGGCGCAGTTTGGTTTAGACGAACAAAAATTTTCCCCGATTGATGGAACATTGCAAAGAAAAATGATTAGCTTTGCAAAAAAATAATTTTTTAAAATTATAAATATGTATAAATTACTGACCGCTACAGGTGGATTACTGTTGTTTGTTGTGATTATTTCCCGTTCAAAACATGAAAGTTCGGAAGAAGAATTAATGAACGGCGCAGAAAGCATTCTTGATAAAAAATCATTCGTATGAAAGCAAAAATTATTTTTACTTTTTTCTTTGTTACCGCACTGACAGCAAGCGCCTTTTCCCAAATCAAAGTAACGGGAAAGGTGACAGACAACAAGAACGCGCCGCTTGAATTTGCCAATGTCGTACTGCAAGCGCCCGATACGAT
>WRFZ01000125.1 GCA_009778655.1 Candidatus Azobacteroides sp.
AATACAATCGCCATTAAAAGGGAAGCGGTCATTACGACGACGGTACTACTTGTCAATTCCTGTTGAGTTGGCCAAGACACCTTATGTACAAGTTCGTTATAAGATTCTTTAATGTAATTAATAATTTTGTTCATTATCTAATTATTATCATCTTTATATCATCATGCACGGGTCGAGAGACTCGAACTCCCGACCCTCGGTTTTGGAGACCGATGCTCTACCAAACTGAGCTAGACCCGTGTTTAATTATGAATTATAAATTATGAATTATGAATTAAATTAGGTTATAAGTTATATAAACCCGAAAATTCATAATTCATAATTCATAATTTATAATTCATAATTTTATTCGAGTATTTCCGTAATCTGACCCGCGCCGACCGTACGACCGCCTTCACGGATAGCAAAACGCAAGCCTTCGCTGCAAGCTACCGGATAGATCAAGTCAATGGTGATGGTTACGTTATCGCCCGGCATTACCATTTCGGTTCCTTCGGGAAGCGTAATTTCACCGGTTACATCCAATGTACGGATATAGAATTGAGGACGATATTTGTTGTGGAACGGAGTATGACGACCGCCTTCTTCTTTTTTCAAGATATATACCTCGGCTTTTACTTTTGTATGAGGTTTAACCTTGTTCGGGTGGGTGATAACCATACCGCGTTTTACTTCGTCTTTGTCAATACCGCGAAGCAATAAACCTACGTTATCGCCGGCTTGGCCTTCGTCGAGAATTTTACGGAACATTTCAACTCCGGTAACTACCGACTTTTTGCCTGTGGAGCCTAAGCCGATAATTTGAACTTCTTCACCGGTTTTGATGATTCCGGTTTCAATACGACCGGTAGCGACGGTACCGCGACCCGTAATAGAGAATACGTCTTCTACCGGCATCAAAAACGGTTTGTCAATATCGCGCGGAGGAAGCGGAATCCAAGTATCAACCGCATCCATCAGTTCCATAATTTTTGCTTCCCATTCGGGCATCCCGTTCAAAGCGCCTAAAGCGGAGCCTTGAATAACCGGAGTATTAACGCCGTCAAAATCATAAAAATCAAGCAATTCACGCATTTCCATTTCAACCAGTTCCAACATTTCGGGATCGTCAACAATATCTACTTTGTTCATAAAAACAACCAATTTCGGAACGTTTACTTGACGAGCCAAAAGGATGTGTTCGCGTGTTTGAGGCATTGGTCCGTCTGTTGCGGCAACTACAATAATAGCGCCGTCCATTTGAGCAGCACCTGTAACCATGTTCTTTACGTAGTCGGCGTGACCCGGACAATCTACGTGTGCATAGTGACGTTTGGCGGTTTCGTATTCAACATGTGCGGTATTAATCGTAATACCTCTTTCTTTTTCTTCGGGAGCGTTATCAATTGAATCAAATGAACGTACTTCCGAAAGACCTTGTTTTGCTAAAACGGTAGTAATAGCAGCGGTTAATGTAGTTTTACCGTGGTCAACGTGACCGATTGTACCGATGTTAACATGAGGTTTCGATCGGTTGAAATGTTCTTTTGCCATATACAATAGAAATTATTTTGAATGAATATTTGTTTTTTATCTCTACTCCTAACTCTTACTCTTTTGTTCGTTTTGAGCCGGTGCTGAGACTTGAACTCAGGACCTCTTCCTTACCAAGGAAGTGCTCTACCGCTGAGCTACACAGGCAAAAAAAAGAGCGGAAGACGGGACTCAAACCCGCGACCCTCAGCTTGGAAGGCTAATGCTCTATCGACTGAGCTACTTCCGCATTTGAATTGAGAATTGAAACTGAGAATTGAAAATTATCATGGAAAGAATAATTCATAATTCATAATTCATAATTTCTAATTCATAATTCTCTCTCCTTTCGTGGGCAGAGATGGATTCGAACCACCGAAGGCTACGCCAGCTGAGTTACAGTCAGCCCCATTTGGCCACTCTGGTATCTGCCCCAATCTTATCCGAATATCGGCTGTTTTACCACCCGAAATTTGAAACGGGTGCAAATTTAGAAATTATTTTTTGAATAACCAAAATATTCAGCGTTTTTTATGAAAAAATAAATTACGCTTGAAAAATATCGGTATCTGTATCTGAAAGGGTATTGCCGTTTTTGGATCGTTGTTTTTCTTTATGTTTTACAACTTGACGTTCTAATTTGTTAACGCATTTATCAACTGCCGCCTCGAAAGTATCGGCTGTCTCATGTGCGAATAAGTCGGTACGAGATAACAGCAGTCGAATCGAAGCGTCTTTGTTATCGTTCGTTTCCGGTTTAACTACTTTCAATGTTACATCTGCTAAACGTACATCGTCATAAAATTTGGATAGCCGGCTTACTTTTTTTTGAATGAAAGCCTCTAATTTTTTACTGGCTTCAAAATGAATTGATTGAATAGTAATTTCCATAATTAACTTTCTTTTTAAGCTCTCGGATGAGCTTGGTGATACACTTTTTTTAATTCTTCAAAAGTTGTATGAGTATAAACTTCGGTAGAGGAAAGACTGGCGTGTCCCAATAATTCTTTGACCGCATTTAAATCCGCACCGTTGTTCAACATACTTGTCGCAAACGTATGCCTCAATACATGAGGACTTCTTTTCGACAGATTCGGAATTTCCGACAATCGCTTATTAACAATAGTATATACAATGGAATTGGATAGTTTTTTCCCGTTTTTCCTAAGAAAAAAAGCGTTGTCTTGAGGAGAATCTATCGTTTCATTCCTTATATTTATATAGGACAGCATGACTTCTTTTAAGTTATCGGAAAAAGGGATCAGTCGTTGTTTGTCTCTTTTTCCGTTTACTTTGATTAATTTTGCATGAAAGTCCACATCTTCGTTTTTTAATCCGACCAATTCGGCGCACCGGATGCCGGTGGTATAAAAAACATCCAAAATCGCTTTATCGCGTTCGCCTTCAAAAGCGTCCGTTTCCACCCATTCGGATAGCAGTTTATTCATGTCTGAATCTTTAACAAAATGAGGGAGGGGTTTGTTCACTTTCGGACCGCGCAAATTCTTTACCGGACTTGTTTCAATATATTTATATTTGCATAAATATTTGAAGAACGATTTTAAAGAACTCAATTTTCGGTTGACCGATAACGGAGAATATCCTTCGTTCATCAATGAAACCATCCAACGGCGAACCCATACGGGATCAATCGCTTTCGGATCAAATGCTTCATCGCCGAAAACAAAATCTTTAAATCGGAATATATCATTTGAATACGATTCCACCGTATGCGATGAATAATTTTTCTCGTATTGAAGGTATCGTAAAAATGATTCAATAAACATATCTTCCGAAATTATGCAACGAAGATAGTAAAAAAAAACGGAGTAATGAAAAAAACACGGGAAATGAATATAAATTTATTCATTTCTTTCCTTCAGTTGTTTATATTCTGTTATTACTCCTCTGCTTGTTGTAGTCGTTGTACGTAAACGGCATGAATTTTTTGTTTTCTTTTTTCTACGGAGGGCTTTGTGAATGCTTGCCTTCTCCGAAGTTCTTTTGTCACGCCTGTTTTTTCAAATTTTCTTTTAAACTTTTTCAAGGCTCTTTCAATGTTCTCGCCTTCCTTTAATGGGACAATAATCATAAGTTTTTTTGATAATTAATTTTTTTTAATGTTATTTTTCTATATTAATTCGGGCTGCAAAGATAAGGTAAAGTTTTGCAATGTCAAAATATTTTCGTTGTTTTTTTAATATTACATGTAGATTCAACAAGTTCATTGCTGCATTTTTTCTAACTGCAAAGATAGTAAATTTTTGTGTATTTTTATTTCCAACGGTTAATCCGTGTTATCCGGCCATCTGAAGAAATACCATAAATTTGGTATTTTGCGGATTAACAGAATATCTTACCTTTGCATCGTCAAAATTCAGTAAAACAGTATAATTATAATCATTTAAAATAGAATTATTATGAGCAATTTAAGATTTGAATCGTTACAGGTACATGCAGGACAGGAAGTTGAAAAAACTACTCATTCAAGAGCTTTACCCATTTATCAAACCACTTCGTATGTATTTGAAGATGCCAAAGACGGAGCAGACCTTTTCGGATTGCGTAAATTCGGAAATATTTACACCCGCTTGCAAAATCCGACCACCGATGTTTTTGAGAAACGTGTCGCGGCATTGGAAGGCGGCGTTACCGGTTTGGCGACTTCTTCCGGGCAATCGGCGCAGTTTATCGCACTGAATAATATTTTGCAGGTCGGCGATAATTTAGTGACTACTTCTCATTTATACGGAGGAACCTACAATCAGTTTAAATCCCAATTCAAACGTTTGGGCGTTGAAGTTCGCTTTACGCCGAATGATGAACCGGAAGAGTTTGAAAAACGTATTGACGAAAACACGAAAGCTCTTTATTTGGAAACCATCGGTAATCCGGAGTTAAACATTCCCGATTTTGACGCGATTGCCGAAGTTGCCAAAAATCATGATATTCCGCTGATTGTTGATAATACCTTCGGCGCCGGCGGTTTTCTTTTCCGTCCGATAGAACATGGCGCATCGGTAGTCGTTGAATCGGCAACCAAATGGATCGGCGGACACGGCACTTCGCTCGGAGGAGTCATTGTGGACAGCGGAACATTCAATTGGGGCAACGGAAAGTTTCCGGCATTTACCGAACCCTCCGACAGTTATCACGGTCTTGTTTTCTGGGATGTATTCGGAGCAAACGGGCCTTTCGGAAATATCGCTTTCAATATCCGTGCTCGTGTAGAAGGGCTTCGCGACTGGGGAAACGCCATCAGTCCGTTTAATTCATTCCTTCTGGTGCAAGGACTTGAAACTTTATCGCTCCGTGTAGAACGTCATGTGCAAAATACGCAGGCGCTTGCCGAGTGGCTCGAAAAACATCCCAAAGTCGAATATGTCAATTATCCGGGATTAAAGAGCAGCAAATATCACGAATTGGCGGGAAAATATTTCCCGAAAGGCCCCGGAGCCGTATTAACCTTTAAAGTAAAAGGCGACCCGGAAAATGCGAATAAAGTGATAGACCGTGTGAAATTGCTCAGTCATTTAGCCAATGTGGGCGATGCCAAATCATTAATCATTCATCCGGCTGCCACTACGCATGAGCAACTTTCGCCCGAAGAGCAAAAGGCAACGGGCGTTGAACCGGGATTATTGCGCATATCGGTGGGTATCGAGCATATCGAAGATATTAAGGAGGATTTGGCGCAGGCAATCGGATAACAGGCTTTTGATACTTTTAATACTTTTTTCTTAAACAATTTTTATTTTCTTCGGGTAGTTTGCTTTTTTTTTGTACTTTTGCGGTCAAAAAACACACGACTCTCGAATGGGTAAGTTTAACGGCAAACAACAAGCATTAGACGAGCGTTATCTTCGTATGGCAGCTATCTGGGCGGAAAATTCCTATTGTAAACGCAGGCAAGTAGGCGCTCTTATTGTTAAAGACAAGATGATTATCTCGGACGGATACAATGGAACTCCGGGGGGATTTGAAAATGTTTGCGAAGATGAAAACGGTTTGACAAAACCGTATGTATTGCATGCCGAGGCAAATGCCATTACAAAAATAGCTTGTTCCAATAATAACAGTAAAGACGCAACTTTATACGTAACCGCTTCTCCGTGCATCGAATGTGCAAAATTGATTATTCAAGCCGGAATTAAGCGAGTCGTTTATTCCGAAAAATACCGTATAACGGATGGTCTTGATTTATTGGAAAGAGCAAAAATTGAAATTGTTTACATCGGGAAAGATGAATTGGTTTAATAAATAGTAACGAAGTATTTAGTATCAGATTATATGAGTCCGAAAAAATTAGTGTGGCCCGCCGTATTTGTTTTACTTGCTTTAATTGTCGGATTTTTGGCAGGTAATTTTTTTTCCGGTAAATCATTAGCGCGCAGACTCTTTTTAAATACGAATAATAAAATAGACGTACTCCTCGATATAATCAACGAGGAATATGTGGATAGTATTGACATGAAAAACTTGACGGAAAATGCCATCGCAAAAATAGTTGATGAATTGGATCCTCATTCCAATTACATTCCTGCCGATGTATTGGAATCAATCAATGAAAATATGGACGGTCGTTTTGCCGGTATCGGTATTAACTATATTTTTCATTCGGATACAATGGTTATTAACAGCATTTTACCCGGAGGTCCCGCCGAACAGGCCGGTTTGTTGGCCGGAGATCGGATTATCACGATAAACGATTCTACGGTTGCCGGATCGCATTTTTCGGAAGATAAAATGTTGGAAATTTTGCACGGTAAAGTGGGAACTTTGGTTAAGTTGAGCATTGTACGAGAAGGAACCGATTCGCCGAGGGAATACACCATTACCCGGGCATACGTTCCGTTAAATTCCATCAAAGCGGCTTTTGAAATTACGGCCGGCATCGGGATTATTAAAATTTATGATACATTCACAAATACTACGTATGACGAATTTATCGGTGCTATGGCTAAATTGCTGAATAAAGGATGTCAATCGTTTATCATTGATTTACGGATGAATAAGGGCGGGTCTTTTGATGCCGCCATTCATATTTGCAATGAATTTCTGCCACGAGGACGAACGATTGTCTATATGGAGGGAAAATCTTTTCCGAGAGAATATGTGACGGCAAACGGATTGGGTACTTTACAAGATAAACAAATAGTGATTTTGATGGATCAAATTTCAGCTTCTGCAAGCGAAATTGTTGCCGGAGCAATTCAAGATAACGACCGAGGGTTGGTTATCGGTCGTCGTTCTTTTGGTAAAGGATTGGTGCAAAATCAAATCGAATTATCTGACGGGTCGGCGGTGCGTCTTACGATCGCCCGTTATTACACGCCTTCCGGAAGAAATATTCAACGCAAATACGAAATGGGAAAAACCGACGAGTATAATCAAGAATGGTTCGACCGTTTGTCTGCCGGAGAAGGTTTATATCAAGACAGTGTTATTTTGAATACTTCTCATTCTTATTATACTTTAAACGGACGGAAAGTGTATGGCGGAGGAGGAATTATGCCCGATATTTTTGTTCCGCTCGATACCACGGAACTTACTTCTTATTATTTGCAGTTGGAAAACAAAGGTATTTTCTACCAATTCGCTTTCGAATATTCCGATGCAAACCGCAGTCAATTGAAAACGTTTACGAATAGTGAAGATATGCTCCTTTATTTGAAAAAAGAAGTCTCTCTTTTTGATGTCGTACGATTTGCGGAAACCAAAGGAATCAAACGAAGAACTTCTTTGATTAACATTTCGGCCGATCAAATTATGAATATGACCTATGCGCATATTTTACAGAATTTTTTCGGAGAAGAAGCCTATTTTTCCATGATTTTAAATAACGACCCTTTGGTTCAAAGAGCTGTTGAGGAAATTCAAAAAGGGAATGACAGTCCGGAAGCGGTAGCGAATATGAAATACAAAGAACATTAAATCAAAGTGATCGCATCAATCACGTTTCGTCCGGCTTCATTATTCAGTTTTGTAATCAGTTGTTCGCGACACATCATGAGTTCGCTTTTCAAAACCGACGAGGTTAATCGCACATAAAGCGTTCGTTTTTTTATAAACAATTGATCCGTATAACGGGAGACGGCGGGGCCTAAAGCCGTTTTCCATGAATCCAGCAAGCGAACTTCGGCCAATTTATCGGCTAATTTCGGGTTCTGCTCGAAGAAATCATCCAATATCGCTCCTAATAATTGGGTGTTGACACGTTTCATCTGAAGTTCATTATAATTCTTTGATTTTTCCTTCTTCTACCCGAAACAATTTATAATCGTGTTTCAAACCGGATAATATTTCATCCAAGTACTTGCGATTGGTATCGGTCACAAATATTTGCCCGAACTCCTCTTGCGTAACCAATTGAATGATTCGCTCCACGCGGTTGGCGTCCAATTTATCGAAAATATCGTCCAATAATAAAATCGGAACCGAAGTATTCTTTTGAAGCAGAAACTGAAATTGCGCTAATTTCAAAGCAATCAAATAGGTTTTATTCTGCCCTTGAGAACCGATTTTTCGAATCAGATGATTCCCCAGCAAGAACAAAAAATCATCTTTATGAATCCCGACGCTCGTGTAACCCAAAATTTTATCATTGTCCAATTTCTCTTTTAAAGCCATGGATAACGACAAGGTATCTAAATGTGAATCATATTGTAAATCAACCGACTCGCATCCGTCGCTGATTGCTTGGTAGTATTTTTGAAAAATAGGCCGGAAACCGACAATAAACTCCTTCCGTTTTTGATGAATGATTTCTCCGGAAGACGTTAATTGTTCGTCGAGAATCTCAAACAACGAATAATCGGGTGTACGCTCTTTTAATAAGGAATTGCGTTGTTGCAACACCTTATTATAATGAATCAACAATCGTAAATACTCCTTGTCATATTGACTGATGATCATATCTGCGAATTTTCGCCTTTCAACGCTTCCGCCTTGAATCAATTCCGTATCGGCAGGTGAAACCATAACCATGGGAATCAATCCGATATGTTCCGACAGACGATCGTATTCCTTTTTGTTTCGCTTGAAAATTTTACGTTGCTTGTGTCTTATTCCGCAATAAACTTCGTCTTTTGTTTCATTATTGCGATAATATCCTTGCAGTACACAAAATTCTTCTTCATGTTTGATTAATTGAAAATCAAGCAAATTCGTGTGATTTTTCGTAAACGAAAGATAAAAGAGCGCATCCAGCAAATTGGTTTTTCCCATTCCGTTGTTTCCGAAAAAATAATTCATTTTCGGAGAAAACGACAAATCGGCTTCTTCGATATTTTTAAAATTGAGTATAGAAATTCGTTCGATAATCATATCGCAAAAATACGGGATTATTTTGGAATGAACAAATAAAGAAAGAGGTTTTACAATCTGACATTTTGTTATTTTTTTCTTTTCTTACATAAATGAATCGGCAAATGAACCGATTGATTATATGCCGATTCTTTATTTTTTATTATATTTCAGTAATTTTACCGATTTTCCATTTGCAACAATATTAAAGCGCATTATCTTTCACCAAAAACGGAGTTGGTTCGTTTTTTTGCGTTGGAGACTTCATAACCGATATAATCGGATTGTACTGCAAAACAAGAAATATTTTTTTATGATTGAACCGAAATATCTTGTAGCGAATCTGTGCGTTTTTATTGGTTACCATAATTAATTATTTTTCCAAATATGATACAAAAAATGAAATATTTTTTACTTTTGCACGCAAAGATAAAAGTGATTTTGAATAAGCCGTATATGCTCCCGATTTTCAATGAAAAAATTCAAATCATCACCGACAGCGGCAAAAAGGTGGAGGCCCAAGCTCCTGTTATCATTTCCGCCGGTCGCTCGACGGATATTCCCGCCTTTTATTCCGAATGGTTTATCAATCGGCTGAAAGTGGGTTACTGTGTTTGGTACAATCCGTTCAACCGGCAACCGATGTATATTTCGTTCAAAAACACAAAAACGGTTGTTTTTTGGTCAAAAAATCCCCGACCGCTTATTCCTTACCTAAAAGAATTGGATGACAGAGGTATTCATTATTATTTTCAGTTTACGCTGAATGATTATGAGCAGGAAGGATTTGAGCCGAATGTTCCGCCGTTGACAGAGCGAATAAAAACATTTAAAGATTTATCCGAGCAAATCGGAAAAGAAAAAGTGATTTGGCGTTTCGACCCGCTGATTGTTGCGCCACAACTGACCCCTCGCGATTTGTTAAAAAAGATTTGGAACGTCGGAAAACAACTCAAAGGATATACGAATAAATTGGTATTCAGTTTTGTGGATATAAAAGCCTATCGGAAAGTACAAAGTAATATGGTGAAGGAAACGTCTTTTTTTGAAAAAAACAATATTAAAAAAGCGGAATTAAACGATGCGCAAATATTGGAAACAGTTGAAGGTCTTGTCAAAATAAGGGAGCGTTGGAAATCCGAAGGCTATGATATTGCGTTGGCGACTTGCGCCGAAAAACCGGATTTGGAGCAATACGGAATCGAACACAACCGTTGCATAGACGGCGAAGGAATGAAAAAAGACAAAGGGCAACGAAAATTTTGCGGTTGCAAGGTTAGTAAAGATATTGGTATGTACAATACTTGCCGGCATCATTGCGTTTATTGTTATGCAAATACATCGAAAGAAGCAGTTAAAAATGCGATGTTGTCATTTGATGTTAATAGCGAAAGTATAATTAGTAGATAATGATAAAGGTAATTTTTGCGGATATTATTATCTGAAACGCAAAATGAAAATAAAACCTCAGTCGTAGGAAAGAAAGGAAGCAAGCGTGATATTGCTAAAATCCGCAGAAGAATCCCATTTTTGACGAAAATTATGAGAAAATAGTGAACTTGTTTAATAATCACGGATATGATTTTGATAGATATCAATGATGTTTTTTTTTGTTTCCGGCAGATGAAAATAAACCTATAAACCCGGATTTATCCGATATAAATTGACAGCGAATAGTGTTCATTTCAAATCCGATTTATACCGGAGATGATTTATGGAAGCAAATTTATTGTTACATTCAAATGATTAGAATTTATTAGAATTTTTTAATCATAATTACAATACAGATAAAGAATTAAGTCTAGAAGAATAGACTGCATTACTTGATACCAAAAGTAAAAGGCTAATGGCGATTCGTTCCGAAATAAAAAACTCGTTTGATAAAGTAGAAAAAATAGTTCACAATTTAGTAAAACAAGGCGATAGTTTTTCTTTCAACGTTTTAAATTTAAGAACGGGAAAGATTGATTCCGAAACGGTTAATAGCGCTTTTCGTACAAAAATTATTGAAAAACATTATGCAAAGCATTGAAAAAGAAATAAAAAGCTATATATCAAAAAGAAAACGAGGAAGGATCTACTTTGCAAAAGATTTCCAAGATTTCGGAAGCGATGGAGCCATCCGAATCGCTTTGATGAGATTGGTAAATGATAAGATTTTGTTACGACTTGCTCAAGGTATCTTTTATTATCCAATTATTGATAAAGAACTTGATATAAATCTTTTACCATCTATTGAGGAGGTTGCGGGAGCTTTAGCGAAGAGGGATAAAGCCCTAATTATTCCTACCGGCGATTATGCGAAAAATAAATTGGGGCTATCAACACAAGTTCCAACCAATGTTGTTTTTCTTACTGACACTACTCCATTCGCTTTTACCTCTGTCAAATTATGTTGTCAATACGGTAATAGTTGAAATCAGTGGTAGATCTCTATGAGCGAACCATTAGAAGAAGTCCAGATTAATTCTATTGTTTCACAAACTATCTCTAATGCTAAGTTTGGGGATAGTTTATTTTCAATCAAAGCAGTATCTCTTAAGCGAACATTCCTTGAAAAAGCCTTTTTGCTCCATGAAGAATTTGCACAGGAAACAAAAAATATCCGAATAGACCGAATGTCCCGCCATATTTATGATTTAGAAAAGCTGATGGATACGCAAATCGCACAAGAGGCATTGGAAAATACTGAATTGTATAAAACGATAATAGAGCATCGCAGAAAATTCATTGGATTGAAAGGTTTTAATTACGGCACTCTTATACCTCAATCCATATCTTTTGTCCCACCGAATGAAGTTATTTCTTATTGAAAAGATGATTATAACCGAATGTTATCAACAATGATTTATGGTAAATCATTACCGTTTGATAAACTGATTGAACGTATTAAGGTGTTGAATGATCGGTTTAGGAAAATAAAAATATAAATTTCAGTTTTTATTTACTACTTTACTACAAATACTTATAATCTAATGAAAAAGGAAAGATTACCTCGTAGTGAGATGTAATAATCGGCTTTTACTACAACTTACTACAATTGTAACAGTTACTACAAATAATGCATCTTACTACAATTATAATGTTAATAATAAACAGGTTACAGAACAAATTAAGTGTAGTAAGATAAATGTCTAAAATTTAGATTTTTGTAAAATAAAGAACGATTCGTTTTCCTTTGAGGTAAATTGGGTAAATATTGGAAGAATTAAAATATGATTATTCAGAAAATCGAGACCAACGAGCAAAGCTTATTTTTTTAAGGAGCAAGTTTATGTTAATGGTGCCCATTAACCTCTGAAATCATCCCATTGGTCTCATTTTTTATTATAGAAATGATTCAATATGAATTATAATTGACAAAAAAATAGATGCCAAAATCGAATAGAAATATTTTTAAGGAAATGTAAAGGACATTAAAAATTTGTGTATTTTTGTACAAAATTAGTGACTTGTTGCGAATAATGAATAGATATAAATTAACAGTCGAAAAATAAATTTTAATATAAAGAAAATATTAATTTCAATAATTATTGTAGTAACAGCAATTACTTCGTTTGCACAAAATAAAGTGGATACGGATTCATACTCTCACCTTACTTTTAAGGGAATCCCTATTGATGGAACACTTCATTCGTTTGTATCGAAATTGGAAAAGAATGGATTTACTTATATGAGTTCGGACAATGAATTTGCGAGTTTAAGTGGTGATTTTGCCGGTTACAATAATTGTCTTATAGGTGTTGGAAGTATAGTAAGGAGAGACTTAGTTTATAGAGTATTAGTAAATTTTCCAAATCGTGATACTTGGTCTTCTCTTTCCTCGAATTACTTCTTCTTAAAAAAAATGTTAACTGAAAAATATGGCGATCCCGATCCTTTAAACAGTATGGAAGAATTTAAATCTGACCCACAACCTCAAGATGACAGTTCCAAGCTATATCAGGTAAAATTTGATAATTGTATATATATGACTACTTACAACACGGAAAAAGGTATCATTCAACTTTCAATCGCACATATTGGAGTAACACAATGTTTTGTATTTTTATCGTATTTTGATAAAATCAATACAGATATTGCAAAAGAAAAGGCTTCAGATGACCTATAATTATTACATTATTAAATAGGCGACTCAAATGTATAATATTACTTTACTTTCATCATTTCACAAAGAATTCGGCAAATGTAATTCAACTGAATTGTACAAAATTATCGAGGAAATGCACCCGGATGTAATATTTGAAGAACTTTCTTATGAAGATTCTTTCATTTACGAAGCAGGATATATTCCCGTTACCATTGAAGCAAAAACAATCAAGAGGCATATGGAAAAATATCCGATAGAGCATATTCCGGTTGATACTTATGAAATGACTGTAACTAATATTTTTATGGGATATGATATAATAGCAAATAACAGTGTTGAATATACTGAATTGGTGAAAGAACAGTTATCAATGATGATTTGTCTGTATGGATATACCTTTCTCAACAGTAGTAATTGTGTTGAAATATTTGACAGGATGCATATTATTGAAGGAAACGTTTTATTAGATATAAATAATGCAAAGTTATCCTATCAATATAAATTGTATAATGAATTACACGATAAACGCGAAAATGAAATGCTTCAAAATATTTATAACTACAGTAAACTAAATCAATATGAAAATGCGATATTTATCTGTGGAGCAGAACATAGAAAATCAATAATACAAAAAATACAGGAATACGAAAGAAAAGAAACATTTAAATTGAATTGGGTTACTTATATGCAAATTGTATGCAAATAAAAAAACAGATACTCAAGAAACGACCTCTTAACTATCTGATTTTCACTTGTCGAGGTACCAAGATTCGAACTTGGGACCCCCTGCTCCCAAAGCAGGTGCGCTAACCGGGCTGCGCTACACCTCGTTGTTTTTGCGACCGCAAAGGTAGTTGTTTTTTTTGATTTTCAAAAATATTACCGGAAGAGTTTGACAAATTTAGCTGTTTACACAATTCTTTTATGTATTTTTGCAGTCGAATTTTAAGATACAATAAAACTTATGTATAGAACGAACACTTGCGGAGAACTCCGCCTTGCAAATATAGGACAAGAAGTTGCCTTGTCGGGATGGGTACAGAAAATCCGGAGATTCGGAGGAATGATTTTCATTGATTTGCGCGACCGATACGGAATTACTCAATTGGTATTCAATCAAGAAATTAACTCGCAATTATGCGATGAAGCGGAAAAATTGGGCCGGGAATGGGTGATTCAAGCGAAAGGGACGATTGCCGAACGTTCCAATAAAAATCCGAACCTGCCGACCGGCGATATTGAAATTATAGTTTCGAAGTTGCAAATTCTGAATCCTTCTCAGACGCCTCCTTTTACCATTGAAGACGAATCGGATGGCGGCGATGATTTACGAATGAAGTACCGCTACCTCGATTTGCGTCGAACGCCGGTTCGTTCGAATTTGGAGTTACGACACCGAATCGTGTTTGCAACCCGCAGTTATTTGGACGAACAACATTTCTTGGAAGTGGAAACGCCGGTACTCATCGGGTCCACTCCCGAAGGCGCACGGGATTTTATCGTACCTTCACGAATGAATCCGGGCGAATTTTATGCTCTGCCTCAATCGCCGCAGTTATTTAAACAGTTATTGATGGTTTCGGGATTCGACCGCTATTTCCAAATTGTAAAATGTTTTCGCGACGAAGATTTGCGCGCCGACCGGCAACCGGAATTTACGCAAATTGACTGTGAAATGTCGTTCGTCGAACAAGAAGATATATTGAATATGTTCGAGGGATTAATCCGACGCTTGTTTCAAGCGGTAAAAGGAATTGATTTGCCGGTTTTTCCCCGCATGACCTATGCCGAAGCTATGAAACGATACGGTTCCGACAAACCGGATACCCGCTTCGGAATGCCTTTGGTAGAACTCAAAGTTTTGACGGAAGGCAAAGGTTTCGGCGTATTCGACAAGGCCGAATATGTAGGCGCTATATGTGCGGAAGGTTGTGCTGCTTATACCCGAAAACAGTTGGACGAATTAACCGATTTCGTGAAACGTCCGCAAGTCGGAGCCGGCGGTTTGATTTACGTTCGCTATGAAGCCGACGGCAGCTTGAAATCTTCCGTTGACAAATTCTATTCCGTTGACGATTTGAAGCGGTGGGCAGAACAAGCGCAAGCCCGACCCGGCGATTTATTGTTAATCCTTTCCGGAGAAACCGAGAAAACGCAAAAACAACTGAATGAGCTTCGCTTGGAAATGGGTTCCCGTTTGGGATTACGGAAGAAAGACCAATTCAATTGCCTGTGGGTTGTTGATTTTCCTTTGTTGGAATATGATGAAGCATTGAATCGTTATTTTGCTAAACACCACCCGTTTACAAGTCCAAAGCCGGAAGATGTTCCAATGTTGGATAGCAATCCCGGACTCGTTCGGGCCAATGCCTACGACATGGTTATCAACGGAGTGGAAATCGGTGGAGGATCTATTCGTATTCATGACAGCGAGTTACAAAAGAAAATGTTTTCCGTTCTCGGTTTTAGCGAAAAACAGGCGCAGGCGCAGTTCGGTTTCTTAATGAATGCATTTAAATACGGCGCGCCTCCTCACGGCGGGATTGCTTTCGGATTGGACCGCTTAATATCAATTTTTGCCGGCTTGGATTCGATTCGCGATTGCATCGCTTTTCCGAAAAATAATTCGGGTCGCGACGTCATGATAGACGCTCCTGCCGTTGTAGCCCAAGAACAATTGGATGAACTGTGTTTACAAATAGTGAGAAAAGAAAAGTAAGTTTACAAAATCGGGTGTAAATAAAAGAAAAATCCCAATTTATTCAAATAGAATATGTTGGGATTCTTTTTTATGTACCCGGGACGGGATTTGAACCCACACACCGTAACCGGCACCACCCCCTCAAAGTGGCGTGTCTACCAATTCCACCACCCGGGCTCCTGTAAAAACGCTGCAAATGTAAAATATTTTGTGTATATGAACAAAAAATCAAACGAAAATGATGATTTTTCAATAAAGAAATTTTAATTTTGCAGAAAATAAATCTTAAAAAAGAAAGTATGAGCGTTTTTTATTTAGAAGAGCACCGGGCTTGCAGTAATTATATTTCCGACTATCATGTCGGATTCAAGAATTGCAGGATTAAAGAAGGTGAAGTCGTTACACCGTCCGACAAGGAGCATCATTGTTTGTTCTTTCTTATTTCCGGGCGAGTGGACCTTCAGTATGAGTCGCGGACCTATAATCTGAAAAAAGATACCGTATGGTTTATTCCCATGTCCTCCGACTACAAGATTTGCGCAAACACAGATTCTACCCTCCTTATGAATTATTTTGACAGACCGATTGACTTTTGTGAAAAAACGGCATTGGAGAATTTGTCCGTTTTGCTTGATCAAAGGCCGCATACGCCTATGATGCGGGTAAATAAACCGTTAAAAAAGTTCTTGTCAAACTTAATTTTTTATATGAATGAAGGCATCTTTTGTAAACATTTTCATGAAATAAAACAGAAAGAACTGTTTTTTATTTTGCGCTATTTTTACACAAAGCGAGAAATCGCCGGCTTGTTTGCCCCCATAATCAGTAATAATTTGGATTTCAAGAATACCGTATTGGCCAATTATATGAGTGCAAACTCCGTGAAAGAATTGGCGCAAATATGTAATTATTCGTTATCTTCTTTTAACCGGGTTTTCAAGAAAAACTTTCAAGAAAATCCGTACATTTGGCTGCAAAATCAAAAAGTAAAATACATCACCGGGAGGCTTTCGGATAAAAATATTCCGTTGGGTCAAATTATTGATGAATTTCGGTTTTCCTCGCCGAGTCATTTTACCATTTTTTGCAAAAAACATTTGAATTTGACCCCGAGTCAATTTAGAAAACAGTATATAAAATAAATATATAAATTTTTGAATAGTATATATAACAGTATAGTATTTAAAAAAGTCTAATTTTACGCGATATTTAGTTTTTTTTTAAGATTTTATGAGAAAAATTAGAAACTGTTCGGATTTTTTTTCCATGTATGTGGAGGGGTTCAAAAATCTTACGTGGGGAAAGTCACTGTGGATCATTATTTTAATAAAACTTTTTATTATGTTTGCAATCCTTAAAGTGTTTTTCTTTCCCAATATACTTAACAGTCGCTTTGATTCGGAAAAGGAAAAAAGCGAATATGTAGCGAAAGAGTTAACAAAGAATCATATTTATTAATAACGAAAAAAAAGCCATTCAAATGAATCAAATTGATGTCTCATTAATTGATTGGTCAAGAGCACAGTTCGCCTTGACTGCTATGTATCACTGGTTGTTTGTTCCCTTGACTTTAGGTCTGGGGATTATCATGTGTATCTTCGAAACGATTTATTATCGGACCGGAGATGTCAAATGGAAAAAAACAACTAAGTTTTGGATGAAGCTCTTCGGCATTAACTTCGCCGTGGGCGTTGCAACGGGCCTTATTCTCGAATTTGAATTTGGGACTAACTGGTCTAATTACAGTTGGTTTGTGGGCGATATTTTTGGCGCTCCGCTTGCCATTGAAGGAGTCGTCGCTTTCTTCTTGGAAGCTACGTTTATCGGGGTTATGTTTTTCGGATGGAACAAGGTAAGCAAGAAATTTCACTTGA
>WRFZ01000126.1 GCA_009778655.1 Candidatus Azobacteroides sp.
CCATAGCTGTATCCTTATTTAATTGTGCATAAATATTTATCGTTAAAACTGTATTTATAACTGCAACAAAAAATATTTTTTTCATAATATAAACTTTAAAGTAATTGATTATTCATGGCACGCCATTGCCAGTAGAAAAAACTTTTGGCATCAACCTTAACAGACTCGGGATAATCCATGTTTCATGAAGTAGAGTATGTGCCACATACTTTTGACGGCAGCACTTCGCGAGCTAAATATGTGTATAAGGATGGGACAACGGATAATATCATGGATTACCGGATTCTTTGTATTTCTCTATCAATTCAAACGCTTTGGGTTGTACGGGTATAGTAATGACTTTCTTTGTCTTTTGTCGTATATATGAAAGTCGGTTATCAATAACATTACTTTGCGTTAAATTAGATATATCCGTAAAGTTAATTCCTGCGGTCAAATAAGAAAAAGTGAATAAATCAATAGATAAACATTCATAATCCGTTTTACCCTTGTAGTTTAAGACTTTCAAAACTTCGCTTTTCAAAATTGAACGCTTTGCCGTCTTTTGTTTCAGCTTGGAAACTTTATATTTCCCAAACGGATAATATTCCGGTTTTACTATCTTTTCTTCAATAGCAAAATTAAATATAGTCCGCAAACGAACAAACCTTGTTCCCAAAGTGTTCATAGCCAAATTTTCACTTCGCATAAATGCTTCGTATCGTTTTAACCAAGCTGTATCAATTTCAGAAAAATGAATATCTAAATGTCCGTTAAATCTTACAAGTGAATTGTATGTGGTTTTAAACATATCGGAATATCGTATCCGGTTTGCAGTCCTTAACTGTTTCATATACAATTCAAAAACATCTTTTACGGTTTTTGCCTTTACAGGATTATTTACTTTGTCCATTAAGGACTTTACCGTAAAATCTTTACTTTCAATTTTCTGTCTTTTGAGACACACAACATCAATGGGCTTTCTCCATTCTTTAACACTTTTGATTTGTAACACAATACATTAACCGTTGTACTCATTGTAATTTTCGGTTTACACATTGGTTTACACAACCGCTTCAAAACTCCACTAAAACCGTCCTAAATCCACTATTTTTACAAATAAAAAAGACAGTTACATTTTTTGTAACTGCCTTATTCTCAAGAGCCACTGACCGGATTCGAACCGGTGACCTACGCGTTACGAATGCGTTGCTCTACCGACTGAGCTACAGTGGCTTGTATTATTGAAGCAAATGCTCCAGAAAAGTATCTAAATCTTTTTCGATATTTGTCCAGAGAACATCGTCTATTTTTATCGTATTGTCATCCAAAAAGAATAATTCTTCAAGAACAACAAAATCTTTGTCAATTAAACTAACCGTAAAGGGTTTTTCAATATAACTTCGGTCAAAAAGCTTTTCTTTCCCGGCTTGTTGCAAGACTTGACGCAAAGTGTGCGCAAGGTTGAAAAATCGCTCGTCCGGAAGTTGAACTTTATTCAACACTTGATCCGTATCGTCGTAAACGACTAACAAATTATCTTCGGTATCGTGAAACAAATATAAATCACCCAATGAATTACGATCTTCTCTCGCCTCGTAATTCTTCAAGCTTTCTTTGATGGCAATTTCCAGTATGGGAATCAGTTGTTTGCTCATTGCTTCATTTAACGGCGCAAAGGTAGTAAAATTTTTTCTATTTTAACAATCTAATCGGAATATTTCGGTTTATGATTCCCGTTCTTTCAATCGTTTCATTAATTTCGCCGTAAACTCGTAATTCTTCAGTCCCCAAGCAGGCGCAATCAATAAATCGCCGGGAGATTGGGAAACCAAACGATCAATGATAAAATCCGGATTCAAGCGTTCCATAAAATCAATACATAAATCAATGTATTCATCAACCGTATATGGGTGAAAAATTTCGGGATGTTCTTCCACCTGTCGAGCCAGTTGCGTATTCCGAATGAGTTGCAATTGATGCAGTTTAACCGTAGTTATCGGTAAAGCGGAAATTTTATCCGCATGAGAAAGAATCATTTCACGCGATTCTCCCGGAAGACCCAAAATCAAATGAACGCCGGTATATATTTTCCGGGCAGCGGTTCGGCAAATCGCATCAACGGCTTCTTCGTAGGTATGTCCCCGATTGATCCGTTGTAAAGTTTCGTTACAAGTTGACTCGATACCGTATTCTATCAATAAAAACCGTTCTTGTGCAATCGTTTCCAAGACATCCAATAATTCGTCCGGTACACAATCCGGACGGGTTGCGATAATTAATCCCACGACATCGGGGTAGTTTAATGCTTCCCGGTATTTAGTCAAAAGATTTTCAATTGAATCATAGGTATTGGTATAAGACTGAAAATAGGCAATGTACTTCATCTTCGGATATTTTCGGGAAAAGAACCGGATGCCTTCTTCCAACTGTTGCTCAACCGATTTTTTATTTTCCGCATATTGCGGACTAAACGTTCGATTGTTGCAATATGTGCAACCGCCCCACCCTTTGCTTCCGTCGCGATTGGGACAGGTAAATCCCGCATTAACGGATATTTTCTGTACCTTAAAAGGAAAAATCGTCTGTAAAAAATCACCGAAATTTAAATTCATCTGCGGAAATTGAAGTCATTTGTTTTGTATCACTGCGTCAAAGGTCTTGGAATTTTAACAATGAATTGCTCCGTTTCCACGTCATTAATCAACTCAATATCCGGCTGTAACTCTAAAGCGCGTCTGATTCCGGTTCCCAATCCGCTGTATGGAAGCGTATGTATGCCGAAAGCTACTATCAGATTATTTCTGATAACGGGATTACCGTATTTTATATCTTCAATTGTTAAATTATTCGGAAGTTTACCCGGACTGATTATTTCTATTCGATTATCAAAAATAAATACTCTTACCGGAGCATTCTTGAAATAATCACGATGAATTAAGGCATTTTGAAGAATTTCTTCTAATGCCACCGGTGAAATTTCCGGAATACCAACCGAATTAAATCCCTGTTGTTGTTGCATATAGCGAAGATTGCTTGTCAAAAAACTCATTGCTTGTTTAAACATCTCCGGAATAGTCCCTTTTGCGTCTTCGGGTTTACTGCGATATTGCAAACTTGCGAGGTCATTTCCCACAAAAGCCACAAGTTTAATCGTAAAAGCAGGTCTGAATTTCTGAGGTTCTCTTCCGAAAAACAATAAGCCGGCCAACGTCACTTTGTCGCCAAACAAAATTCGCTTTACTCGGAGCGCATCTTCATACGTTAATCCTTTTTCTTGATAAGGACGCTTAAATTCTTTCATAAAATAATCCGAAAACAAACGTTCGTCAACATCTTCAATGCCCGTTCCGTAAATAGTCATTTCGTCGGCCGATAAATTGCTCCCTTGTTGAAAAAGCCTCATGATTTCATGGTTTTCCGTCAGTTTCCTTTTATCTGCACCTTGCTTCTGCCAAATCGTACCGTTATTATCTTTGTATGGTTTATGAATACCTTCGTCCACATAAATAACGAGTACTTTCTTTTTATCGGTTGAAGTTTCGATAAATACAACTTCGGTAGTTATATAAACAGGCGGATTTACCAGTTCGTTTGCTATGGTAGCAACTCTATTTCCTATTTTTTGAATTTCTTTATCTTCCAACTTGATAATTTCTCCGGTCTTATCATCAATGCCGAAAAGAAGCATACCGCCTTTGGAATTGGCAAAGGCAATCATTTCAGCCGCAATTTTGTCTTGATTGTCGAACTCGCGTTTGAACTGTACTCTACTCGTTTCGCCCGACCGGATAACTTCCAATAATTCTTCTTTATTCATATGTACATAATTTATTTCCTTTAGTCATATTCTTTGCAAAAGTAACATTTTATTTGAATTATCCGAAAAAAATGTATTACTTTTGTTGATAAGCTTTTTGAAACAATAACAATTAATTATTTGATGTATTATGGCTTTATTTGATACAATCAGCAACGATATTCAAGCGGCGATGCTGGCAAGAGACAAAATCCGGTTGGAAGCTCTTCGGGGCGCAAAGAAAGAATTTTTGGAAGCAAAAACAGCCAAGGGAGCCGATGGCGAGTTGAGCGATGAAACGGCTGTAAAAATCTTACAGAGAATGGTAAAACAACGCAAAGAGAGCGCTGCCATTTACACGGAACAGAATCGGCCGGATTTAGCCGAAAAAGAATCAGCCGAAATTGCGGTACTGGAAAATTATCTTCCCAAACCGCTATCGCCCGAAGAATTAGAAGCAGCCATTAAGAGCATTATAGCTCAAGTCGGAGCGACTTCCATCAAAGATATGGGCAAAGTGATGGGCATTGCGACTCAAGCGCTTGCCGGAAAAACCGAAGGTCGGTTGATTTCGGAAAAAGTGAAGCAGTTGCTCGGATAAAATAAAGGAAAGAGGCTGTTTTTAAGACAGCCTCTTCCTTGAAATGAATGGATTATTAATAAACCAATTCTCCGGAAAAACCGGCGCTTATATCTTTACCGGCTAAGCCGTCTGCAAATCCTTTATAAGCATGCTTGCGTTCATAGTTAGCGTCCCATAAACACGGAGATTCGTCGGGTAACCAATAGACATGCTCGTCCTTATTATCGGAAATACTCCAAACGGTTATACCGTAACGTTGCGCTTGCGGAACATTTTTGATGAATGATGCCGCAACGTATCTGTATAGGTTTGCTTGAGCCGCATATTGATCTACCGTAGGTGAAGCGGTTCCCATTCTGACATCCAATTCCGAAACCCTAATCAGTTTTCCGGTTGCCGCCAATGTTTGGAACATTTGATCAATCATTGTCGTATCGGTCGTTAAACCGATGTGCATTTGAGTACCGATACCGTCCACTTTTGCGCCTTGACTTTCGATATAATTTACATAGTCAATTAATCCTTGCAGTTTTGCAGGATTGCTTTCCAAATTATAGTCGTTGATAAACAGCTTGTCGCTTGTGCCATTTCCGTATTGACGCGCCAATTTGAAAGCCGTCACCCCGTAATCTTTACCCAGATAATATTGCCAATAGAAAATATCCGTTGCTTGCAAGTTTTCTTCCCCTGCGAGTACGGAGCCGTTTTCATTCATCGGTTCGTTAACAACGTCCCAAGCTTTTACATCGTCTTTGCAATGACTGACCATTTGAGAAATCCAGCTTTCGAGAGCAGCTCCGATAATTTCGGCTTTTTCTTCGGGCGTTTTATCAATGGTAATCGGGCCGGCACGCTTGATTGACTGTGATGGCGCCTGTTTTTCTATTACTCTTACGTCATCCACAAAATACGTAACATTCGGGAATTTTCCCAAATCGAAACTGAATTTTACGGCAGTTGTCCCCGCTTTGAATACCGGGTTAAAATCAAAGGACATTTGTTGCCAAGTAGTACCGGTTGTAAAGGCTTCGGAGGCAGAACCGGTACCCATCCAATCCGTCCATGGCCATTCATTGCTAAAACCCGGGAATGAAATACGTCCTATCCCTTCGCTATCCGATTTGATCCAAAACGACATGGTATAGGTTTTCGTACTATCCAGCGTAATTGCCGGCGTTTGGAGCTGCAAATCCCAATATTGGGCGCCGGTACTTGGTGAAATTCCCTGTAAACCGTAATCGCCGCTGTATTTTGCATCAGCGGTTATGCTAACTCCATCCGCTCCGTTGGCGGCTACCCAAGGCGTTAAATCGCCTGTTTCAAAATCGCCGTTTTCCACATAATTGAATGCTCCGGAAGCGGCGTCCAAATCAATGACTTCTACTCCGTCAATATAATAAGTCATATTTTTCGGATCGCCTAATAATAGCCTGAAATTCATTGCCGAATTATCGGCGGTAGCAACCATTCCATCCGGAGTGGTCGTCGGGTTATAGGTTACTTTTGTCCAAGTCGGAGAGGTCGGCGCTAATTCTTGACCGTTGGTCCATGGATATTGATTGGTAAGATTTCCATTGGGAAAATCCAATCCTACGCCTCCCGTACCTTCCGACTTGATAAAGAAAGAAATTTCATATCGGTGTCCGTTAATGATAGAAAATGTAGGACTATTGATCTGCATATTGTATTTACCGCCTCCAAAATCACCCACTTCCACTTTCATCGAATGCGTTCCGTCAATGGCTTCATCGGTAACTACAGAAACATTTTCGGCATAATAAGGAATGTTCCATCCATCTAATCCGCTTTCAAAATCGCCGTTGACAATCAAACTTGAACCGGGAGTACCGGGAATGATGGTCGGCGCTATCAAACTGTTCAGATAAGTGGCATTCTGATTTTGATGCCATACCAAGGCATGGCCGTAAATCGTAAGTCCGCTTGCTTTCAGCATAGGAAATACTTTATCCAATAGCGTGAAATTCAATGCGCCTTTACCGTCCACAACAGAATAATGCTTCATTTCGTTTCCGGGCGTAATTTCCGTGAAGTTGTTATTGACAATATCGTGATAGGCGGCTTTGCTCTGGTACAGGTTGAAATCAATACCGGCGCCCAATGTAAAATCGGTATAAACCTTTAATACATCGTAACGGGAAATCGCTTCTTTCAAGGGCAAAGGTAATTCCGCCGGCGTAGGATGGTCGTATGGGTCGCCCCACTTCATTTTGTCGTCATTGCAGGAATTTAAGCTCAGTGCCCCCGCAAGCAGGACAAACGACAGGATATTTTTTATTTTCATATTCATAATAAATTCTATTCATTCGTTATTTTATATTCATTTATCGGGAAAATCGCTGTAAGCGGGAATTGTCAAAGGAACCACCCGAATATTATCGAAATAAATCACCACATTCGTACTTTCAGACGCTACGCCATCGTGGTCGTCGTTGCAAAACCAAGGTCCCCATTGGTTGTATTTATCCGTAACGGCAGCTTGAGCTTGCGCCAGCACATCGTTAAATGTCAAACCTGCAAAATCGGGACTGCCGCTGAAAGGAAAAGTTACCGTAAACCATCCTCCCGGATTATTAAATTCAACTTTTTTGCCGTTCGAATAAATAGGTTCATAAACCATATCATATCTGCCTACGCCCCAGCCATCGGCAATCACCATACGCAGATAACCCGAATTCCATTCTCCCGCTACGTAAATATCCATCTGTATGGCCACGTCGCTTGTGGAAAGCGCCGGTGAAATAATAGCCGGCAAAGCGCTTCCCCACGTATCTTGCGTCATGAAATAGGCGCCTACTTCCGAGTTGGAAGCGGCAACGGTACTTCCGGGCGTGTTAAATGAGCGATAGTTTCCTTGAGAATGAATGACTCCGCTTGTGGAAGGAATTGCAGCCGACAAGTCGTCCGAAACGGAACCTCTGGAATACTTATCGCTGCTCGTAACATCATCAAAATTTTGCAACAGACCTACTTTGAAGTTGAAGCAGGCCGGCGAATAAGCGCCTCCGTTTGCTCCGACAGCCAAAATGGATCCGCCTTCGTCCGCGACGCCGTCAGGAACCGTAACCGTAAAGAACAGTCCGTCTTCGTCGTCGGAAACGATACCGCTTGTTACGACTTTATTACCCGGAAAAGTCACGCTCGTAATCTCTTGCAATCCGGTACCGGTTACTGTAATTCGGTCGCCGGCTTGCGGCATGGTATGAGAAATGGCGGTAATGGTAGGCGCAGCAGCTCGAATTTCAAAATTGTAAACAATATAGTTCGATTCGCTCTTTTCCAAACGAATCGTATTGCGAACATCGTCCGGAACATCAATGGTTGGAACTTTGCTGCTGATTTGAATAATCATGGATGTATTCGTCATAAGCATGGGATTAAACAGAGCTTCAAACCCGTTGATGAACAGTTTATTTACTCCAAGAAACGATTCGCCTTCGAGGCGGATGGTCTGTCCCAAACGTGCAAAATCAACCAAGCGATCCGACACAGACGATTGTGCATCTTCCAAATACACTGCATTAATGACGGGCTTTGACGTATTTCCGCCATTCTCATCATTGTCTTTGCAAGAATTGAAGGAAAAGACAGCGGCAATCAACCCGAAAAACAGTAGACTCTTTATAAAATATTTATTTTTCATACGAATAATTTTTTAGTTGAACAAATCTGTAATACGTTCTTCCGTAAACACATAAGGTACGGGCGGGTTCTTAAGTTTACTATTCTGTATTATTTCATTGGCAGGGTAAGGCAACCCGAGTGTTGTATCGTCAATTTCGCCTACCTTGTGTGCCGTGGGATTGCGGCTGGCGTCGAGGCGCAGATTCATCGGCGCATCGAACAGGAAAGCGGGTTCTGATCCCCTGTTTTGCGCTAACAGGTAATTAATAATTTCCTGTTGCTTGTAGTAAGCCCGAGCCATTAAGTCGTACCAGTAAAGTCCTTCCATACAAAATTCGATACGGCGTTCATGGCGAAGATCTTCCCAACTGATGGACTGTTTGCCTGTCAAACCGGCGCGGGCGCGCACAGCATTGACATATTGCAATGCGGTAGCATCCGTTGTCGAAGCGCTGTTGCCCAGCACAGCTTCGGCATAGTTCAATAACACTTCGGCATAGCGCAACATGGCATTATCAAGCCCCGAATTACGGGTGTTAATGGCCGGATTATCTTTTTGATTCCCCGTAACGCCTTTCTTTACAAGCAAACAATCGTCATATACATTGTGTCCGATGTTATAGATGCCGTCGCCTTTGCTGTCATCTCCCAGACGCAAACCTCCTTCGGCTATGTCTATATCGGGATAATAATCGCCTGCAGCCATCCAAGTAGTGTAGCGGCGAATGGAATCTGCGGGTTCATATTCGCTCATCATATTATAAGTGGGGTTTGACCAAGAACCCCAAGCTTCGCCTGCACTGGCAACTCCTAAACCGGCCAGATTGGAAACCGAGCCGTTGGTAAGGCCGGGGTTGCTGTTTCCGTTAATTCCGGGTACCCACTGAAATGCAAAGAGCGTTTCGACATTGTTGTTATTATCAATTTTGAACAAATCATAATAATTGGCCAATAATCTGTACTTGCCGCTGCCGATTACTTTTTCGGCGGCTTTTTTAGCCAGATCAAGATATCCTTGGTCGCGGGTCCCCACATTGGGATTTGCGCCGTAATCAGATGCTACATAGCCGGAATATGCTAAATAGAAGCGCGACAACATGCCGAATGCGCTGTAGCGATTGACTCGTCCCGTTGCCGCAGAAGATTCGGGTAAATATTTAGCGGCAAATTCCATATCGCGGATGGCAAATTCATAAACGTCTTTCATCGGATTCACGTTCACGAGCGGATTATTTACCAAAGGCGTAGGGTCTTCCGAAATGATCGCATTATGCCACATACTTGCCAGAAACCAGTATGCCAGACCGCGCATAAACCGCGCTTCGGCAATGCATTGGGTTTTCTCGGTTTCATCCGCATTCGTCGAATTGGCGGTAATAATCACTTTGTTAGCGCTTTGCACCACAAAGTAAAGCGATCCCCACGCAGGACCTAAGGAACTGGTTGAACTTGAGAACGTAAAGTAGGTATAATCACCGTAATAGTCAGCATTATGCTGCAAATTGAAAGACATGGCGTCTCCTGCGGCTATATTAAACCTCCAGTTAAATTCGTACCATGCAAAATTGTATAACGGAGCAGTCATCGCATCCAGATTATCCGCCGACAAAGCGTCGCCTGAAATAACATCATTCGATTTCGGCTCTAAGAAATCACTGCAAGACGCTAATGATAAGGAACATATAATTACAATTGATAAAATTATTTTTTTCATATTACTTTCTATTTTAAAAAGTCAGATTAAGTCCGAAAGTATAGATACGCGGCGAAGGATAACGCCCTTGATCTACGCCTGTTGTTCTGTAGATGCCTGAGCCTTGTATCCCGATTTCGGGGTCGAAACCCTTATATTTGGTAAAGGTATAGACATTTTGCAAATTCGCATACAGTTTCAGACTGCCGATTCCCACATGTCGAAACCAGCTTTTCGGAAAATTATACCCCAGCGAAATATTTTGAATTCGTAAATAGGAGCCGTCTTCCACAAACCGGTCGGAAACCAGAAAGTTGTAATCGCTTGTGCTTTTATTCAATGCAAAACGTGGAGCACGCGGGTCGCCGCCAATAATTTGCGTATTGCGGTAATCATCCGGCCCATTGGGATCAATCAAGCCTATTTGAGCATAATCAAGCGCCCTCGTAAACAGATTCGTAATGTTGAAATACGGATTATCCATATAGCGTCTGACGAAATTATATACATCATTACCATAAACGCCGACTAACTGTATGCCCAAATCCCAATTCTTGAACGTGAAAGTATTGTTAAAACCATAAGTAAATTTCGGTTCGGGATTACCGATGAAGGTACGGTCGGATTCGTCTATTTTTCCGTCCCCGGCATCGGGAATTCCATCACCGTTGGTATCTACCGTCAATTGATCTTTATAAATCAAATCGCCAATCCATACGCCGGATCCTTTTTCGATGGGTAAATCATTATATACAGGAGTTCGGACGATCTCACCATTATTGTTAACGATATAGAAGTCGGTCGCCTTTTCGAAGCGCCCGATTACTTCGTATCCGTAGAACTGACCGATAGGCTGCCCTACAATAGAACGGTTTATAATCGAGTATTGATCGCCGAAATAGGTACCTGAAGCCTGTCGGGTATCCTGTCCGGTGATCGTATTCAATGATAATACTTTGTTGCGGTTTAAAGAGAAAACCAAATCCGAAGTCCATTGGAAATCCTTCGTTACGATATTTTGCGTATTCAGCGTGATCTCAAACCCTTTGTTTTCCAAAGAACCTAAATTCACCCACGGTAATAAAGATAAACCGCTATTCGAAGGCGGTTCTACACCAACATAGGAAGGAAGCGACGACTGCATCAGAAGATTGTTTGTCCTTTTATAATAGAAATCCACAACCAGGTTGATACGGTTTCGGAGCAAACCCAAATCAAAGCCAACGTTTGTTGAATTGGTGCTTTCCCATACCAAATTTTCGTTGGGCGTGTTGCCCGGCACTAATCCCGTTCCCCAAGGAGAGCCTTCGGCGGCATATACGGGCAACCATGCATGGTTGTCGGGAATATTTTGGTTCCCTACTAAACCCCAACCCGCGCGAAGTTTCAAATTGCTGATCGTTTCTTTGTCTTTCAAGAAATCTTCCTGCGAAATTCTCCATCCCAAAGCAAACGAGGGAAACCAGCCCCAACGATTTTCGGGAGCAAACTTGGAGGAACCATCTCGGCGCAAAGTGGCCGTAAACAAATATTTATCGTCATACGAATAGAATAGACGACCAAAATAAGACAACAACGAACTGGCGCCGGTGTAACCGGTGGCTTCCGCTTTGGTCGGGTCCCCCAGATTGATATCTGTGGCGCCGTTTACAGGCAAGCCTTGACGACTGCCCTGTAAATTATCCTGAGTAGATTTCGACAGTTCTTGTCCGAGCATTGCCGTAATTTTATTTACGCCGAATTGCTTATCGTAGGTAAGAATATTGCGCCAACTGTAATAGATGTCATATTCTTTGGTATCTGATCTGAGATTGAAATCCCTGTAATCCCAAGTTGCCAAAAAGTACGTCGGCTCGAAACGATAGGTATTCAAAAAATTCACATCAAAAGAATATTCCGTCCGATAAGACAATCCATCCAGCGCTCCTTTCGGAGTCAATTCCAGAAAAGTATTTGCCCGGGCGTCGGTATTGTAGTTATGATTGTCAAACATCAAGGCTTTTGCGATGGGATTGGTACCGCCGCCGGTAAACTGACCTTCGGGCATACCGTATGAACCGTCATTGTTGCGGACAGGCACATTAGGTCCGGCGCCGATTGCTCTTAATACCAAATCTTGGTTTGATACGGTGAGTTTCTGTTTGGTATTGGAAAATCCGAAATTAATGCCGGTACGCGCCCATTTTTTAACCTGCGCTTCAAAACTGCCCGACAAACTCATGCGGCGGAATCCGGAACCTTCGGCAATACCATCTTGATTGGAATAGCCTGCCGATAAATTATAAGTGGTATTGTCCGTTCCACCCGAAATAGAAAGATTGTGATTGGTCATAAATGCACGATTGAACAATTCTTTCTGCCAATCGGTTCCTTCTCCCAGCAATTCGGGACGTACAAAGTAATTGCTGTAACTTTGCAACCCGTTTTCAGCCCTGAGATTGCTAAGCGTTGCATATTGCTGCAAGTTTAGCACATCTAAGTGAACGGGTAATTCCTGCCAGCCGGCGTAGCCGTTGTAACTAATCACCGCTTCTCCTTTTTTCCCTCTTGCGGTATTGATGATAATCACGCCGTTCGAAGCTTGTGCGCCGTAAATAGCTGTTGCCGAAGCGTCTTTCAATATATCCATCGAAACAATATCCAGCGGATTGATGGATGCCAGCGGATTGGTTGCTGCGGTCGTTCCTCCGTTAATTATAACGCCGTCAATTACATAAATCGGTTCGGTTGAAGCATTTATCGAATTGATACCTCGAATACGGATAGAAGAACTTGCGCCGGGGATACCCGAATTTTGCGTAACCTGCACTCCTGCGGCGCGTCCCTGCAATACTTGGTCAAGCGTGGTAGGTATGGAATGTTGTATAGCATCGCTTTTAACTGAAGTCACCGCTCCCGTTAAGTCGCTCTTTTTCATCGTACCGTAACCGACAACAACGATTTCGTTCAGCATTTGGTTGTCTTCGTTTAAGGTCACATCTATTTTCCGTTTGGTTCCGACACGGATTTCTTGTGTTTTGAAGCCCAAATAAGAGATTTGGAGAATGGCGTTTTCATTGGGAACTTGAATGGAGTATTTACCGTCGGCATCGGTCACTGCTCCAATATTCACCCCCTTTACAATTACATTCGCTCCAATGACCGGATCCCCGGTTTGATCCAAAACAATACCCGTTACAGGTATCCCTTCCGTACTTGTTTGCGCCGTCAATTTCACCGGAAAATTTACTCCGATAAAAAAGAGAAGAGCAACAAATGTTAATAATTTGAATCGAAATTTTTTTGATCGCATAGAAGTATTATTAAAAGTTAAATAGTCTTTTGCAAAGTTAAAAAGATATTACATCCGGAAAATCGAATGTTGTTACATAAGTTTTCCCGCTTGTATTTCATTTTCTGTTTTGGTTACATCTTTTTAATTGTCGGTTACATTGCGATTTTTTCGGGTTTTTATTCGGAATCGTTTTCCATGTATTCTTTGGGCGATATTCCGTAATATTCTCTGAAACTTGCCGAAAAGTGGGACAGCGAAACAAAGCCCACCGCATCGGCTACTTGAGATATGGTTAAATTTTTTTGTTTTAATAATTTTTTCGCCTGCTCCAAACGAATCGTTCGAATAAAATCCCGAGCCGATTGACCGGTCAGTTCTTTTAACTTCCTATGGATGTGAACTCTACTGAATCCTACGCTGGCGCCTAACATTTCGACATTCAGTTTCGGATTGGAAAGATTAGCATTAATGATTTTCAAAATTTTTTCCATAAATACATCATCAAATGCTTTCACTTCAATTGTTTCAATTTTACCTTCCAATTGAGTATGAAATTTTCCTTTCAGTCGTTCCCGGTTACTCAGCAGGTTGGATATGGTCTTTTTGAGAATTTCCGGATTAAACGGTTTCACGATATAAGCGTCGGCATCAATATCCAAACCGACCGACCGGTCTCTATCATCGGATTTAGCCGTAAGTAAAATCACCGGTATATAATTGATATTCACATTGGATTTGATTTTCCGACAAAGGGTGATCCCATCCATTTCCGGCATCATGATGTCGCTGATTACCAAATCGGGTTTTTTCGCCAAAATAGATTCAAGCGCTTCCTTCCCCGTGCTTGCCTGCGTTATTTTATAAAATGGTTCCAACTCCATTTTAATATAATTGTTGATTTCTTTATCGTCATCCGCAATTAATACTCTGTATTTTGTTTTAGCGCGAACAGTGGTTTCCATATCCGGCGCATCCACGTCGAAAAGGTCTTCTTTCCGGGAATAAGCAAAGGTTTTCATCGGCATGTTCTCCGGAATAATTTCAAATTCCTCTTCTTTCAGATGATCTTTGCCTAAAGGCATTCGAATAATAAAGCAACTGCCGGAGCGATCGGTTCGGTTTTCGGCGTAAATAATTCCATATTGCAATTCAACTAACGAACGGGCGAGATGCAAACCGATTCCGGTACCGAAATTGGAATTGGTTAATTCGTTGTTGATTTGATAAAAACGATCGAAAATTTTCTCGATTTTTTCTTTATCAATGCCTATACCGGTATCCACGATGCGAATTTCAAAATACGCTCTCAGCGGTCCGTTCGTTGAAAAATCGTTTCCCGTTTTCAGTTCAACCGTTATTTTCCCTTCGGCGGGCGTAAATTTAAATGCATTGGAAAATACATTAAACAAAACTTTATCGAAATTATTCAAATCCACCCAAACTTTTAAGTCGGGCATTTCGGGATTAAATTCAAAATCAATGTTCTTTTTTTGTGCGGCATATTCAAACGATTGCATAATGTCTTTGATAAATCCGACCATATCGGTTTCTCTGAACCGCAGTTGCATTTGTTTCTTATCTATTTTCCGAACATCCATCAATTGGTTAATCAATCGCAAAATTCGTTGCGCATTCCGATAAATTAATAAATAGGTATTATGCAGTTCAATCGGATTGTTTTTCATGAGTAATTTTTCCAACGGTCCCATAATCAGTGTCATCGGAGTACGTATTTCATGGGAAACATTGATGAAAAATTGCAATTTGGCTTCACTGATTTCTTCGGCATGTTCGCGAAGCAGCAGTTCGTTTTTGTGTCGCATTTTTTCGGAAATAAACCAAGTGATTCCACAGACTAAC
Source organism: Candidatus Azobacteroides sp. (assembly GCA_009778655.1). Lineage (GTDB taxonomy): Bacteria > Bacteroidota > Bacteroidia > Bacteroidales > Azobacteroidaceae > Azobacteroides. Next base: position 14,831 of record WRFZ01000126.1, read on the forward strand.
AGCGCAAACAAAATAAAATAGATTAATTTGGCCCACCAAGATAGATACCACGGCGGTCTGATGATGATTGTCAATACTTTTTCTTCCGATGAATTACTGTAAATAAATGCTTTGATTCGCAGTTTGTAAGTTCCGTAATCAATATTGGTGAAATTGATCCGATTCTCGCCCGGGTTGGTGGTTATCCATTGTGAATTAAATCCGTCAAGTCGGTATTGATAATAGATTCGTTCGGAAAACCCGAAATCAAAAGTGGAAAATTCCAACGCAAACATATTATCGTTATAGCTTAAACAAATCGTATCCGCATCGGAAATAAACGTATGTATAATTTTCCGGTTTCCCGATTTTTGACCGGCAACGATTGGTTTATTTTTCAAGTACAAGCCCGTCAAATATAAATTAAGCGGGGTGCGTTGGTCTGTAATTTTTTCCGGGTAAAAAGAAGTAACGCCTCCCGTACCGCCGAAAAACAATTCTCCGTCTTTGGACTTGAATGCGGCGCCCATACTGAATTCATTTCCCTGCAAGCCGTCGAAAACATAATAATTAACAAATTTTTTTTCTGCGACTTTTAATTTGGAAATTCCCGAATGGGTACTCAACCAGAGATTTTCTTCATTATCTTCGAGAATGTCGCAAATCACATTATTCGGAAGCCCGTCTTGTACCGTGTAAATCGTTGATGTTCGGGATTGCCGGTCAAAACAAGCCAAGCCGACGGGAGTACCGAGCCAGAGGTTTCCTTTTTTATCTTCATGGATGGAATAAACGACTTTGCCCGGAAGCGCTCCGGGTTTTGTAAAATCTTCCATTTGATGATTGTCCGGATTGATGTTGAAAAAGCCGTCGAAAGAACCTACCCACAGGATGCCCGATTCGTCGCATCGGATACAATTGATCCAATCGTTCGGAATAAACCGATCGGCAGACCATTGCGAATAATGTTCAACATATTCCTTTTTCTTTAAATCAAAAACGTAAATTCCTGCTCCGTTCGTACCGATCCAGAGCCGATTCCGGTTATCTTTTGTTAAACAAACTATCTTGTTTTGAGCGGTAGTTTCCGTTGTATCCAAACGGTTAGCGTAATAGATGCAACGTTCGGTTTTTTTATCCAACCGGAATAATCCCTGCAAAAAAGAGCCTCCCCATATCGTTTCGTCGTCGCCCTCAATCATGGTCAATACCGTATAAGGCACAGAATTTCCACCGGGTGCAAGATGATGAGAACGACCTTGTTTATCCAATTTATATATTCCGTCGTTGTCGGTTCCTATCCAGAGATCTCCTTCTTTATCTTTCAGTAAAGACATAACGCAACCGGAACCGATGATATCCGAATGATACGATCTGCGTCCCCAATAATTGAATTTGTTCGGATTTTCCGGATTAAAAAAAACTCCTTTCTGGAACAATCCGATCCAAATGTTACCGGCTTTATCTTGAAGAATGGCATGTACTTTCATTTCGGATAGATCAAAAGGCGCAGACAACATTTTACCGTCTTCCAATCGTTGTTTTTCTTTATTGTATATCTTAATTCCTTGACCATCGGTTCCCACCAACAATTGACCGGCATTATTCAATAATAAACATTTTACGGAAAGAATCGAGCCTTGAATATCCGGGATGAGTTCAAATTTTTGCGTTCGCGGATTAAATTTATACAATCCATTATTCAACGTTCCGACAAAAAGATTACCTTGTTTATCTTCGCAAATGGCGGAAATCTGGTTACTTCCGATCGCCTGCGGCGCTTTAAAAACAACCACTTCATCAGTGGCGGGATCATACATATTCAATCCTTGATTTTCGGAAGCAATCCAAAAACGGCCTTTTTGATCTTCAATCATCGTTGTTAAATGGATACCGCTTAAACGTTCGGTCAACGGACTGTTGATATGATATACCGAGTCATCTTTAGCTATCTTGATAATTCCCTGTCCCGACGTAGTCATCCAAATATCGTGATTTTTGCTCTCGATAACGGATGTAATATGAGGAGAAATCAATACATTGTTATTGTACAGTTTCACCTCCTTAAACCGGTCGGTTGCCCGGTCATATAAATGCAAACCATTGAAAGAACCGATCCAAAAGCGGCCGAAACTGTCTTCAAATAAACTGCATAAATAATTATTCTTGATAGTTGTAGAATCATCCGGATGATTTTTATAAATTGTAAACTTAACCCCGTCGTATTTGTTTAATCCGTCTTCTGTCGCAATCCAAATGTAATTTCGCCGGTCTTGATAAATATAATTAATTAAACTACTTGATATTAATTCATTATCAGCAGTATAGAAAGTTCCTATCTGGGCATTCAGAATCGTAGAGAAGCCGATCAGCAAAAGTATGATTAATCCTTTTTTATCTTTCATTTTGAAACAAATTCATTCGAATGACAAATTTACATAAAATACTTAGATTATGGAAATATACTTGTTGAAAATACTCCGGCAGTTTAAAAAATAATCAAAACTTTCGGGAATTACAGTGAAAAAAAATAGCCTATTACCGGTTATCGGAACTGCAATCCGATGCGTCTTAACAGGCTATTTATCTTTATTATTTGTGGAGCATACGAGACCATTTTTATTATAAACGTAAATTCATTAAAATACAGAAATCACATAAAACCACAATGTTACCATTTTTATTATTC
>WRFZ01000127.1 GCA_009778655.1 Candidatus Azobacteroides sp.
AGCACCAGATCCTAAGTCTGGCGTGGCTACCAATTACACCACAGCCGCAAAAGAGAGTGCAAAAGTACGATAATTTTCTTAATGCCGCAAATTTATTCCCCTATTTGCCTATCTTAAATATTATTTGTAATTTCGCCCTGTAAAACAAATTGATAATTAACATTCTGCTCTAATGAGAAAATGGCGCATTGACGATTCGGCCGAATTATACAATATTCACGGCTGGGGTTTGGATTACTTTTCTATTAATGAAAAGGGACATATTACAGTTACTCCGAGAAAAAATGAAGCGGGAGTAGATCTGAAAGAATTGATGGACGAATTGATTCTCCGGGATGTGGAAGCGCCGGTGTTGCTTCGTTTTCCCGATATTTTGGATAATCGGATCGAAAAAATTTCCAATTGTTTCAAAATCGCTGCCGAAGAATACGATTACAAGGCTCAAAATTTTATCATCTACCCGATTAAAGTCAATCAGATGCGACAGGTGGTGGAAGAAATCGTCAGCCACGGGAAAAAATTCAATATGGGATTGGAAGCCGGTTCAAAGCCGGAACTTCATGCTGTTTTAGCAATTAATACCAGCAACGATTCTTTGATTATCTGCAACGGCTATAAAGACGAAGACTATGTGCAATTAGCTCTTTTGGCGCAAAAAATGGGAAAACGGATATTTATTGTCGTAGAAAAATTAAACGAATTGAAATTGATTGCCGAGTTGGCAAAAAAACTGCGAATTCGTCCCAATATCGGTATTCGCATTAAATTAGCCAGTTCCGGCAGCGGCAAATGGGAAGAATCGGGCGGAGATGTCAGCAAATTCGGATTATCATCCAGTGAACTGCTTGAAGCGCTTGATTTATTGAACAAAAACAAAATGGAAGATTGTCTGAAATTAATTCATTTTCACATCGGCAGTCAAGTGACCAAAATTCGTCGCATCAAAAACGCTTTACGCGAAGCTTCTCAGTTTTATGTTCAATTGCGAAACTTAGGCTACAATATTGATTTTGTTGACATCGGAGGAGGATTAGGCGTTGATTACGACGGTACCCGTTCGTCCGCCAGCGAAAACAGCATGAATTATTCGATTCAAGAATATGTCAATGACTCCATTTCCACGTTAGTGGATACCTGTGTCAAAAATAACATCCCGCAACCCAATATTATCACCGAGTCGGGACGCTCGTTGACGGCCCATCATTCGGTTTTGGTATTTCAAGTATTGGAAACAACGACTTTACCCGAATGGGAAGAAGACGAGGTACTTCCGGAAAATGCCCATGAAATGGTAAAAGAATTATATGAACTGTGGGACGAGATGAACCAACCCCGTTTGATTGAAACGTGGCATGATGCACAGCAAATCCGGGAAGAATCGCTCGACTTGTTCAGCTTGGGACTGTTGGATTTGGTTACCCGCGCTCAAGTCGAAAAACTCTATTGGTCAATTGCTCGCGAAGTTTATCAAATGGCGATGAATATGAAACATGCGCCGGAAGAACTTCGTAAAATATCCAAGATGTTACCGGATAAATATTTTTGCAATTTCTCTCTTTTCCAGTCTTTGCCCGACTCTTGGGCGATTGACCAGGTATTCCCGATCGTTCCGCTTTCGCGTTTGGATGAAAAACCGAGTCGGACCGCGACTTTGCAGGATATTACCTGCGACTCGGACGGAAAAATTGATAATTTCATTAATATGAAGAATTATACCTACCACCTTCCCGTACATTCTTTGAATAAACGAGAGCCGTATTATATCGGCGTGTTTATGGTAGGCGCTTATCAGGAAATTCTGGGCGACTTGCATAATTTATTCGGCGATACAAACGCCGTCCATATTTCGGTGGACAAAGACGGGTATCAAGTCGAACAAACTATTGACGGAGAAACCATTGCCGATGTATTGGAATATGTGCAATACAGTCCGAAAAAGTTGGTTCGAACTGTGGAATCGTGGGTTACTTCCGCCATGAAGGAAGGAAAAATCACGGTAGAAGAAGGAAGGGAATTTCTTTCCAATTATCGTTCCGGACTTTACGGATATACTTATTTGGAATAATTTTTTTAACTTTTAGTTTTTAGTTTAAAAAGATGACAATCGTTTCACTTAACCTAAACGGGATCCGGTCGGCAATAAGCAAAGGACTGTTTGATTGGCTGGAAAAAGAGAGTCCCGACTTGTTTTGCGTCCAAGAAACCAAAGCGCAACCCGAACAAATAGATACATTAACATTGCATAGCTTGGGGTACGAATACGCGATTATTCATTCGGCTCTGAAAAAAGGCTATAGCGGCGTAGCTGTTTTCAGTAAGCTCAAGCCGGATTATTATTCCATCGGTATCAATCGTCCGGAATTTGATAAAGAAGGCCGGGTGATTCGCGCCGATTTCGGTGATGTAACCGTTGTCTGTGTTTACGTTCCTTCGGGAACAATGGGCGACGAACGGCAAGCGGTGAAAATGGAATTTCTGGAAGTTTTTACCGCTTATTTACTCGAACTGCGCAAAGAACGTCCGAATTTACTTATTTGCGGCGACTACAATATTTGCCACAAACCGATTGACATCAATCATCCGGAACGTCATACCAACGTTTCCGGCTTTTTACCCGAAGAACGCGAATGGTTCGACCGTTTTATTGACTTGGGATTTGTGGATTCTTTCCGGGAATTTAACCAAGCGCCTGATCAGTACAGTTGGTGGAGTTTCCGAGCCGGATCGCGCGAAAAAAACATCGGATGGAGAATTGATTACCACATTGTCACGGAAGCTTTGAAAGGAAGATTGAAACGAGCGGCCATCCGCCCGGAAGCCGTTTTTTCCGATCATGCGCCTGTCGTTGTGGAATTGTAAAGAAAATAATTATGTCTAAAGAATATCAATCGGGGCGCCTGTTTCGGTATTTTTTCATTATCACCGCTGCAATTATCGCTATTGCTTCGGTTTGGGTTACCAATACTTTGGTTAACGAATTAAAAGACGAGGAACATAAAAAAATTATGATATGGGCGGAATCCGTCGCATTGATTTCCACGCAACCCGAATTTGAAGGTCTGCAAGAAGAAGAAGCAAGAGCCTTTTATAACTATAAAGAACATCTTGTAAAAATAATTCAAGAGAATACGACTATTCCGGTGATTATTACTTATGATTCGGGAGAGATTTTAGATTATAAGAATATTACCATTCCGGAACAAAATTCCGACTCCTACTTGAAAAAACAACTGAAAAAATTTGCCGACAAACATGACCCGATCGTTATCACGATACCGTTGGAAGAGAATGAAAATCTTTATCAATATGTGTATTACGATGATTCGACCGTATTGAAACGATTACGCCTGTTTCCCATTGTTCAATTGACTGTCGTTTTTATTTTTATTATAATTTCATTTTTAGCGTTAACCGCCTCTCAACGAGCCGAACAAAACCGAGTCTGGGTAGGTTTGTCGAAAGAAACGGCGCACCAGTTGGGAACTCCCATCTCTTCTTTAATGGCGTGGGTGGAATATTTCAAAACAAAAGAAATAGATCCGGAACTGCTCGGCGAAATGGACAAAGACGTTCAGCGTTTGAAAACCATTGCCGAGCGTTTTTCCAAAATCGGTTCCAATGCCGAACCCGAACCCATGGATGTGGCGATCGCCATCGGGAACGCTATCGAATACATGGGCAAACGCATTTCTTCCAAAGTAATGATTTCCACCGATTTGCCGGATGAGCCGATAACAATCCTCATGAACGAATCGCTTTTCGGATGGACGCTCGAAAACTTGATCAAAAACGGTGTGGACGCTATGGACGGACAGGGCGAAATCAAAATCCGGGTTTTCCAAAAAGGCAAGAAAGTGATTATGGATGTTTCCGATACCGGAAAAGGCATTCCCAAATCCAAATTCGATACAGTTTTTCATCCGGGCTATACGACCAAAAAACGAGGTTGGGGCTTGGGATTATCTTTGGTTAAACGTATCATTGAATCCTACCAAAAAGGAAAAATTTATGTCCATAAATCTGAATTGGGAAAAGGTACAACTTTTCGGATTGAGTTGAAAACTTAAGAATTATGAATTATGAATTATGAATTATAAATAAAAAAGAATGCTTCAGAATTAACCGCAGGTTACGCTGTCGTTCCGCCTGCGGTTAATAAAATGATGCGAGGGATATTTTGTCGGCTACATTAACTGCTTATCCGAAACCCGGCGATATTAATGAGGATTAATGCCACTGCTTGCCGCCTTTTTTATAGCCCATACCGCAGCATTGAGTTCTAAAGCGGAATTATATACGTATTGTATAGACGCACCGTTTCCGTAACGTTTTTCCCGAGGTAAATTGTTAATATAGATCGTCGGATATTCGTTTGTATTTGTATTATTTGACGCAGTTGTTCCCGTACAATCGCCAAAATACACAAAATTCTTGCTGTCATTATACCATACGGCCGAGTACGCGGGATTTACCGAGACTAAACCGAACTGGTTGGCTGCCGAACAGATTTGTACGGAATTGGGCGGTAAAGTAGTAACAATTGCAGTCCCGACATTATCGTTGTCTTCTCCCCAGTATCTTCCCGAAAGATTTCCAAACGGCCCGTTTATTATCGGATCATTAGGAAGATTCGAAATCGGATAAACATGATCGGAGCCACCTGCCGCTTGAAGTTGAGCGTGTACAACGCCGGCTCCGAATATTCCATCAAGAAGTTGATTATCATATGTAATAGAATTACCCGAAGCATACCCGTAAATTACGCAGCCTCCTTTATTTATATAATTATTCAATGCTTGTATTATACCTGACGTCGGATTCGGGGCAGCGTCATAAGAAAAATAGAACACAACATCCGGTTGTTCTGCTGAAACGTTATTTAAACGAACGGCTGCAGCGGTCGGAGTAGTTTCGGCCCATAATTTAGTAAAGTTTGGTATTCTTATTGCGCCGCTTGAGCTTAAATTCAAGAGGGCATTAAGTCTCGGAGACGTATTCCAAGACCATACATTATTACCACCGATAACGGCAAAAGTCATTGCCGGCATAGTTACGGGTATTGTAGCGCTACAGGTAGCATTTCCACCCGAAGTGTTGGCGTTAATGGTTATGGAAAAATCTTCGTTTACCGTAGGAACTCCCTCGCCGATAAGGATAATTGATTGCGTTCCTACCAACAATTCACCTTTGCTCGAAAAACGGATCCCATTGGTCAGAGGAGTGGAAATATAGTATGACCCGGCTGTTGAAACCGTCACGTTTAATGTGATCCGGTTTGCGCCTGTCAATGCCTGTCCTTTCAGGTAAACGCCTTCCACCGGTATGTTCGAACAGTTGAGGGAATATTCCGCCACATTAGAAAACACTTCCACTTCCGGTTCACAGCCGGGAGCCGGAGTTATGCCGCTGAAAGTAAGCTTATCGGTTCCTATGACGCTCGGAGTGCCTTGGCATGGAACATTTATCGTCATTTCTCCGACACTTAACGCAACTCCGGATGCGTAAAAACTATATCCGTTATCTGTGGTTGCCGTAATAGTAAAAGCCCCTTCCTTTATCACATTTAAGGTAATACTTAAATAATTTGCCGCAGTAGCCGGAGTCTGTTCGACATACGCCCCGTTGACTGTTATGTCGGCACAATTGACAATATCAAACTTTGCAGACCCTATTTTACTATCGGAAGCCACCCATTCCTCTCCGTTCCACCGGTACAGTCCCGCAGATAAGTCCTCATTTTCGTCTTCCGTCAGATTATAAACGATCAATCCGGTATGCGACTTGTCCAGATCAGACTTATTGACGGCATAATCGGTATTGGGGCCGGAAGCGGGGTCGTTGGGATCCGATAGAAACATCGGGTAAAGTTCTTTTTTTTCGGAGAGCGTTACCCGCGGTAAAGCCAACCCTCTATAAGCGTTAGGAGAATCATCGGATATACCTGTAATATCCTTCAACTGCAGTAGCGCGCCCGATGTCGGAGACTCCAGAGTTCCAATTGTGACTTGCGCATTCGCGCTAACAATAAAAACAGACACAAACAATAAAAATAAATAAGTTTTTTTCATAATTTTGTTATTAAATTTAATGTTAATTGATTAATTCATAATTCATAATTCATAATTTCAATAGGTTTTATTTTCTCATAAAGGCCAATAAAAAATAACATTATTGTCATTTTTCCCATTTGAAAACGATTGAATTTATAAGCAAATGTATGTAATAGATTTCGCGGAGCAAAGGTAATCAGAAATTGCCATTATTTCTAATTTATTTGGTTAATAATTGTTAATATTAAATAATAATGATAATTATCATTTTAATTTAATCACAAACGTATATATATCAATTATTGAAATATAAAGTATTATAATCTTTTTTATATTCTATTCTTGTTTTTCATAATTATATACTTATTTATTATTAATAAACGGAAAAACCAAAATTGCCTTTGCTTTTTACATCCATCGGGTAACATTTTATGTTTTTTGAACCCCGGAGCAAATTCTTTACAAAAATCGTCCGCAATACAATAAAATTCAGTAATTTTGTCGAGGGATAGCGCCGTTGAAATATTTATTTTAATTTATTGATTTTCAAATATAAATATACTAAAATAATTATGAATAGAAAAGAATGCCTCATTTGTTTGCTGTTGTTTTTCATTGCTTGCAATTCAAATAAAAAACAAGCGACCGCTTATCTGGAAAAAGCTCAAAAATCGTATGAGCAAGGCGAATACGCATCGGCAAAAAACAATTTAGACAGTATAAAAAAACTTTTCCCAAAAGAATTCGGGATTCAAAAGCAAGGCTTATTGTTGAAACGCCGAATTGAAATCAAAGAACAGGAACGCAATCTGAGTTTCTGCGACAGTTTACTGACCGTGCGTTTGGCTGAAGCCGAAACGTTGAAGACTGGCTTTTTGTTTGAAAAAGATTCCGCATACGACGATACGGGAAAATACATAGACAAAAGTCAACGGGTGGAAGCGAGACTTCAAAGTTCTTATATTCGAACAATTGTGAATGAAGCGGGAGAAATGCAACTGTCCGGCGTATATTACGGAAATCATCCCATTCACCAATCGCAGTTAAAAGTTTACAAATCAAACGGAGAATACGCCGAAACTGCGGATATTCCATACGACGGCGGATTGAATTATTCTTTTGTTGATGAGGGAATGACAACCGAAATCGTCACTTATACGAAAGGAAAAGACAACGGAGTGATTCAATTTATTTATAATAATAAAGAATCCGAACTCAAAGCGGAATTGATCGGAAAAGGAAAATATACATTTACCATTTCCGCCGCCGACAAAAGCGCTTTGGCTAAAACGTTCGATTTTGCCGTAATCTTATCGGACATTGATACATTGAAAAAAGAAAAAGAAAAAGCGTCTCAACGCTTGATGTATCTTGAAAACAAGTTGACAAGCGGGTCAACGAACGACTCCGAATGAATTACTTAAAAAATTTTGTTTATCTTTGCACCGGTTTTTACATACTTAAAAAAAACAAATGATGTATATATGAAAAAGATTTTATTACTTGCTTCAATTGCAGCTTTTTTGGCAGCTTGTTCTTCCGGCCCAAAATTCGATTTGGAAGTAAACATCAGTAACAACAATTCGCTTATAAACAAGGAACTTGTTATTCATCAACAGATAGACGGAGCTATTGTTTATAGCGACACGACTAAAATCAAAAAAGAGCAATTTCAATTGAAAATTCCGTACAAAGGTCCTGCATTGATATTCGTTTCCGTACCGGAATCCAATATAAACGAAATCATGATGGCGGCTGAAGAAGGAATCGTTCATTTAGATATTGAAGGCGCTAAATCACATATCGGCGGCACTCCGCTTAACGAGCGTTTACAGGCTTTTTACAACGGGAACGATTCGGTTTCTTTGTTGTTCCAACAATTGGATAAGGAAACAAGCGATTTTGAATTACAAAACAAACCGGCTTCGCTTACTCCTAAAATGAAAGCAGAACTTCAACAAAAAAGAGACGAGTTCCATGCAAAAAGAACTCAATTGTTAATAGCAAATACAGACCGAATCATTGCTTTTATCAAAGAAAACGTGAATAATCCGGTAGGCGAATATTATTTCATGACTAACTACATCACACTTCCTTTGGAAAGAAAATTAGAGATGAACAGTTTCGCTACGGAAAAACTCAAAAAGGAATTCGGACTCCAATAAACGGTCGGAAACCGGTAATGTATGAAGAGTTTTGCCAGCGATAATAATTCGGGGATACATCCTCAAATAATACAAGCGATTATTGATGTAAACCAAGGTCATGCCGTAGGATACGGCGACGATGAGCGGACGGGTGAAGCCGATTTGATTTTTCGGAAAATATTCGGCGAAGATGTCCGGCCGTATTATGTTTTCAATGGAACGGGAGCGAACGTGGTCGCACTTCAAGCCTTGACTCGTTCTTACCAAAGTATTATTTGCGCAACGACCGCTCACATCAACAGTGACGAATGCGGTGCGCCGGTAAAAGCAACCGGAGCCGTATTGAAACCGGTTTCCACACCGGACGGAAAATTAACGCCCGAACTCATTGCGGGGGAATTACACGAATTAGGCGTTCAGCATCACTCGCAACCTCAAGTGATTTATATTTCCCAATCAACGGAAATGGGAACGGTTTATACGGTCGAAGAAGTAAAAGCGATTTGCGATTTTGCTCATTCCCGGAATTTGTACGTTCATATGGACGGCTCCCGGCTGGCAAATGCCTGCGCTCATTTAGGCGTCGGATTACGCGAATTATCCCGCGATTGCGGAGTGGATATACTGAGCTTCGGAGGAACCAAAAACGGAATGATGCTGGGAGAAGCAGTCATCGCTTTCCGTCCAGACCGGAACGAAAGCTTGATGTATTATCGGAAACAATCGGCCCAGCTGTATTCCAAAATGCGTTACTTATCGGCTCAATACATTGCTTATTTCCACAACGATTTATGGTTACAAAACGCCGCTCACGCCAATGCGATGGCCAAATACTTAGCCGATCGAATCCGAAACCTGCCGGGCGTGCGTTTCACTCAAAAAGTCGAATCCAATTCACTTTTCTTGATTTTACCTCAACCGGTTATTCAAAAAATGTTGGAAAATTATTTCTTCTATATATGGAACGAAAGCGCCAACGAGATTCGCTTGGTTTGTTCTTGGGATACCACCCCTGCCGATGCGGACGCTTTCTTCGAACGTCTGAAAACAATACTTTTGCAATCTTCAACTCAATAATATACATGCTTACAGTAGAAAAAATCGGAGGAACCTCCATGTCCAAGTTCGGCGATTGTTTGAATAATATTATTAAAAACAATCGCACGGAAGAAAATATGTACAATCGCATCTTTGTGGTATCGGCCTATAATCATGTGACGAATTGGTTGCTTGAACATAAAAAAACCGGAGAACCGGGCATTTACGCTAAATTTCTTCACAACGAAGAATACGAAATCGCTTTGGATGATTTGTATAATAAATTACTGGAAATCAATCAATCGTTTGAATCCATCGGACTGAATTTACCGGAAGCCGCTCAATTTATCAAATTTCGGATCGAACAGGCAAAAATTTACCTTTCCTCCATGTACAAAGTACTTGCTTCGGGTTACGTGGAAAAAAGCAATCTTTATTTGGCGGCTCGCGAAATTTTGGCGTCTCTGGGAGAAGCTCATTCCGCTTGGAATTCGGTAAATATTTTGAATAACAATCGAATCAACGCAACTTTTATTGACCTCTGCGGATTCAACGATAACGAGACCTTGACCATTGATGAACGAATCCATAAAGCTTTTCAAGGAATTGATTTTTCCAAAACTTTGTGTGTAGCCACCGGTTATACCAAAGGAACGGAAGGAATCATGCGCGCTTTCGACCGGGGATATTCCGAAGTAACCTTCAGTAAAGTCGCAGTGGAAGTGCATGCCGATGAAGCCGTTATCCATAAAGAATTTCATCTGTCGAGCGCCGACCCGAACATTGTAGGTATCGAAAAATCAATTCCGGTAGGAAAAACCAATTTCATTATCGCCGACCAATTAGCCGACGTCGGCATGGAAGCGATTCATCCGAAAGCCGCCAAACCGCTGGAATTAGCCGGAGTTAAAATCCGGATCAAGAACACGTTCGAACCGAATCATCCCGGAACGCTTATCTCCAACGATTATGTATCGCCCGAACCTAAAATCGAAATTGTTTCCGGAACCGACAAAGTCATTGCGTTTGAAGTTCACGACCCTTTAATGGTAGGCGAAGTCGGTTATGACTTAAAAATCATGGAAACAATGAAAGCGCACAATATAAGTTATATACTTAAATCAACCAATGCGAACAGTATTACCATGGTAGTCTGGGATATACCCGAAGCTCATAAATTACTGAACGATTTGAAAGGCAAAGTATATCAACTGACGGTAAGACCTGCGGCTATCGTTTGCGCCATGGGAACAAACATTGCGCATCCCGGTTTCCTTTATCGAGGCGCCAAAGCGTTGTGCGATAAAAACATCAATATCGAATGTTTCGGACAATCGTTAAAACAAGTCAATATGCAATTTGTTATATCAAGAGAACGGTACAGAGATGCAGTCGAAGCATTAAACGATGCCCTCTGTCTGGAAAAGATTGACGGATAATTTTTTTGAAGGGCCGATTTGTTATCGGTTCATAATAAAAAGAGGCTGTCTTAAAAGTATGGTGTCATTGCGGGCGTAGCGTAGCGAAGACTCGCAATCTCCTTATAATCAAAGGGCGATTTTTTGGGGGATGGCGTTTTTTGCGGAAGATACGCTCGAAGTCGGCAATACAATCACATTACGCGACATAACATTTTATGATGACAATGATGATAATCAACTTTTTCATGATTCTGTTTTTTATCTATTTAACAAATAATTTGTAGCAAAATTCCTTACAAAATTGCTAAATTCCTCATCTATTGGTAAATCATCAGCCATCAAACACAAAGCATTTTGTAAATCCCGGTTTTTTTGAACGGCTGTTAAAAAAGTAAAATCCATTTCCTTGACCATGATGGTGGTCATTAAAAATATACCCGCCCTCCTCGCCATATAGGAATTTTTGTATTCCTCGAATTTGTATGTCTGCTTTTCAACTGCCATTTTCAACACTGCTTTTCGTGTACTGGAACTGCAATCATCCTGAAAACACGCCTGTGCAAGCAAGTATTCTATTGTGGAATAGATATGATTGGCATCTGTGAATGGATAATAAGCGCTCGACCATTCCCATTCAAAATCGGGAAAATGTTGACCAAATCCTTTATAAACAGCCGCCAATTGTCCTATTGTACGAACAGTGTCCAATTTCATTTCATCCGATACATGATCTTGTAAAGCATACTCAATATCTTTCCCGAAGTCAGTATAACTGTAAACCGGCGAGTTGATTACAGGACGACCGTTTCTGAGAAGAATGAAATGTTGATTAGAAGTCTCAAATGTCATTTCCTCAGTGCAACTAAAGTCTATTTTAACAGATTGATTCGTTGTTTCCACATAAATCACCCCATTCGGCGTATCGGAAAATTTCTTGACTGCATCTTTTCCGGAAATCTCATAATCGGGAATCTCATAATCAGTAATATATTCCGTTTCAGATTGGCAGGCAAACATAATAACGGATAAAGAGCCGGTTAAAAATAAATTGAAATATTTCATAATGAAATAATTAAAAATAAATTGATTTTTCGAAAGCCGTATTTGTCTTACCGCTCTCGCTTCCCGATGGGATACTTTCACTTCATCCGGTCTCATTCCGGAACAAACGCAACAAAGATGTCGCTATGCGACAGGGAACTTACGGGCATATGGCAATAAATAAATACAACGCCCGGTCTCGCCAAAATATAAATTTTGCGAAAGTTAACAATAATTTTTATATTTTACAAATAATAACCTTATGTTTTTTTAAAATTCGCTTGTAATTAGAAAAATGATTTTTATCTTTGCGTTAGTTTTCATATCTATAAATGCAATGGGTTCATTCAGTTTTAAAGAATTAGCAAGCGCTTTTATCGTATTGTTCGCCATCATTGACGTAACCGGGTCTTTACCGATTTTTGTTGATCTGAAAGACAAACACCGATCGTTCAGCCCGATAAAAGCCTCTTTCTTTTCTTTTATCATATTGCTTGCTTTCTTTTTCGTAGGAGAAGGCATTTTGCGCCTCTTCAATCTGGACGAATCTTCCTTTGCGGTAGCCGGCTCATTGGTTATTTTTGTAATCGCCTGCGAAATGACGTTCGGATGGGAGTTGTTCAAAATGGATAACCCGAGCGGTTCGGCTACCATTGTTCCGGTTATTTTTCCGCTGTTGGCCGGTCCCGGCGCATTCACAACCTTGCTTTCTTTGAAAGCCGAATTCAGTTCTCCGGTAATTATAGTGGCACTGACATTAAATATGGTTATCGTGTTTTTTGTCCTTCAAAATATATATTGGGTAGAAAAATTAATCGGCAAGGGTGGAATTTATGTTTTGCGTAAATTCTTCGGTATCATTTTACTGGCAATTTCGGTTAAACTTTTCATAGGAAACATAACTTCTTTATTATAAAAGTACTCCGAAAATAACGCATACAATCATAAAACCTGTCGCTTAAAACTTACCACTTAAAACTTATCACTTAAAACTTATCACCTAAAACTTAAAACTTATAGCGTATAACTTATATGGACTGGCTGTCGGAATTATTCAGAGGAGAAGGCGTTGCTCATACAATCTTGTTGTTTGCCTTTGTCATAGCGGCAGGCATAAGCTTGGGAAAGATAAAAATTTCCGGTATCTCATTGGGAATCACTTTTGTTCTTTTCGTAGGCATTTTTGTCAGCCATTTCGGATTCAAAGTCAATCATGAAATTCTGCACTTCATGAGAGAGTTCGGTCTGATTCTTTTCGTATATTCGATTGGTTTGCAAGTAGGTCCCGGATTTTTTTCTTCTTTCAAAAAAGGTGGTATTACCTTGAATATGTTAGCAATGGGGATTGTTCTGTTAGGCGTTGCAACCGTATTGATTATTCATTTTATCGGTGGAATACCCATGCAAACCATGGTGGGGATTATGTCGGGAGCCATCACCAATACGCCCGGTTTGGGGGCTGCCCAACAAACCTACGCCGATATGAATGGAGTTAATGATTCGACTATAGCCATGGGATATGCTGTCGCCTATCCTCTTGGAGTTATAGGTATTATCTTATCTATCCTGTTATTGCGATATATTTTCCGTATAAATATGACAAAAGAGGCGGAAGAGTTGAAAAAGACGTCCGCAAACCTTGAAGAACAAATTGAACTGATTTCATTGGAAGTAAATAATCCGGCACTTTTCGGACGTAACATCGCTGAAATCAGACACTTGATTGACCGTCGCTTTGTGGTCTCACGGGTTTTGCATAAACAGAGCAAGCAAATCGAAATACCTTCTTCGCAGACGATTCTGAATAAAGAAGATCAAATCTATGTAGCCACTACTCCAAAAAACAAGGATGCGGTTGTTGCTTTTCTCGGCAACGAAATCAACAGGGTACAAGAGGAATGGGATTTACTGGATGCACATTTGGTTTCCCGTCGAATATTGATTACCCGATCGAGCATAAACGGAAGATCCGTCCGACAACTGAACCTGCGAAGCAATTTCGGCGTAAATATTACCCGCGTCAATCGGTCGGGAGTGGATTTGATTGCCGATCCCGAACTCAAATTACAGGTAGGAGACCGGGTGACGGTAGTCGGCGATGAAAATGCGATAAAAAACGTCGAACAAGTATTGGGTAATCAGTTGAAACGATTGAACGAACCGAATCTGATCCCTATTTTCATCGGTATCTTTTTGGGTATTCTGCTGGGGAGCATTCCTTTCTCTTTTCCCGGTATTCCTCAACCGCTTAAATTGGGATTAGCCGGAGGCCCTTTGATTGTAGCTATTTTAATCAGTATTTTCGGGCCGAAATATCATTTGGTCACTTACACGACCATGAGCGCCAACTTGATGCTCAGAGAAATAGGCATTTGCCTTTTCCTTGCCTGCGTGGGAGTGGACGCGGGAGAAAATTTTGCAGAGACGCTGATACACGGCGGAGGATTGAATTGGGTAGGATACGGCATTCTGATCACTCTCATTCCGCTTTTAATAATAGGAACTGTCGGGCGATGGATTTTCAAAATCAACTATTACACATTGATGGGTCTGTTAGCTGGAAGCACCACCGACCCTCCCGCTTTGGCTTATTCCAATGCAATGGCAGGAAACGATGCGCCGGCTGTAAGTTATGCCACCGTCTATCCGTTGACGATGTTTCTGAGAGTATTAGCAGCACAGCTGTTAATCTTATTTTTCTGTTGAAAAGAAATTATTTTTTGCGATTGCCGTAGCGACTCATGTATTTATCCACTCGTCCTGCGGTATCCACCAACTTTTGTTTACCGGTATAAAACGGATGGGAAGTATTCGAAATTTCGATCTTAACCAAAGGATAAGTAACTCCCTCAATCTCGATAGTTTCTTTTGCATTAATCGTTGAACGTGTAATAAACGTGTCGTCGTTCGACATATCTCTGAATGCGACCGGACGGTAATTTGCCGGGTGAACTCCTTGTTTCATTGCTGTTTATTTTATTATTTTTTTCTTTTTCGGAATAATCGGGTGGCAAAGGTACGAAATTATGCCGAAATAAAAAAGCGTTGGTTTAAATTTTATGCCCCGGTCGCAAAGATAATCCTATATAATTTAACAAACAAGTTTCGTATAAACCAAGATGTATGTATTTTCAACCAATAAACTTGGAAACCGCATCATTCAATTACCCGTTACTCGTTACTCGTCACTCGTCACTCGTCACTCGTCACAAAAAAGAAATATCCGATTTTATTTTGCGTATTCCGGAAAAGTTCGTAACTTTGCAGGCCGATTATTATCCAAATATGTAAGTGTTTGATTGTGGCCTTTTTATTCCAAATTGAGTTCCAAGTCGAAAAGGAAACAAATCAAGCGAAATAATGATTATTAACAAATAAAAAATAAAAGCAGTGGATACGTTAAGTTATAAAACTATTTCTGCAAACAAAGCAACTGTTAAGAAAGAATGGGTTGTTGTTGATGCAACGGGACAATCCTTGGGCCGTATTTCATCTAAAGTGGCCAAACTTCTTCGGGGTAAATATAAACCCGATTTTACTCCTCATGTTGATTGTGGAGATAATGTGATTATTATCAACGCCGATAAAGTGGTTTTAACCGGCAAAAAATGGACGGATCGTATTTATCTTTCTTATACCGGTTATCCGGGAGGACAAAGAAAAACGACCCCGGAAGAACTGTTCAAAAAAGGCAGCGATCGCTTGTTTCGCAAAGCGATAAAAGGGATGCTTCCCAAAAATCGCTTGGGCGATCATATTCTTTCCAACTTGCACGTGTATGATGGCGCAGAACACAAACACGAAGCTCAACAACCTCGATTTATTGATATTAAATTGCTTAGATAATTACAAATGGAAATAGTAAACGCATTAGGAAGACGTAAAGCAGCTGTAGCGCGCGTATATCTGAAAGAAGGATCGGGTAAAATAGTAATTAACAAACGTGAATTTGAAACCTATTTTCCTTCGTCGCTGCTGCAATATGTCGTGAAACAACCGCTTAATAAATTAGGCGTTTCCGAATTGTACGACATCACGATTAACTTGCGGGGAGGCGGCTATAAAGGTCAATCGGAAGCCGCCCGATTAGGGATTGCTCGCGCCTTGGTGAAAATCAAACCGGAAGATAAACCCGTTTTACGTGCGGAAGGGTTCATGACTCGCGACCCGCGTGAAGTGGAAAGAAAAAAACCGGGAAGACCCAAAGCAAGAAAACGTTTCCAATTCTCCAAACGTTAATATTTTATTATCGGGAGATGGCGGATAAATTCCGCATCACGGGGAAATGTCAAAAAAGCGAGTGTTTAGTATCTAAACCGGTTGGGACTTATTCTGCAAGCCGATTGTTGAGTAACTGCCCGGCGGTTGATTAAATAAAAGAATGTAAACAAATAAAAATTAACAATGTCAAGAGTAACATTTGAACAATTATTGGATGCCGGTTCGCATTTCGGACACTTGAAAAGAAAGTGGAATCCCGCGATGGCTCCCTACATTTTTATGGAACGGAACGGTATCCATATTATAGACTTACATAAAACGGTCGTAAAAGTTGATGAAGCGGCCGCAGCGTTGAAACAAATCGTAAAATCGGGGCGCAGAGTCTTATTTGTGGCCACGAAGAAACAAGCCAAACAAATCGTCGCCGACAAAGCGGTTTCCGTCGGCATGCCTTATGTAACCGAACGTTGGCCGGGCGGAATGTTGACCAACTTCCCAACCATCCGTAAAGCCGTAAAGAAGATGACCACCATTGATAAAATGGCTAAAGACGGGACTTTCGATCAACTTTCCAAACGGGAAAAGCTGCAAATTACTCGTCAACGCGCTAAGTTGGAAAAAAACTTAGGCTCTATTGCCGATTTGAATCGTTTGCCTTCCGCTCTGTTCGTAATTGATGTGATGAAAGAACATATCGCCGTTGCGGAAGCTAATCGCTTGGGTATTCCGGTATTTGCCATGGTAGATACCAATTCCGACCCGACTACCGTTGATTTCGTTATTCCCTCCAACGATGATGCAACCAAATCCATTGAAGTCATTTTAAGCGCACTCTGTGCCGCGATTACCGAAGGATTGGAAGAACGCAAAGTCGAAAAATTAGATACGGGCCCTACGAGTTCCGAAAACGAAGAACAACAACCTTCTTCCCGTCGGGAAAGAAAAGCAAAAACGCTGAGAAAACCAATGATCGCTAAAGATGATGGAGTAGCGCTGAATGCGAACATTGCAAGCAAATTTGTTAAAGAAGAAGATTAATTCAATTATGAATTATAAATTATGAATTATAAAATACAAGATAATATAATATGGCAGTAACAATGGCAGAAGTTACGCATTTGCGTAAAATGACGGGCGCGGGAATGATGGATTGCAAGAATGCGCTGAATGAAGCCGAAGGCAATTTTGATAAAGCGATCGAAATCATTCGTAAAAAAGGGCAAGCTGTAGCAGCTAAACGTGAAGACCGCGAAGCTGCGGAAGGTTGCGTTTTAGCGGCAATCGCAGGCAATTTTGCCGCAATCGTCGCAGTGAAATGCGAAACCGACTTTGTAGCCAAAGGCCCGGATTTTATTGCTTTAACCAAAAGCATTTTGAATGCGGCTTTGGCTCATAAACCGGCAAATGCCGAGGCTTTATTGGCGACTTTAATTGACGGCCGCCCGGTCTCCGAGTGGATTACCGACCGCATCGGAATTACCGGTGAAAAAATGGAATTAGGCGCTTATGAATATCTCACGGCCCCTACAACCATTGCTTATATTCACCCGGGTAATAAATTAGCCACGATTGTCGGATTGAATCAACCGAACGTTGAGAATCAAGTAGCAAAAGATGTTGCAATGCAAGTAGCGGC
>WRFZ01000128.1 GCA_009778655.1 Candidatus Azobacteroides sp.
TCGGGTATATCTTTTTCTATCAGCGCCGATTTTTTTAATATATCGGCATACTGTAAGATCAGCGACCGCAAGGATTGTTTTTCTTCCGAATGTTCCACCGCCATTTCCTTTGCCATTTTTTGCAAGCCCATAATTTTATATTCCGCTTCCGACAAAAGCCGTTTATTCCGAGCCGCTTTTCGATAGAAAATAAGACCTGTTATACAAGCAAGCAACAGCACAAGCGACAAAAGAAGCAATCCGTTTTTCTGTTTAATAATGACCGATTGCTTTTCATTTTTCAGTTTTTCGAAATCGTATTTTTGTTGAACTTCCATCAATTTGATATTTTTCTCAACATCAAATACCTTTAAAGTATAGTTGTAATATTCTTTATAATCGGTTAAAGCTTGCCGGTAGGCTCCGTCTTGTTCCGCTGTTTTGGAAAGTAAAAGATAGGAAGTACGTAATAAGGAGGGATCATTTAAGGGTAATGCTAAAGCTTGATTCAAGTAGCATTTAGCTGAATCCATCCGGTTTTCGGAAAGATATAACTTCGCTATATTCATAAATATCCGGGCTTGATCTACACTGTCTGGAGCAAAGGTAAGCGCATCCCTAAATAACCGTTCCGCATCTTCATATTTTCCTTTTTCTCTATAGGATACTCCTTTATTTTGTCTTATGGATGATTGCAAATCCGCCAGTTTGTATTGATCTGCCAGCTTTATGCTTTTATCGTAATACAGGAAAGCGCTGTCCGCATTTTCCATAAAGAAACAGTCTGCGATCTGGCTTAATGCGGATATTTCATTTCTGTGGTTTCCCGATTTTCTGTACATCTCTACCGCTTTTTTGCTTGCCGCAATTGCTTCTTCACGCAAGTAATGCTCACGGTAAAGAATACCTAAATTACCGTTTGCCAACCCCATCAAATTGTAGTCTTGGATTCTGTTTGCCCTATCTATGGCTGTTTCATACGCTTTAAATGCTTTTTCTTCTTCTTTTTGCTCGTGCAAAACCCTTGCGCAGTAAAAAGCGGCGTAAGCGGCATTCGTGTCGTCTTTTTGACGGATAAAATAATCTTCAACTGCAAAAATAATTGTGTCGCCCGTAATGTCTTTATAGCACTTGTCTTTTGCCCGCACCCGCAACAGATTGTATTTGTTATACAAACGCTTATTCAAATTTTCCGGAAAAAGGACGGAGTCGAGCATTTTTAAAGCGCTGTCCGGGTGTTGCTCGATGATGCTTTCTGCGCTGTTCATTAATTCTTCTTCCGAACTTTCATGTTTTGAACAGGAAATAATCACAACAAACAATAGCAATAGTAATCCACCTATAGCGATTAGTAATTTATGTGTATTCATAATTTTAAAAAAATTATTTTCTGCAAAACTAATCATTTTTTTGTCAAGTTTAGAAAAATAAGGAAAGTTTTTTTGTTATCAAAATCGTTACAAAGATAAATCCTATCAGTCCTAATAATATCGGACTATGGAATTTTTTGCAGCAAAAGCATAACCTCTTTTT
This sequence comes from Candidatus Azobacteroides sp., assembly GCA_009778655.1. GTDB lineage: Bacteria > Bacteroidota > Bacteroidia > Bacteroidales > Azobacteroidaceae > Azobacteroides. The sequence goes on from WRFZ01000128.1 coordinate 1,513, forward strand.
GGTTCGTCAATACATAATTACTTTTAAGTTAAAAAAGAATAATTATTGACATACAACGAAAAAAGAGCCCGAATATAAACATTTCAGACTCTTTTTGAATGCCTGCAGAAAGTCGGGTTAAAAACCCCTTTTTAGGCTTTTTTATGATATCCGAGCGAAAAACGGGACTCGAACCCGCGACCCTAACCTTGGCAAGGTTATGCTCTACCAACTGAGCTATTTTCGCATTTAGAGACTGCAAAGATACAATGTATTTTCGTTTTTGCAAAAAAATTATAAAATTATTTTCAAAACGACTGCATTTCACACAAGCGGCTGTAGTATCCGTTTAATGCGATTAATTCCGAATGAGTTCCCTGCTCTACTATAACACCCTCGTGCATGACGTAAATACAGTCGGCGTTTTTAATGGTCGAAAGCCGGTGCGCAATAACCAGCGTTGTCCGGTTTTTCATCAAATTATCCAGCGCATCTTGCACCAAGCGTTCCGATTCGGTATCCAAAGCAGAAGTCGCTTCATCCAGAATCAGTACCGGCGGATTTTTCAACACCGCCCGGGCAATGCTGATGCGTTGACGTTGTCCGCCCGAAAGCTTGCAGCCTCGATCGCCGATATTGGTTTCGTATCCGTTTTCGGTTTGGATAATAAATTCATGCGCATTCGCTATTTTAGCGGCATTTTTTACTTCTTCAAGCGTAGCTTGTTTCACGCCGAAAGCGATGTTATTGAAAAATGTATCGTTGAACAAAATTGCTTCTTGATTGACAATACCCATTAATTCCCGAACATCCTTTACTTTAGCATCCCGAATGTTTGTTCCGTCAATGGTAATTTGCCCTTCTTGAACATCATAAAAGCGAGGCAATAAATCGGCTAAAGTTGACTTTCCGGAACCCGATTGACCGACTAAAGCGATGGTTTTTCCTATGGGTATCTCTAAGCCAGCGCCTTTGATCACCCATTGTTCGCTGTACTTAAACCAAACGTTCCTGTATTCGATCCGATCGTTCAAGTGAACCGGATGCGGATGTTCCGGATCCGAAATGCTCGATTCCGCTTTGATTATTTTATCAATTCTCTCTATCGAAGCCATTCCTTTTTGAATGGAGTAAACGGATTTGGATAAATCTTTCGCCGGATTAATCAGTAAATAAAAAATGGTCAGAAAATAAACGAAGCTTGCTCCTTCGATTGAAGCATGGTCTTTTAAAATCAAAGAACCGCCATACCATAATACAATGGCGATGGCAACAGTACCCAACAATTCGCTCATCGGATGCGCCAATTGCTGACGGCGTAAAATGCGATGGGTCGTTTTCCGGAAGACATCGTTCTGGTCATGAAAACGTTTGGAAATTTTGTCTTCGGCGTTGAAAGCTTTGATAATCCGCAGTCCGCTTAATGTTTCTTCCACTTGCGACATCAACATGCCCCATTGTTGTTGACCGAGCAATGAACTTTTTTTCAACTTTTTACCGATTTGCCCCATAATATAACCGGCTACGGGAAGCAAAATAAGGACAAAAAGCGTTAATTGCCAACTGACAATGAACATTCCCGTCACATAAACGAGAATCATAATCGGATTTTTGAAGAGCATATCCAGCGAACTCATGATGGAGAATTCAATCTCATTCACATCACCCGAAATACGGGCAATTATGTCGCCTTTCCGTTCCTCCGTGAAAAAAGCCAAAGGCAAAGCAATGATTTTATCATTGATTTGATTACGTAAGTCGCGAACAACACCCGTCCGAATCGGAATCATGTAATAATAAGAAAGATACATGGTGGCGACGCGAATAATCGTAGTAGCAACCAAATATACCGCCAAAATAAATAGCACATAAGACGCTCCCTTCGCATCAAGAATTTGAGAAGAATACCAATAAAAGTTATTCGTTACGATATTTTTCAAATGACCCCACGAATCGGCGGAAGAAAAATCAAACGGCATATAAACATAATCGGCTTTATCCACTTTAAATATTAAATTTAAAATCGGGATAATCAGCAGGAAAGAAAATAAATTCAATACAGCCGTCAGAACATTCATAATAATGTTGAGCCATAAATATTTCTTATACGGCGGAACCAATCGCTTGAGCAGGGAAAAGAAATCTCTCATTATATTATTTAAAAAACGGCGCAAGTTAGTCAATATTTCCGGTATATGCAATTATGTTAAAAAGCTCTAATTTGAATCGGATAATTAAACTTTTTAATACCCGCATAGTCTATAATTTACGTGCGATGTATTTACACCCGTTTTTATGAAAATTTTCGGAAACATTCTTTTCTTCGTTTTTTTCTGCACTTTGTCTGCGTATAGTCAAACGGGTTTGACGTTATCCGGAACATTAATTGAAAAAGGCAATTCGGAACCGATTCTCTCCGGCTCGGTGGAATTATTACGCGCCAAAGACAGCGCCTATGTGGACGGAACCCTCAGTAACGTCAAAGGAGAATTTATATTTCGAAATCTCAAACCGGATCGTTATATTTTAAAAATTTCTTATATAGGCTTTAAGACGCTTTTCAAAAATATAAGTCTGAGTGAAAACGAACCGGTTACCCGTTTAGGAGAATTATTCATGGAAACAAACGAAATCCTTTTAAAAGAAACCGTTGTAGAAGGAAAACGTCCGGAAATAATCGTAAAAAACGATACGCTGGAATATGATGCCGGTACCTACAAAACCGGCGATAACGACGTTGTAGAAGATTTGTTGAAAAAGCTGCCGGGCGTAGATGTTGATAAAGACGGAAAAATTACCGCACAGGGGAAATCGGTAAATCGAATGTACGTAAACGGAAAAGAATTTTTCACGGATGATCCTCAAATCGCTTCGAAGAATGTGCCGGCAGAAATGATTGATAAAGTGCAAATATATGACCGTAAATCGGAAATGGCTCAAATGACCGGGTTTGACCTCGGAGATGAAGAAACGGTTATCAATTTGACGGTACGATCCAATATGATGCAAGGAACAATCGGAACTGTTCAACTGGGCGCCGGTCAAGATGTACAAGACAGCAAAGAATTTCGATACAATGAAAATGCATTTGTCAATCACCAACGCGGAAGCGACCGCTATACGTTGATTGCTCGCGCCAATAACAATAATAATATGGGCGGAGCCGACATAACGGGCGGCGGAGGTTCCGGCGGAGGCGGAGGCGCGAGAACGGGCGGAACCGGAGGCGGAGGCGGTATTGCTTTCAGCCCTCCGGGAATCTCTCAATCACAAAACTATATGGCCAATATTAACAAAGAGTTTTCTCCTAAACTCAATCTGAACGGCGATATCCGTTATAGTAAACAAGAACGAAATACATTGTCCGATGTTACCCAAATTAATTTTGCTGAACGCCTTACACAACAAGAAACAATCAATCAAAACAATACTAATTCGGGAAACAATATCGTGTCTAATTTACGGATTGATTGGAAGCCCAACGAGCGAAATACTTTGATTTTTCGTCCGAACATTCGTTTCAATCAAACCAGACGAAACGGCGAGGAGTTTGATAAGCGAGTAAATCTGGATACCGACTCCGTTATGCTGGATTCAAAATCTTTTACTTCATCGCATGGGAATACGTCAAGTTTCGGAGGTACCTTGGACTATTCTTTGAAATTTTCAAAGACGGGGAGAGTGTTCAGCATCAATATGACGGGAAATTATAATAATAATTATTCTCAACCGAAGAATATTACCTATGATTTAAATTTGCCGGACAGCCTCTATTCCATTATCAGACAAAATCAAATCGCTGAGAATAAGAATTTAACGGACAATATCCAAGCAACGGTTTCTTACGTGGAACCGATCGGGCATAATAATTTTATTCAATTGTTGTATCGCTATTCGTTTTCCAAAATAGAAGGCAAAAATTCCACCTACGATATTTCAACTTCTTTGGGTCTTACGGAACTTGATACTGCTAATATTCTGCCGGGTCAAAGCCGGACGATTATGCGAAATGTGACCGACCAACGGATAGGAATCAATTTCAAGGCCGAACGAAAAAAATTCAGTCTCACGTTCGGATTCAATGTGGATCCGTCCAATGCAACAAACGACACCTATCAACCGACAGTCGGACGCGTTCCTTCAGAATTTTTGTCGAAAGATTTTACCGGAAAATTGCCGCTTATCAAAGGCGATTCGCTGATTTCTTCTATTCCGATTGATGTGATCAATTATTCTCCGATGGTGAACTTCAGATACAATTTCGATCAACGATCCAATTTACGAATCAATTACGAAGGCGAAACGAATCAACCGACAGCGGAGCAACTTCGCGATTATCCCAATGTGGATATTGATCGTCCGAACGATATTACTTTCGGAAATCCGAATCTGAAACCCGGTTACGTCAATAATCTCCGTATCGAATTTAATAAATACGTTGCGGCGACTCAGCTGATGTATCGGTTTATGGTCAGTGGAAATTACAATATCAATGACATCATTACGGTTACTCAAGTGCAAGATCTCGGAAGAGGAAATCTGATGAGCTACAAAAATGTCAACGGGAATTGGAGCGCTCTTTTGACGGGAATGTTCAATAAACCGCTGAGTAAAAAATTTTCGATAGGAAACACGCTGATGATACGGTTAACCGATGATAACTCATTCGTGGGCGACGTAAAAAATACGATGAAAAACCGGATGATCGGGGATAATCTGAATTTCAAATTTCAACCGAACGAGAACCTTTATATAGGAATGAACGGAATGATCAATTACAATGATGTGACCTACTCGGCTGTTGAGGACAGAAATCAGAATATTTATAATTATGCTTCGGGCGCCAATATTCTTTGGACCTTTTTCCCACGGTGGACTTTCGAAAGCGATATCAACTGCAATTGGAGAAGCGGTTACCCCGTCGGCTACAATGTTTCGCAAATTCTTTGGAATGCGGCTGTTACTCGACAAATATTCAAAATGCGATCCGGAACGGGTTCTTTGAAATTTCAAATGTACGATATTCTACAAGATCGAAAAAATATTTCAGCCGTTCAAACAGCCAGTGATCTGCAATTTTCGTCAACGAACGTAATTCCGAGTTATTTCATGGCGAGCTTTATCTATCGTTTTTCCATATTTCCGAAATCAAGCTTTTTGAAAGAAGGCGATATGGCTCCGGTGAGAATGCGGGAAGGCGGATCCGGAGGCCGGTATCCCGGCGGCCGAAGGGCATTCTGATTTATTTTTAGTTAAAAAGAACAGAAATATTGTTTTTCACATTTTTTATATTTATTTTTGTAAGCGGAAAAGAACAGCGATTTAAACTTAAGTTCCTTTTTCCTGTCAAATAATTTAAAAAGCGAATATTTACATAAACAGAAAGGAGATTGATTTACTATGAAAACAATTAAACACTATGTGTTGTTTTCCTTGATGTTCGTTGCGGTATCCGCAGCGGCTCAAAACGATGCATTTGGAGATGATGTGTATTTTTCCTCCGGCAACAAAAAAAAGGCGGAACCTCAGAAAGAAGAGGTTGTAAAACCGGTAAAAACAAATGCGGTTACAGTAGCTGCAGTCGTTTCAGACGAACGAGACGTGGACGAATATAACAGACGCTATGTAAGTGATGATTCTTATATAGACGAAGCCGTAACCGATTCCGACGCGACTTCCCCAAAATATACGGATGGAGAAATAACTCAACGGATTGTGAAATTTCACGATCCTTCCAAAATCACTATTGTAGGCGCCGATAATGTGAACGTTTATTACGACGGCGAAACTTACGAATTGGATTTCGATCAACCGAGTTCTTCCGGTCTATCCATCAATATCAACGGCGGATACGGATGGGATAATCCATGGTATTATCCTTATTACGGATACCGTTACCCGTATTATTACGGAGGTTGGTACGGTTCTTGGTATGGCTGGGGCGGCTGGTACGATCCGTGGTATTACGGCGGCTGGGGCGGCTGGTATGACCCATGGTTTTACGGCGGCTGGGGCGGCTGGTTCGGGTTCGGGTATTATCCCGGATACTACGGCGGATATGGAGGTTGGTACGGAAGTTCGTACTATCACGGAGGCGGTTATCATCATGGCGGAGGTTACTATTACGGTAACGGTCGTCGAAGCAATTCTATAGGGAGCCGCAGTTCTTTGCGTTCCGGCGATTATGTTGCGAGGGGAAGTTCATTCAACTCAAACCGTTCATCAATAAACTCTTCAAGAAGCAACGGTAACATAAGTACCCGAAGCGGCGGAAATGTAAGCTCTCGTGAAAATATCACAACGACTCGCAGGGGAAATGCTTCTTTTGATACTTCCACACGTTCAACATCCGTAAGAAACGGAACGGTCAGTTCATATCCGACCCGTCAAAGCAGTAGCGGAACCGTCAGTTCCGAAACAAGAACACGCCCGGCATCGTCTTATAGCGGCAACGATTCCCGCAGCAGTTCTTCCGGATCCTATTCCGCTCCTTCTACTCGTTCCGGAAATTCTTCTTCCGGCAATTACAGCAGCGGTTCTTCTTCCCGTTCCTCTTCAAGCGGCAGCTACTCATCGGGTGGCGGCAGAGGTTATTCGGGCGGCGGCGGTTATTCCGGAGGCGGTGGCGGCGGTCGTTCAGGCGGCGGCGGTGGTAGAAGATAAAAAACAAATTAAAAATTGATGAAGATGAAACGAAATCTATTATTTATAATAGCGTTCTTTGTTTGTGCCTTTTCGTTCGGTCAAGGTGAAATAGACGCTTATCGTTATTCAAGTACGGATTTATCCGGAACGGCCCGCGGGCAAGCCATGGGAGGCGCTTTCGGAGCAGTGGGGGGGGATGTTACGGGAGTCGCGATTAATCCTGCGGGAATCGGGATCTATCGCCGTTCGGAAGTAGTCGGCAATATGAGTTTAACCTCACCCTTGACCAAAGGGGGAAATGCAGGCTTGGACAGTCATACGACCGTCGCCCTTGACAATCTTTCCTATGTCGGTTATTATCCCTTGGTAAGAGGAGGTATGCTCTCGTTGAATTTCGGGTTCAATTATAACCGGATAAAAAGTTTCGATCGGCGTTACAGCGCATCAAGACCGGCAATGAACTCATCCTTGACGGATTATATTGTGGCGTTAACTAATGCTGACGGCGGAATCAACAGTTCCGCATTCGATAATAATAATAATCCGTATGACAATCCTAACGTTCGTTGGTTAAGCGCCTTAGCATGGAAGGGATATTTGATTAATCCGGCTAATAACAGTAACAATCAATACGTAAGTATATTGAATGAAAATGAGCAGGTCACTCCGGATTTGAGAGTCAGGGAAAAAGGGCAAATCGAGGCGTATGATTTTACCATCGGTTCCGATATCTCCGATAAATTCTACTGGGGCATAACTCTTTCGCTAACCGATTTATCGTACTCGATGACTTCTTTTTATGATGAACAATTTTTAGGAGACGGCGGCGGTTTCAATCTGGAAAATTACCTCCGAACAGACGGCTCCGGTATTCAAGTGAAAGTAGGCGCCATTTTCAAACCTATTGACGCATTGCGTATAGGAGTCGCTTATCATTCGCCGACGTGGTATTCTATGACCGACTACTTTTGGGCGCAAGTAAACCCAAGAGGTATTTATTTCGATGGACAACCCGCTGGAATAACCGACACGCCGAATGGCGCTTTAAGTTATGATTTTCGTACGCCGGGGAGCTGGACGGTCAGCCTTGCGACGGTTTTGGGTACAAAAGCCGTTGTAAGCGTGGATTACGAAAATAAGAATTATACCTACATGAATCTGGAAGACAACAACGGAAATGAATGGGCTGTCAACAAGATAATAGATGAAGATTATAAGAATACATCCATGTTGCGAGCCGGTGTTGAATATTGTTTTTCACCCCAATTTTCGGGACGCTTGGGATATGCTTGGGAACAAAATCCGTATCGAAAAAGTATCCGTTCTACGGGAGAAATCGTAGAGACTTCCGGAACGGTTCCTAATTATATCCTTTCCAACTGCGCCAATTACTTTACGGCAGGAGTCGGATTTAAATTCACTCCTCATTTCTATGTGGATGTTGCTTTGGTGCTTCGAACGCAAAACGACTATTTATACTATTTTCCGCCGGTCAAAAACGATGATGTTATACCGGATTCATTTGAAGATAGTTTCGCAAGCCGAACGCTCAAAGGATTAATTACTTTGGGATATAAATTTTAAGCGCTCATTTCTCATACGCCGGTTAAACTTCGGGATTTTCGTATGAGTTTGAAATAGAACTGTTAGCTCAGTTGGTTCAGAGCATTACCTTGACAGGGTAGGGGTCGCCGGTTCGAGTCCGGCACAGTTCACATCGAAAGCGCAACTCATCCGATTGTATTTAATATATACTCCATAATCCGGAATGAACGGTCGGCTGCAATTAAAGCGTCTTATTATCGTAGTTGGATGAAATCAATTTTCCGAGGGGTATCAAGATATATCCTATAGGTAAGGTGAGCAGATTCATATTTTGGTAAGGGAACATCATCCGCGCTCACAAATCGCACCGATGTGACGGTTTATATATAATAATCCGCAACATCCGCGATGCCGGAGCGAATGGCGTATCGTATGGCTTCGTGAACATTGTTGACTTTGATTTTACGAAAAATGTTTTTACGATGGGTATTGATGGTGTGAAAACTTAAATTCATTTCATAAGCGATCTCTTTGGTACTCTTGCTTGCTGCAATTTGCCGCAAAATGTTTTTTTCGGAAGTGGTAAGCTTTTCCCGGTTTTCATCATCGTTTTGTTCTTCTTCAAGAATCCGATTAGCGCTCCGACATATAAACCGATTGCTTGAAAAAGCTTCGCTCAAAGCTTCTTTTATCTCTTCAATACTGTCGTTTTTCATCCCTATACTTAATAATGAATCCGCCAATAAAACATTTCGTATAAAACCGACACTGAGTTCGTAGGAAAACAGAATCCACGAAGAATCGGGAACCGAATCTTTCAGATTAAGCATTTGCGAAGACGATTCGAAATCAAAAAGCGTATAATCAATGATTACCACCGCATCGGGATATATCCTTAACAAACGTTTCAACATATCTGAATCCGAAGCTCTTTCGATTGATTGGTAAGGAAATAAAGATGTAATCAACGCTTCCGTTCCGATTCTTGTTATATCTTGATTATCTGCTAAAATAAATGTTCTCATTGTCTGCAAAGATAATAACAAATGATTGAATTACAAAAATACCATATTTATGCTATTTCATAATTACAATTTAGTCATTAACTTTGCAAAAAAATAATTGATATGGGAAAAATAGCAAAAAATTTGACAGAATTAATAGGCAATACTCCGCTTTTGGAACTCGTTTCATTTGAAAAACATTTTTCGATGGACGCTCAAATAATTGCCAAGTTGGAATATTTTAATCCGGCAGGCAGCATAAAAGATCGCATTGCCATTGCCATGATAAATGATGCCGAGAACAAAGGTTTGCTCAACAAGGGAGGGGTAATTATCGAACCTACCAGCGGAAATACCGGCATCGGATTAGCATTTGTTTCCGCCTCAAAAGGTTACCGACTGATTCTTACCATGCCCGAAACGATGAGCGTGGAACGAAGGTCTTTACTCAAGGCATTAGGCGCCGAGATAGTTCTTACTTCGGGAGCGGAGGGGATGTCGGGCGCTATCGCCAAAGCCCAAGAGTTACGGAAAGAAATTGACGGATCAATCATACTGAATCAATTCGAAAATCCGGCAAACCCCGACATTCATTATAAGACTACCGCCGAAGAAATATGGAAAGATACCGACGGAAAAGCAGATATCGTTATCGGAGGCGTAGGAACCGGCGGAAGCATAAGCGGTATAGGCAAACGACTTAAAGAGCTGAATCAAGCCGTTGAAATTATTGCCGTTGAACCGACGGACTCTCCGGTACTGTCGGGCGGAAAATCCGGACCTCATAAGATTCAAGGAATCGGAGCCGGATTTATCCCGAAAACATACGATGCAAGCGTGGTTGATCGTATCATTACGGTGACGAACGATCAAGCGATACTCACTTCTCGTCAAGTTGCCAAAATAGAAGGATTGCTTGTCGGAATATCTTCGGGAGCCGCACTGTTCGCTGCCGTCCAAGTAGCGCAAGAACTTAAAAACAAAGGGAAACGAATTATTGTCATTCTACCCGATACGGGAGAAAGATATTTATCTACTTTATTGTATGCTTTCGAAGAATATCCCTTATAAAAACACTTGAGAATATTCTTACAAATTATGAATTTACAAGAACTGATCAATAAAAGCGTTCGGGAATTGACCGATGTTCATCATTCGAAATATCGCTATATTCCTATGTACGATAAACAATTACCTTCCGCTCAAACGCTAAAGGAAATTATCGAAGTGATCCGGGAAATCGTTTTCCCCGGATATTTCGGTAATCCGTCGGTAACGGAAAATACCGTCCGATACCATGCGGGAGTCAACACCGAGAAATTGTATTATTTATTGTTCGAACAGATTTACAGAGCCTTAGCATTTGAATCGAACGATGCAAACACGCCAACGATCGCGAAAGAAAAAACCTTTTTTTTTATTGAGCGCTTACCGGATATCAAACGCCTGTTATCAACAGACGTAAAAGCTATTTACGATAACGACCCGGCTGCAAAAAGTTTCGGAGAAATTATTTTCTGTTATCCGGCGATAAAAGCCTTACTGAATCACCGAGTCGCCCATGAATTATATCTGTCGGAAATCCCGCTGATTCCGAGAATCGTCACGGAGATGGCGCATGCCGAAACGGGGATTGATATTCATCCCGGAGCGACAATCGGCGAATATTTCAGCATTGATCATGGAACGGGAATAGTCATCGGACAAACCGCCGTGATCGGGAATCATGTCTGTCTATATCAAGGAGTTACTCTCGGCGCCAAAAAATTTGTATTGGACGAAGCCGGAAATCCGATGGATTTGCCGCGACATCCGATTCTGGAAGATAACGTTACCGTTTATTCCAATGCTTCCATTCTCGGTCGCATCACCATCGGCAAAGGAACTATCATCGGCGGTAATGTTTGGTTGACGTACAGCGTTCCACCCAATTCCAGAATCATACAAACCAAAGCCGTTGAAGATAAATTTGTTGACGGGTTGGGGATTTAGCGTTTCAAACTTTTTCCGGTCCTTTTAAGCTGCGCCGATAAAATTTGCCGTAATTTTTATACCTTTGCCGAAAAAATTACGACATGAGTAAAACATTTCAACGCACGTTGATTACTTCCGCACTCCCCTACGCCAATGGGCCGGTTCACATCGGACACCTTGCCGGCGTTTATATTCCGGCAGACATTTATGCCCGTTATCTTCGTTTGAAAGGCGAAGAAGTATTATTCATCGGAGGTTCCGACGAACACGGCGTTCCCATCGCATTAAAAGCGAGAGCGGAAAGCGTTACGCCACAGGAAATTGTTGACCGATACCACTTTCTTATCAAAAAATCATTCGAAGATTTCGGAATTACATTCGATATTTATTCTCGTACCACTTCTTCTATTCATCGAAAAACCGCATCCGATTTCTTTCAAAAACTCTACGATAAAGGCGAGTTTATCGAAAAAACTTCCGAACAATATTACGATGAGGAAGCGAAACAATTTTTAGCCGACCGATACATCACCGGCAAATGTCCGTATTGCGGAAATGAAAAAGCCTACGGCGATCAATGTGAAACCTGCGGTACTTCGCTCAGCCCGTTGGATTTGATTGAGCCGAAATCGGCCATCAGCGGAAGCGTTCCCGTACTGAAAGAAACCATGCATTGGTATCTGCCTTTGGATAAGCATGAAGTGTGGTTGAAAAAATGGATTTTGGAAGATCACAAAGAATGGAAATCGAACGTTTACGGACAATGTAAATCGTGGTTGGATATGGGATTGCAGCCGCGAGCCGTGAGCCGCGATTTGGACTGGGGCGTTCCCGTCCCGCTGAAAGGCGCCGAAGGAAAAGTTTTGTATGTCTGGTTCGACGCTCCGATCGGATACATTTCCAATACCATCGAACATTCGCCCGCCGATTGGGAAAAATGGTGGAAAGACGAAACTACCCGGTTGATTCATTTTATCGGGAAAGATAACATCGTGTTTCATTGTATTGTTTTCCCCGCCATGTTGAAAGCCGACGGGAGCTACATTTTGCCCGATAATGTTCCGGCAAATGAATTTCTGAATTTGGAAGGCGATAAAATATCCACGTCCCGCAATTGGGCGGTTTGGTTACATGAATATTTGGAAGAATTTCCCGATAAACAGGATGTTCTGCGTTATGTATTGACAGCCAATGCGCCGGAAACCAAAGACAACGATTTTACATGGAAAGATTTTCAAGCAAGAAATAACAATGAATTAGTCGCCGTATTGGGCAATTTTATCAACCGCTCGATGGTTTTGACGCATAAATATTTCGCCGGAAAAATTCCCGCGAGAGGCGTTTTAACCGATTACGACCGGGAGACGTTTCAAGAATTTAAACGAGTAAAGGTTGAGATGGAAAACTACTTGAATCAATTTCGTTTCCGCGAAGCCTTGAAAGAAGCGATGAATCTGGCGCGAATCGGTAATAAGTATTTGGCTGATACGGAACCTTGGAAATCGGCAAAAACCGATATGAATCGGACCGCTACGATTTTGAATCTCAGTATGCAGATTACCGCCAATTTAGCGATTGCAGTCGAGCCGTTTTTACCTTTTTCCTCGCAAAAAATCAAACATTTGATTGCCAAGAGCGACAATAAATGGAGCCGATTGGGCAGTATTGATTTATTGGAAGAAGGTCATAATTTGAATGAACCCGAATTACTGTTTGAAAAAATCGAAGACGAGATCATCGAACGACAAATCCAAAAATTGCTCGATACGAAAAAAGTCAATGCGTTGAAAGAAAAGCGAGCGAATCCGGTAAAAGCGCCGGTTTCTTACGACGATTTTGCCAAGTTAGACATTCGGGTAGGCAAAGTATTGGAATGCGTGAAAGTGCCCAAAGCCGACAAATTGCTGCAATTCAAGATTGACGACGGATTGGGCGGGCGCACCATCCTTTCGGGCATTGCCGCTTATTACCGGCCGGAAGAGTTGATCGGAAAAACGGTTTGCTTCATCGCCAATCTCGAACCGCGCAAAATCAAAGGCATAGAATCACAAGGCATGTTATTATCGGCTGAATCTTTCGCCGGAAACTTGCGACTCATTCACCCGGATGCGAATCTGGAACCGGGAAGCGAAGTGAGTTAATCACGCTTTCCGGTGTACAACCGTTGCCGTTGCTTGTTGATTGGGTAAAATCAGTACTTCGGCAATTTGAACATGCGGAGGCGCTGAAGCGGCAAAATAGATCGTCTCGGCAATGTCTTCAGCCGTCAACGGTTTCACGCCGGCATAAACGGCGTCGGCTTTTTCTTTATCGCCCCGATAACGGGTCAAAGAAAAATGCGTCTCTACCATTCCGGGTTTGATGTTGGTCACTCGCAAAGGCGTATCCACCAAATCAATACGCAACCCGTCGGAAAGCGCTTTTACGGCCGATTTTGTTGCGCAATAGATGCTTCCGCCGGGATAAGCCGCATCGCCGGCAATGGACCCGATATTGATGATATGCCCTTCTCCTCTCGCAATCATGCCGGGAACCACCCAACGGGTAATTGAAAGTATGCCCTTGATGTTCGTATCAATCATAATATCCCAATCATCCGGATTAACTTCAAATTCTTTTTCAATGCCCAATACCAATCCGGCATTATTGATCAAGATGCTGATGGCTTGCCAATTTTCCGGCAATTCTCGAATGGCTTTCCGGGCTGTTTCCCGGTCGCGAATATCGAACGGCAAAAGGAACACATCGCCGGTGTATTTCTTAACCAAATTCTGTTTCAAGGCTTCCAATTTGCGAATATCTCGTCCGTTGAGAATCACGGAAAAACCTTGAGCCGCAAATTTATAAGCACATGCTTCTCCAATCCCGGAAGTTGATCCGGTGATTAAAACAATTTTCTTTTTATTTTCCATAACCAATAACTTTAATGATTCCTTCTTGCAATTGCAAAATTTCGGAAAGGGTAATATATCCTATTCGTTTTATTAAGCGTATTTCTGATACAGAACGAATTTGAAAACAATCAATAGAAGATTTTTTTGCCAATCCGTTTTGGATAGACGGATTAATCGCTATCATCCACGGTACTATGCCGTAATGTTCTTTCCAATCGGTAATCGGCGCAATAATTTTTAAGGGTAATTTTCCCAATGCGTCATCATTAACAATTACGGCCGGACGAGTCTTCTTCATTTCTGCTCCAATTGAAGGGTCTAAATTTATCAACCATATTTCACCTTGTTTCATAAAAATTTTCGCAATCAAGTTGAGTGAATGCAGTTAAATCCTTGTCGGTTAGGTAATCGTCATACATATGCATTGCTGCTTTTTCCAATGATAGTTGTTGCTCTTCTTGTTGTATTGAGCGTATAATATGTTCAGCTATCCACTTTCGTTGAGATACAGGCAATTGATTTATATTACGCATAATTTTTGTTGCTTCCATCGCTTATATGTATTTACAAAGGCAAAGTTACGTATTTTTTCTATTCTTATAAAATCACGACAGGAAAATATTCTTTTTCGTAAACAACAACTCAATCGGTTTATTACATGTTAACCGGCTCTACGCTGTATCCGGCTTTTTCCAACAAATTCAGCAAACCGTCTTCTCCCGCCAAATGCAGAGCGCCGACAGCAATGAAGGAAGATTTTTCTTTCATAATCTCCGGAAGTTTTTCCATCCAAGCATTGTTTCGCTCTTTATTCAATGCATCCGTTTCCTCTTCCGAAGACATTGAAGGACAAATTTCAGTATCTCTCAAGCGTTCATACAGTTTATTTAAATTGCCCCGTTCATAATCGTTAATTATTTCCGGTACCAAAGACATCAATTCATCCAAATTTTTCATGCTGCACAACAAAGCGTCCGCCTGTTGTTGTAAATTTTTAATACCAAAAAGCACATGAATCTGATCGTTAATCGTTTCCAAACCAAGTACCGGTTTTTGTTCCTTGATTGCTTCCGACTGAATACGAATATCCAAAATATTCGCCGGATTGATATTCGGATAATATTTCATGTAAGCCCTTGCAATTACAGTCAATTGAATGGCTGCCGGTTTCAACATGCCCAATTGCTCAAGTCCGCTACCGATCAGAGAAGCTAATTTTTCGCTGACAAACCGGTAATCTTCATCGGAATAAAGCATTTTGTAGGTAGTATCGGGAGTCATTTTCATGACTTGTATCATTTGCATTTGCAATCCGGCCATATCCGACATGTTTACTTCGCCGACCACTTGTTCACAGGATTGCAAAGCGGCTATTGCGCCCGGGATACTGTCTAAATATTCGCCGGATTTCAAGTGAAAAGTTCCCAACAAATAGGACGGTTCGGATAAATCCTTTCCCGAAATTTTCCACAAAACTGCACCCGATTTATATGTTTCCGTTTGAGCGTAAACGCTGCATGTTGCAATAATCAACAGGAATAATACGACTGACTTTTTCATTTTTTTTATGTATTAATTAATTGTTATAATTCTTCAAATTCCTTTAATTCTTTCAGATTTTCTTTTATCCGGTTGATATTATTAAAATAAAGCTTTTTGTATAACCACGGAATGGCGATTAATCCGATCAAATAGATGACTATGATATAAATAATGAATCCCTCAATAATCTTCGAGCCAAAGGTTAGTTTGTAATATAAATAAAGCCAGATTCCCACGAAAACGACGAAAAAGATCATCCCGTACATTTTGTATTTTTGAAGAATATCTTGATATTTCAAAATTTTTTCAGAAACTTCTTTTACCGTCATCCGGGAGAAATCAATCGCTTTCAGCAAACGATACAAATAAATTTGGAGCGGTTCCAACAGAAAGCAGGAGAGCAAAAGCGCTAACGGACAAATCATGTAATAGCCTCCGGCTTTAAAAAAATTGTACGATATAAGACAAAAAAGTAAACCTAAGGGTATCTCGGCAATCACGTAGAATTTTGCGATTTTTATTAATTTTGCGAGAGCGCTTTCCCCTTTGTTTTTCAGCGTATCTTTTATCCTTTGATCATTGACCTGTTGTTTTTCTTTCAACAAATCATTTTCATTCCATATTTTTTTTATTTCATTCAGTTCCATCATTTTTGAATTTTTGAGATTTGTCTTAACTTTTCCTTAATACGGTTGATTTTTGTGGACACATTCGTAACTGTAATGCCCATGATTTCAGCGATTTCTTTATACGGACGATCTTCCAGATAGAGGAGAATCAGCGCGC
>WRFZ01000129.1 GCA_009778655.1 Candidatus Azobacteroides sp.
AAGAGCATACGCAGTTTGCAATGACCGGCGACCATACCGCATTTTGGATTCCGGGCGATTACGATACGCAGGAATATGATTATACGACTTCCCGCCTTTCGGAAATACGCGGCTTAATGAGCGAAGCCATCACCCCCAACAGTTCGCAAACGCCGTTTTCGCCTACAGGCGTGCAAACCGCTTTGATGATGAAAACCGCCGACGGTTTATATATCAATCTGCATGAAGCGGCTTTGATTAATTACGCTTGTATGCACTTGAATTTAGATGATAAAAATTTCATCTTCGAATCGTGGTTAACGCCCGATGCCAACGGAACGAAAGGGCATTTACTCGCGCCTTGCGTCAGCCCGTGGCGCACGATTATCGTCAGCGATGACGCCCGCGATATATTGGCTTCCCGCATTACGCTGAATTTGAACGAACCTTGCAAAATCGAAGATACTTCATGGATTAAACCCGTGAAATATATCGGCGTCTGGTGGGAGATGATTACCGGCAGAAGCTCTTGGGCGTATTCGGATTTACCGAGCGTGCAATTGGGAGTTACCGATTATACTAAGGTAAAACCGAACGGACGTCATGCCGCCAATACGGCTCATGTGAAGGAATACATTGATTTTGCCGCTCTGCACGGTTTCGACGCCGTTCTGGTGGAAGGTTGGAACATCGGCTGGGAAGATTGGTTCGGCAACTCCAAAGATTATGTCTTTGATTTCCAAACGCCTTATCCCGATTTCGATTTGAAGGAAATTCATCGCTATGCGGCAAGCAAAGGAGTGAAAATGATTATGCACCACGAAACCGCTTCTTCCATCCGTAATTACGAACGTCATATTGACCAAGCCTACCGATTTATGAAAGACAACGGCTACGATGCGGTGAAAAGCGGTTATGTAGGCGATATGATTCCCCGCGGCGAATATCATTACAGCCAATGGCTGAACAACCATTATTTGTACGCCGTTCAAAAAGCGGCCGATTACAAAATTATGGTCAATGCGCACGAAGCTACCCGTCCGACCGGCGTTTGCCGTACTTATCCCAACTGGATTGGTAACGAATCGGCTCGCGGTACTGAATACCAAGCTTTTGGAGGCAGCAAACCCAATCATGTAACCATATTGCCGTTCACTCGTCTGTTGGGCGGCCCGATGGATTATACGCCGGGCATCTTCGAACCGGATATTGAAAAAATTAATCCCGGAAATACATCCCATGTTAATTCTACAATCTGTAACCAATTGGCGCTGTATGTCACAATGTACAGTCCTTTGCAAATGGCAGCCGATTTACCGGAAAATTACAATCGTTTCCTCGACGCTTTCCAATTTATCAAAGACGTGGCGGTGGACTGGGACGACACCAAATACCTCGAAGCCGAACCGGGCCAATACCTCACCATTGCGCGTAAAGCGAAAGGAAGCGACAATTGGTTTGTAGGTAATGTCTGCGGTGAAAAAGGATTTACCTCGGCAATCTCTTTCGATTTTCTGGACCCGGGAAGAAAATACGTCGCAACTATCTATGCCGACGGAAAAGATGCGCATTACCAAACCAATCCGCAATCCTATACGATTCGGAAAATGGAAGTAACAAGCAAAACAAAATTAACGCAAAAATCAGCGCCGGGGGGCGGCTATGCGATAAGTATCCTGCCGAAATAATTCTTCATAAAAAATAGTTCGATTGTTCCTACAACCCGATTGTTCTGTCTGTGCAATCGGGTTGTTTTGTCTGTACAATCGTCTTAACGAAATTTTAACCTAAAAATAACGGTAGGTTAACTCCATTATTCGGAATTTAGGCGTTAATTTGCATTCAGTTTGGTATATATAACTCGTTTAACCGAAACTTGAAACTATGAGATGTTGATTGACCTTGATCCATGATAAATAGCCGAAATTGGTTAACGGTTAATTTTTTTGGAAAGCGTAGAGAAGAGATTTCTATACGCTTTTTTTGTTTACAAAGCGAAGCTGCCGATTTTCATTACTTGTTCTTCCAAATTCTCCGGGAACAGCGATTTATTTTTTAATTTGGAACGATAAGTATAGACAGTCGTAATCGAATATCGCAGAAAGACGGCAATTTTAGCGCTGTCGTTAATTCCCAATCGAATCAAGGCATACAGTCGCAGTTCGGTGTTAAGCAATTCTCCCGGTTTGACCGCCTGTTTTTCTCCCTCCGGAAACAAGGCGTTAAAATCCGAAATGAAAGTCGGATAAATGCGTAAAAATGTTTCATCGAAATTGGTATAAAACCAATTCAATTCTTCATCAATAAACCGAGATGATTTAAGCAATTTTAACAGTTCTTCTGTTTTTCCGCTATTCGCTATTTTATTCAAATTTCGTCTGTAATTATCTAATTTTTCGATATAGCTCGAACATAAATCAATAAACTTTCCCAAATAGGCTTCTTTTACCCGATTGGTTTCCGCCAGCTTGTGATTAACCTCCAAAAGTCGGTTGTTCGATTCTTGCAAATCGTGATTCAATTGATTCAGCTTAACGTTCGTTCGGTATAATTCTTTGCGAATACGGGCGATTCGTTTCATTTGCAGATAAACGTAAATCACCGCCGCAATCAGAAACAATGATAAAAAGCTGACTGCGACAAGATATTTCTGCAATTCGGATTTTTGTCGCGCCGTTTTTTCTTGATAATCGGAATCAATAATCGGAAAAATTTTCGATATCTCAAATGTACGGAACCGCGCGTTGCAAAATACCGCATCTTCAAAAGAAGATTTCATACATTTATAGGCATTGTCAATATCGCCTTCTTCGTACAGGAGCATGGCTAAAGCCATCATTGAAGCGTTTTCCATAATTGCATTTTTCAAATCGCAAATCGCCGACAAGGCATAATATTTTTTTTCCGGTTCCCAATCGCCGGCTTGTTTGTAAACCGTTGCCAAAAGATTGTAGAAAATCGCTCGCTCGTGGTCTTCCGAAGTCGAAAGTTGTATTGCTTCAAGAAGTAATTGCGCTGCTCCTTGAGTATCATTTTCATCCGATAATTTTTCTGCCGATAATATCCGATACGATTGCGAATTTTCGGGAACAATATTCAACAGCGAATCCCGATACAAAATCCCGATAGCGTAATAAGGACTGTTCTTATCGTCGGACGCATAATATCGAAACAAGCGTTTGTATGATTCATAATAACTGATAAGCAGCCGTTCCGGTAAAATGTCGAATGATTTTCGATCCAAATTATCCAACAGATTTAGCGCTTCAATGAATCGGCCTTCCAGCCAATACGAAAATGACAAATTCAACTTCGTATCATAAATATATTCTAAGTTATTAAGCTTTTCCGCAATCTTTAAATTCTGTTCGCCGTAATATACCGCCGAATCAATTTTGTACGAATTGTATTCTCCTTGCAGTTGATCTTGAATGGAATAAATCTGATAATCGGATAAATCGGGCGTTTTGAGCAGTTGTTTGATGTCTTTGATATGCTGTTCTCTTTTAGACATATACATTTTTTTATCGCGCATGGCTTGGGATAAAGCTTGGAAAATAGAATCTGTCTCCGTTCTTGACCAAAGCGACGGGGCGACAAATACTAAAAGTATAATCAGCGAAAAAAGACGTTTCATTGCGTAAAAAGTAAGCGGATGATTTTCGAGGAACAAAAATACAAAATATATTTCATACATCAACTTTCCGGTAAAATAATATAAAACCGGCGTCATCCCGGATTATCTGTGTACCGAATTACGCTTAAGTTCGAAATATTTTTTTATTTTATTTGTGAAATATAAAAATTATTGTTAACTTTCGCAAAATTTATATTTTTGTGCGACCGGGCTTTGTATTTGTTGCATACGTCCGTAAGTTCGTTCCCTGTCGCATAGCGACTTTTCAAAGGAGAATGGTAAAATATGACTTTATATTTTATGGAAATTAAAAATCAAAGAATTGTCTTACCAATTAATTAAGAAAAATCATGAAAAAGATATTTGTTTTTATATCCTGTTTATTGCTATTGTCTTGCAGTCAGCATTTTCAAGATGATACAAATACGCCTGTTTCCGGGGTATTGGTTTGGGATTATCCGGTGAAGCCGGGTACGGAGGAATGGAAAAATTTTCATAGCAATGAAGAGATGGTGGAAGCCTGTCAAATTCCCGAAGACATTTTGTCTTCTTTATCAACAAAAGATTTGACGGAAATATGCTTACGATATCCGCTGCTCAATGATGTCTTTGCTTTCAACTCTTTAAGCAAGGGAGCTGATAAACTGTTCAATGATTTCAATGGTATCCGGGAACTTTTCAAAAGAAAAGAAGCGCCCGAAGAATTATTGAGACATTATAATTACGTGATACAAAATCTGTCATTTTTAGACGAACCGGCGACTGATCTTGAAAAAGGACGTTTTATCATATCAGTTTCTACCTTGGAATTTCTGTTAGGTTTTCATTCGTATAAGGCTGTTGTAACAAAAGAAGATAACAAGAAAGTGTTACAATGTCTTGTTGCCGGGTATGAACGAAAATGCAAATATCCGGATTATTTCCGAAGTTTGGGGCCTTCTGAAACCAATTTCTATTCCAGAGCGCACGTGATTATTAAAATGAGTCCGGAAAGCCTTGAAGAAATACCGGGAAAAGAGCAGAATGGAGTGTTCCGGGGTTGGCCCGACAAAGAGATCATGGATATAATCAATGAATTGTCTTACCGGTTAATTAAATAAAGTCATGCAAAAGATAGTAATTTTATTTTTGACAAGTATTGTTTTTTCTTATTCGTTAAAAAATGCAGTTAACCGTGGCGAATAATTTTGTGAATTGTATTTAATTATGGTATATTTGCAGAAATAATGAAATTAAAAATATAAACAACAAATAAATGAATCAACGGATTTTCAATGAAATACAAACATTGAAGCGTCGGATATTGCCGAATGAAAAGGTAATTCTTTTCGGTTCTCAAGCGCGTGGTGATGCTCGAGAGGATTCGGATTGGGATTTATTGGTATTGTTGGATAAGGAAAAGATAACATACGAAGATGAAAACGCATACGCATATCCGTTTGCTGATATGGGTTGGAACTATGGTACTTATATAAGTGTGAAGATATATACAAATAAGGAATGGGAAAAACGTAATTTTACACCTTTTTATTATAATGTTCAAAAAGATGGAATATTAATTATTTGAGTTTAGATATCTATGAAATTATATGAAATTGAGAAAAAAGTATTAATTGACTTAAAAATAGAGCGAGCAAATGAAACTATTAAAGAAGTGCCATATTTGCTTGAACAAGGTTTTTACAGAACCGCAATTAATAGAATGTATTATGCTTGTTATTATATTGTAACCGCTTTACTTATGCAAAAAAATTTCGAGGCACGAACGCATAAAGGTATTATTGCTTTATTTTCAATGTATTTTATAAAAACAGGAATATTAAGTGAAGAGGTTGGAAAATTATACAGAAGTCTTTTTGAACTTAGACAAACCGGTGATTATGATGAATTAAAAGATATTAACAGGGAAGATGTGGTTAGTCGTTTAGAACCGGCAAAACAATTTATAAAAACAGTGGAAAACGTAATAAATAATAGTTTTTAAATAGCAAAAACAGAATGAAAAATGATTTAATCCGAAAAGATACACTTTTTCCCGGTTGAAAAGAAGTTAATAACGACGTTCGTAATTTTTTATAACTTTGACTGCTCTCTTTTCATAAGAACACCGATTCCGCTTACCTTTGCAGACGAAAAAAATAAAGAGGAACAATGGCGGAACAAGGAAATAAACTTCGAACAAACGCAAAAACCAAAAAATCAATTGTAAATACAGAGGAAACGGGACGTTTGCAGCCTCAAGCACGCGAGCTGGAAGAAGCCGTTTTGAGTGCGTTGATGCTTGAAAAGGATGCTTATTCCATGATCAATGAAATACTTACTCCGGAATGTTTTTACGATAAATCCCATGAATTGATTTTTACCGCTATTCAAGATTTGGCGTTTCATCAAAGCCCGATTGATATGCTTACGGTGGTTGAGCAGTTGCGAAAAAATAAAACGCTTGAAGCCGTCGGCGGAAAGTCGTACATTGCTCAGTTATCGCAAAAAGTGGTATCGAGCGCTCATATTGATTATCATGCCCGGATCATAGCGCAAAAATACCTTGCGCGCGAACTGATTTCTTTTTCATCGGAAGTGGCCGGTAAAGCTTTTGATGAGGCGTACGACGTGGACGATTTGATGGAAGAAGCCGAAAGCAATTTGTTTGAAATATCGCAACGCAACATCAAAAAAGACGTCGAACATATCAATCCGATTATTACCAAAGCGTTCGATCTCATGCGAGAAGCGGCTAAACGTACCGACGGATTGAGCGGTTTACCCTCCGGATTCAAAGATTTGGATAAGATTACTTCCGGTTGGCAAAATTCGGACTTGATTATTATTGCCGCTCGCCCGGCAATGGGGAAAACAGCTTTTGTTCTATCTATGGCCAAAAACATGGCAGTCAATTTCAATATTCCGGTTGCAATCTTTTCCTTGGAAATGTCGAATGTGCAATTGGTCAACCGACTCATCGTGAACGTGGCCGAATTATCCGGAGAAAAAATTAAAACCGGACAATTGAAAGAATACGAATGGCATCAATTAGACAGTAAAATAAACAAACTCTACGATGCTCCGATTTATGTTGACGATACTCCCGGTCTTTCGGTATTCGAATTGCGCACTAAAGCGCGACGTTTGGTGAAGGAACACCATATGAAATGTTTGATTATTGATTATTTGCAGCTGATGAATGCAAGTGAACTGAAGTTGGGGAACCGGGAACAGGAAGTAAGTATGATTTCGCGTTCTTTGAAAGGTTTGGCCAAAGAATTGAACATTCCGATAATCGCTTTGTCGCAGTTGAATCGCGGCGTAGATATGCGAACCAACCAACCGCGAACAGGCCGAGACGGTTATGACGCCAAACGACCGCAGTTATCCGATTTGCGCGAGTCGGGAGCAATCGAGCAAGATGCCGACATTGTTTGCTTTATCCATCGTCCGGAATACTATAAAATTTTTCAAGATGAACAGGGAAACGATTTGACCGGAAAAGCCGAAATCATCATTGCTAAACATCGAAACGGCTCTACGGGAGACATTGTACTTGAATTTAAGAAAGAATTCGCCCGTTTTCAAAACTTGGATGAAAACAGGATTAATACCGATTATCAGTCCAGAGTAAACAGTCAAGAAACTCTCATGCCGGAACCCCGATTTTAAATTCGAGAAAAGCTCGGTTTCAATAATTCAACAAAATAAATCACCGCGGTAACTGAATCGGGTCGCCGCGGTGATATTTTCATGTGATTGCAATAGGGTAGGAGAGATAAAAACAGGTCACCTTCTTCTTTCGTTGTTCGGCGCCGTTCGGTTGCTGCTTTGTCTTTCGCTGTTCGGCGTCGTTCGATTAGCGCTTTGCCTTTCGTTGTTCGGCGTCGTTCGGTTGGCGCTTTGTCCTTCGTTGTTCGGCGTTGTTCGGTTGGCGCTTTGCCTTTCGCTGTTCGGCGTCGTTCGGTTGCTGTTTTGTCCTTCGTTGTTCGGCGTCGTTCGGTTGGCGCTTTGTCTTTCGCTGTTCGGCGTCGTTCGATTGTAGCTTTGTCCTTCGGCGGACGAAGCGGAACGCGTTGTTACATTGGAATTTCTTCCGGCGCCGTCGCTTCTGCCGGAAACCGCCGGACTATCGGATCTTCTTACGGAACCGACATTGTTGCCGTTGAAGGTATTGCCGTTATTTTTATCGGCGTACCATATTATTTTATTATTACGGCTGTCCCTGTATCGAACATCGCGACTGTCACGTATGATCGGCTGGTTTTTGTAGCCTATATACCGTCCGTAATCTCTGACGTGAATCGCATTGTATCTCCAAGGATCAGTAACTCCGACGAGTACCACTTTATACATTCCGTATAAATCATAGCTGTGAAAAGCGTAGGGAAGATACCGCGCTGCCATCCACCTTCCGCCGCTTAAAAAATAGAACAGGTCAAGATTTACATTGTAGTAACAGTTGATGTCTGGAAAATAGTAATAATCCACATAATCGTATCCTACGGGTCCCCATGCCGGTTGATTTCCCACATTGATATTGAGATTGACGTTTATACCTTGAGCTTCAATTGTATTATAGGCCGATACCGTGCCAATCAATAATGCAAATGTCAATAAAAACTTTTTCATAACTTTAAATATTAAAAGGGTAAATATTTTTTTCAACTTTCAATACTTTTGATACAATTGGAGTATAAAAGATTAATCGGATTCCTTACAATTAACCTTAATTAACGAACGGATTTTTCGTATTCAGCTCTATAAGCCGTTTTCATTTATGCAGTTAATGCCGAGTAACGACAGGTTGTACGTTATACGTCGCAGAGGTGGATGCACTTTTCCAAAGAAGCAATCTTATCCGGTTGTTTAGGTACAAATTCCTGTCCTACAAAACCTTTATATCCCGTTTCAACGATGGCCCTCATTATGGCGGGATAGTAGAGTTCTTGCGTTTCGTCAATTTCGTTACGTCCGGGACATCCGCCGGTATGAATATGAGCGAAATAAGAATGATAGTTACGGATGTTTTCAATAATATTTCCTTCCATTATTTGCATGTGGTAAATATCATACAGCAATTTAAAATTAGGAGAACCGACCCGTCTGCATAATTCCGCTCCCCACACGGTATGATCGCACAGGTAATCTTTATGTCCGACGCTGTTCAGCAACTCCATCGTTAATATGACATTGTATTTCTCGGCGACAGGCGTAATGCGTTTAAGTCCTTTTTCGCAATTTTCCCATCCCTGCAAATCGGTAGCGCCGTTACGCCTGCCGGAAAAACAAATCAAATTGGTCAATCCGGCTTCGGCAACCAATGGAATCACTTTTTCGTAACTTGCCACTAATTCATCATGAAGCATGGGATCGTTGAAGCCCCGATCAATACCTAAGCCGGCTCCTTGAGCCATTGCAACGGTTAAGCCGTGTGATTGAACAATCGGCCAATCCTTCGGATCCAACAATTCAACGGATTCAATTCCGATATTCTTACAAATGACGCAAAATTCATCCAATGGATAATCATCGAAACACCATTTGCTTACCGAGTGTCGGATATTTCCTTTAAGCGGTTCCTTTTCTTCTTTTTTCATCTTTCCCGATTGATTCATTGCGACGCCGAGATGATTTGTCGCCAAAACTGCGCCCCCGGCCAAAGCGGTCTTTAGAGCTGTTCTTCTTGATATAGGTTTCATCGTATTCATTTTTAAAGGACAAATGTATAAAATAAATCGAAAAAAGTAACGGTTTACGAATAAATCGTTGCCACAATCTTCCTTTCTCCGCCCGAATATCGAAACTCACAAAGATAAATTCCCTGCCATCTTCCCAGATTCAACCGGCGGTTGGTTATGGGAATCGTAAGCGATTGTCCGATAACGGATGATTTAATGTGCGCCGGCATATCGTCCCGCCCTTCATAATTATGCTCGAATTTCGGATAATTTTCCGGAATCCGGTCTGAAAAGAATGTTTTGAAATCGGAAAGCACAGACGAATCGGCATTTTCATTGATGGCTAATCCTGCCGAAGTATGTTTGATAAACAGGTTTAACAATCCCGTTGACGGCAATTCGCCGATTCGAGACAGAATATCCGAAGTAATCAGATGAAAACCGTAAGGGCGTTCGGGAAGTGAAAATTCGATTTGATGAATCATAGCGGTTCTATTTTTCAATATACTTGTACGAACAATCTTCCAAATGGTCGTTAACATAACCGACTGCCTGCAAATGGGCATAACAAATCGTTGTGCCGAAAAATTTGAATCCCCGTTTTTTCATGTCCTTGCTTATGGCGTCTGACAAAGGGGTGGAAGCCGGAATTTCACTCAACGATTTCCAATGATTAATAACCGGCTGACTTTCGGGAAGAAAAGATTTTAAATACCGGCAAAAACTGCCGAATTCTTTTTGGACTTCTATAAAATGCTGCGCATTGGAAATGGTCGCTTGTATTTTTTTGCGGTTGCGAATAATTCCGCTGTCCCGCATTAAACGTTCTACATCCCGCTCCGTCATTCGGGCAACTTTTTCGGCATGATAACCGGCAAAAGCATTTTTATATGCTTCGCGTCTTTTGAGAATAGTTATCCAACTCAATCCGGCTTGAGCGCTTTCCAAAACCAAAAATTCAAACATTTTTGTATCGTCCGTTACTTCTTTACCCCATTCTTCGTCGTGATATTTGAGATAGGCGGGGTCTGATTTACACCATCCGCAACGTCGGGTATCTTCTTGATTCATAATTTATTCTATTTTTTCATTGATTATTGCAATACAATTCTGTCATTCTTATCAAACGACGCATAATTTCAACGAATACCACTCGAACTTTGTGCCTGTCATATTGAAATTATACTTTTCTCAGACAAAAGTACAGAAATTTTAATTAATTTTGGCATTTAATCTTTAAACAGAAAAATATGAATAATAACGCAAAAAAACAAACGGCGGGACGTAATGCATTGGGCGTCTTCGCTCCCAAATTTGCAGAGTTGAATGACGATGTATTGTTTGGTGAAATATGGTCGCGCGAAACGGAATTATCCCCGCGCGACAGAAGCATTGTAACGGTTACCGCACTCATTAGCGGCGGGAATTTTGAGCAGCTGACTTTTCATTTGAATAAAGCAAAAGAAAACGGCATAACCCGGAGCGAAATCGCCGAAATTATTACGCATTTGGCATTTTATACGGGTTGGCCCAAAGCATGGTCGGCATTTAATATAGCAAAAGAAATTTTCAAAGATGAAAATGAATCTTCCGTTGACAACGGCATTTGGGATAAAGGTGAAAAAGGCTCTTCCGATTGGTTTACCGGAACGGTTTGGGTAAAACCTTTACTCACTCCCGATGAAATGGAAAATTTGTATAATATCGGCTGCGTTACGTTTGAACCGGGCGGAAGAACGCTTTGGCATACGCATCCGATAGGACAAACTCTGCTGGTAATCGAAGGCAAAGGTTGGTATCGGGAAAGAGGAAAAGCCGCCCGGTTATTGACCAAAGGCAGTGTTGTGGCTATTCCGAAAAATGTTGAACATTGGCATGGAGCGGCTAAAGAGAGCAAATTGGTACACATTGCCATTTCCAACATGAAAGGCAGCAGCAATGTTACGTGGTTGAATCCCGTCACAGAAGAGGAATACAACGAAGTAAATAATCAAAACTAAAGCATTTAGGCAAAGAGAGGGAATGTGGTATAAAAATGGAGGCATTACAAAAAAACAAACCGCTGTTTTAGCCGTAGCGGTCGGTGTTTGTATTGCAAATATTTATTACAGTTTACCTATACTGTCGGCTATTGCAAAGGATTTGGGTTTGCGTGAAAGCCAAGCGGGTAATCTTCCCGTACTGTCGCAATTGGGATACGGTTTAGGTTTGCTGCTGATTACTCCTTTGGGAGACAAAATCGAACGCAAAAAATTAATCGTTATTTTGCAAATTTTGCTGATTGCGGTTCTTATCGCAATCACATTCATCCGCAGTTTACCGGGATTATATGTATCGGGCTTTCTGATAGGCCTTCTCGCTGTTGCCACACAAGTGCTTGTGCCTACGGCAGCCGTCATGGCAGGCGAAAAGAAAGGGAATGTGGTCGGCATCGTTTATACGGGATTGCTTGTGGGTATATTGGGAGCAAGGGTTTTCAGCGGATATATTGCCGAATGGTTTTCTTGGCGATATATATACGGAATATCTGCCTGTATGATGGTCGTTACCACAGGAGCGGTTGCGCTCGTGCTGCCTAAAGTGGAACCGGAGTATCATGGTAATTACAAAGATTTGCTTGCATCCTCGTTTTTACAATTCAAACGTTTTGCGTTGTTACGCCGGCTTTCTTTTTTGGCAGCTTTTTCATTCGGTACTTTTTGTTCCTTTTGGACAACGCTTACTTTTCATTTAAGCCTGCCGCCGTTTAATTATCATTCCGATACCATCGGGCTATTCGGCTTCTTGGGGATTGCCGGAGTACTTGTGTCGCCTGTGTTCGGACGATGGGCAGATAAATACAATCCGGCAAGAAATCAATTGTTTACGGTTGGTTTTATCATCGTAAGCGTACTCTTGATTCAACTTTTTCCGTATTCGCTCATTGCATTTATTATTACCACCGTTTTGCTGGATGTCGGGCAACAAAGTACGCAGATTACCAGCTTGGCGCAGATTTATACGTTGGATGAAACGGCATACAGCCGCATCAATACGATGTTTATGACCATTACATTTATCGGAGGCGCGTTTGGAACTTGGGTAGGCGTAAAGAGTTGGATGCTCGGCGGATGGAATTTGGTCGGTTGGCAGATGTTGCTGTGGGCCTGTATCGTAATGGCGATTGCTGTTTGGGGATACGGAGCATCTGTTAAAAAATAATTAGTTTTATATTTATTTTTAAAGAATCGTACTTGTTCCCGATTACCGTTTGTGTATTTCTCTTTTTTTATCTATCTTTGCTTGCTCTCTGTAAAAAGTGAGAAATGCGGAAACCACATTAAATTAAATATCGTATGAAAAAGATTTTTTTTATTTTAACTTTATTCACATTATTCGTTTCTTGCGGAAAAAAAGAAACGAAAGAACAACCTACGGATTCGGGATTATTTCCTTCGAAATTTGAAACGAGTACGGAAGCGGGTAAAACGACGCATTTGTACACCATGAAAAATGCCAAAGGAATGGAAGTTTGTGTAACCAACATCGGCGGACGTATTGTCTCGGTTTGGGTTCCCGACAAAGACGGTATTTTTCGGGATGTTGTCTTGGGATTTGATGATATCGAATCCTATATTCCGATCAATACCAATTTCGGAGCGATCATCGGTCGCTACGGGAATCGGATTGCAGACGGCAAATTACCGCTCAGCAATCGTGCCGTCTATAATTTGAGGCAAAACGACGGGGAAAACACCTTGCACGGCGGCCCGCGCGGATTCCACACTTGCTTCTTTGATATTGAACAACCGGATGCTCAAACATTGGTTTGTACTTATTTATCTAAAAATACGGAAGAAGGTTTTCCGGGCGATTTGGCGGTTGTCGTAGCTTATAAACTCACGGACGACAATGCGCTTGATATTCTCTATGAAGCAAAGACCAATTTACTTACGGCGGTGAATCTGACCAATCATTCTTATTTCAATTTATCCGGTGATCCGCATAATACCATTTTGGATCATGTGTTGTATTTGAATGCCGACGCTTATACGCCGACAGACAAAGAATTGATTCCGACCGGAAAGATAGATAAAGTAGCCGGAACCCCCTTGGACTTTACCAAGCCGACGGCGATCGGCGCTCGCATCAACGATACGATTTTCGAAGCTGTTAAATTCGGTAACGGGTACGACCATAATTTTGTTCTAAATACGAAGGGAGATATTAGCGCTTTAGCGGCTAAAGTGGTTTCGCCGTCGAACGGAATTACGATGGAAGTTTATACCACCGAACCGGGAATACAAGTATATACGGGTAATTTTCTGGACGGATCGAATATCGGGAAAAAAGGAATCGCTTACCAACAGAGAACTGCGTTGTGCTTGGAAACACAACACTTTCCGGATTCGCCCCATCATCCGAATTTTCCTTCTACCGAACTTTGGCCGGATAGCGTGTATAGAAGTCATACCATTTATAAATTCAGCGTGGAGTGATTTAATTGTGAATTATGAATTATGAATTATGAATTATAAATTATGAGAAAAATTTTTTTGGCAATAGTGATGACCTTATTGGGATGGGGAGTTCAAGCTCAAAGTAAAAATGAAATCAATTTGGTTCCGATTCCGGCAAAGATGAAAATCAATTCCGGGCAGTTTGTCATTCGTTCAAATACATCAATCGTTTTATCTTCCGATAACCCGGAAATGCAGAATGCAGTTGCCGTTTTTAACAATTTATTGAATCGGGCAGGAGGTTTTCGTTTGTCCGTTACCGTTTCTCCGGCATCTTCCAATGCGATTGTTTGTAAACTGAATCCGGCGATTTCCAACGCCGAAGGCTACAAACTTTCCGTTCAAAAAGATTTGATTACGGTGGAAGCGAAAACGCCTCAAGGGATTTTTTACGGGATGCAGACCTTGCGCCAATTGCTTCCGTTTCAGATCGAACGTCCGTATTTGAGCAATGTTGTTTGGGCTGTTCCCTGCGTGGAAATCGAAGATGAACCTCGTTTCGTTCACCGCGGATTAATGTTGGATGTTTGCCGCCATTTCATGCCGAAGGAATTTATATTTAAATTCATTGATATGCTGGCTTACCACAAAATGAATACGTTTCATTGGCATCTGACGGACGATCAAGGTTGGCGAATCGAAATCAAAAAATATCCGAAATTGACGCAAATCGGCGCTTTCCGCAATCGTACCTTGGAAGGTCGTTATACTTCTCCCGATAAAAGAAAATGGGACAATACGCGCTACGGAGGTTTTTATACTCAAGAAGAAATAAAAGAAGTTATTGCGTATGCGCAAAGCCGATTTATCAACATTATTCCCGAAGTGGAAATGCCCGGACATGCGGTTGCCGCTTTGGCTTCTTATCCCGAACTTTCTTGTACCGGAGGCCCTTTTGAAGTCGAAGGTTTATGGGGAGTGTTCAACGATATTTATTGCCCGAAAGAAGAAACGTTCACATTTCTCGAAAATGTTTTGTCGGAAGTAATTGACTTATTTCCTTCCGAATACATTCATATCGGAGGCGATGAAGCGCCGAAAGTACGTTGGCAAAACTGTGCGCACTGTCAAGCCTTAATAAAAAAAGAAGGATTGAAAGACGAGCATGAATTGCAATCGTATTTCATCAAACGAATCGAAAAGTTCGTCGAATCCAAAGGAAGACGCATCATCGGTTGGGATGAAATTCTTGAAGGCGGATTGGCTCCCAACGCTACGGTGATGTCGTGGCGAGGCGAAGCCGGCGGTATCGAAGCGGCAAAACAAAACCACGACGTGATAATGGCTCCGAATAACTATTTTTATTTGGATTATTATCAAGCCGATCCGAAAACGCAACCTTTGGCTATCGGCGGTTTTGTCCCTCTGTGGAAAACTTACAGCTATAATCCCATGCCCGCAAGTTTAACTGCGGCTGAGGCGAAACATATTTTGGGCGTTCAAGGAAATATCTGGACGGAATATATCCAAGATTCCGATTATGCCGAATACATGGCGTTTCCTCGTGGAGCTGCTGTTGCGGAAATTGGCTGGTCGCCCCAATCGTTACGGAATTATCCGGATTTCAAACAACGAATGATTCAAATGTTTAAGCGTTACGACGGAATCGGATGGAATTACTGCAATGCGATACTGAAAGAAGCGGAATAACAAAATGAACTATTCGATTCGGGAAATTGCTCAAATCATGGGAGCGGAAACGACTTCTTTCGATGAAGCGGAAATCGGTATTTTATTAACTGACAGTCGGTCTTTATCGGATCCGGCTGTCAGTTTATTTTTTGCCTTAGTAACCTGCCATAACGATGGGCATCGCTACATTCGCGATTTATACGAACGCGATTTGAGGAATTTTGTGGTAAACCTTGCTTTTGATGGGTTGGGCGCTATGCCGGATGCTCGCTTTCTCAGAGTTCCCGACACGCTGGAAGCGCTTCAGCGGTTAGCCGCTTTTCATCGGAAACGGTTCGATATTCCGATTGTCGGCATTACCGGCAGCAACGGAAAAACCATTGTGAAAGAGTGGTTATACCAATTGCTGCACGACCGGTTAACTATCGTTCGCTCTCCCCGTTCCTACAATTCGCAGACAGGCGTTCCCTTGTCGGTCTGGCAATTGAATGAACAAACCGAATTGGGTATTTTCGAAGCCGGAATTTCTTTACCCGGTGAAATGCAAAAGCTCCAACCGATTATTCTCCCTACCATCGGGATTTTCACAACCATCGGTGAGGCTCATCAAGAAAACTTTCATTCTTTGGAAGATAAATGTTTAGAAAAATTACAACTGTTTGAATCGGTTGAGAAAATTATCTATAACGAAGACCAACACTTGATAAAATATTGCATAGAGAAAAAAGGCTTTACGGGAAAAACTTTCTCGTGGTCGAAAACCAATATTCATGCAAATCTTTTTATCTCCCGGATTGAGAAAAAAATAGACTATACAATTATTGAATATACCGTACAGAATATTCAACGAACCATCAAAATTCCTTTTACCGACGACGCTTCGATTGAAGACGCTATCCACTGCTTGGCTTTCATTCTTTATTTGTTTCCCGATTCGGACGCTTTATCGGAACGATTCGAGAAATTAGATCCGGTAGCGATGCGTTTGGACGTCAATAAAGGGATTCACAACAATATTCTGATTAACGATACCTACAATTCGGATATTAATTCATTATCCATAGCCTTGGATTTCATGGCGAGGCGCTCGGCCGATCATCCGTTCAAACGGGTATTGATTCTCTCCGATATATTACAATCGGGGATGGTTCCGGCGGCGTTTTATCGAAAAGTAGCCGAATTGGTCAGTCAAGAACAAGTCCAGCATATCGTCGGGATAGGCCCGAATCTGATGTCTCATTCCAATTTATTCGGGATGGAGAAAGAATTTTATCCGACTACCGAAAGTTACTTGGATTCGGGAAGATGGCGAAACTTGAAAGATTCGATCGTGTTGATCAAAGGTTCCCGACAATCGCGTTTTGAGCGGATTTCGGAACAATTGGAAGAAAAAGCGCATCAAACGGTTTTGGAAGTGGATTTAGACGCTGTGATTCATAATCTGAAATATTTTCGTTCCCAATTACATTCGGAAACCAAAATAATCTGTATGGTCAAGGCTTTCGGATACGGAGTCGGTTCGTATGAATTAGCAAAAACTTTACAGGAGCGAGGTGCCGATTACTTGGCGGTTGCCTTAGCCGACGAAGGCGCCGAACTGCGCAGGGAAGGTATCACCATGCCCATTCTCGTGATGAATCCGGAAGAACACGCATTCAATACGCTGTTTGAATACGGTTTGGAACCGGAGATATACAATCAAAGCATTTTGAATGCAATTGTTCGCGAAACCGGACGTCGCGGAATATTGCATTATCCAATTCATATCAAATTAGATACGGGAATGAATCGCTTGGGATTCGATGCGGTCGAACTTCCGGTTGTAGCGGAAAAACTGAATGCTCAACAGGGTGTTATCGTTAAATCCGTTTTCTCTCACTTGGCCGGGAGCGATTCGCCGCGTTTTGACGAGTTTACAAAAAAGCAAATCGGCCGTTTTTTGCAGGAAACTTCCGAGTTGGAAAAAGCCTTGGATTATCCGGTTCTGAAACACATTCTTAATTCGGCGGGGATTGAACGCTTTCCCGAAGCGCAACTGAATATGGTACGATTGGGAATCGGACTGTACGGAATTTCCGCTATCGGTCAAAAGAACTTGAAACCGGTCGCTGCCTTGAAAACGCGAATCCTGCAAGTTCGGGACGTGAAAAAGGAGGAAACCGTTGGCTACAATCGCAACGGAACGCTGCAACGGGATTCTCGGATTGCCTGTCTGCCGATAGGCTATGCCGACGGATTGGACCGCCGCTTGGGAAACGGAAATTTATCGGTTCTCATACGGGGAGAAAAATGTCCGACTATCGGAAATATTTGTATGGATATTTGCATGGTGGATATTACGGATACGCAAGCCGAAGAAGGCGATGAGGCCGTTCTTTTCGGCGAAGAGATAACTATCGGCGATTGGGCGGAAAAATTGCAAACCATTCCTTACGAAATTCTGACTTCTATTTCACCGCGAGTCAAACGAATCTATTATAAGGAATAAATTTGCCGGGAGAAAAAGAAAATCGCTTGTTGTCTGTTGTCCGTTACCCGGCATAAAAAAAATAAATTTGGCATTTTCTTTGCAAGGTCGTAATAATTACTTATTTTTGTGCAGAAATTTGAATCTATGACCGAAGAACAACTGAAAATTATACGAAATTTTGAAGTTCGGGTTCGTCAAATGCTTTTTTTGTGCGATAGACTGAGAGAAGAAAATACAAAATTACAATCGCAGCTTGCCGAACAAAAAAGCAGAAATGATTCATTGACAGAAGAGAATACACAATTACAATTAAAATGCGATAATCTGAAAGTTGCGCGGATGATTTCCGTGAGTCGGGATGATTTTAAGATGACTAAAAACAGATTATCCAAATTAGTGCGAGAAGTTGATAAGTGCATCGCTTTATTAAACGAATAATTTAAGATGCCCGATAACGACGAATTTAAAATACAATTGAGAGTTGCAGACAAAGTATATCCGATTTTTTGTAAACG
>WRFZ01000130.1 GCA_009778655.1 Candidatus Azobacteroides sp.
AGAATGCAAATCATTGGTTGGCCGGCGTGTTCCAACATTTCAACTTTTATGACGCAGACCCCATAGTTTCGGGGGGTAAACGACCTTACGAATTTGCCGAAACGGCCGCTTTCGGAGGAGGATTGCTTTATATGCACCGAAGAAGCGAGAACGGATTGCCGCGTTTCATCGGAACCGCGTATGCTAATTTAATATTGCTCGGTTCCTCCGAATCGGATTATTTTAAGTTGGATAATCGTGATTATAATATGGGAAACGGATACAGTGTGAAATTATACGGAATACTTAATATCGGGAAACGTTGGAAAACCGCATGGGGCATTAAGCATTATCAAATTTTTACCACGAAAGGATACGGTTCCGCCTCGGCGGAAATCAACGGTTTTCCCGAAGACGCCAATTATCACTATGCTAATGTACAAGGGAATAAAGGCAACGCCTTGCTAAGCCTGATAAACGTAGGTATCGGTTATCAAGTGTCAAACAAATTGAGGCTTAGCGCCGAACAGCGATTCTTCTTACGTAATTCGCATTATGATTATTTACCCGATGTCATGTCTTCCTCCCTGGAAAATCGGGTTAAATTGACTTATACTATTTTAAACAGATAACAGTTGATATAATTTTATAAACATAAACATAAATACAAACACAAATATGCAAATTTTTATGAAGACAACTCTTTTTTTTATATTGTTTTTAAGTCTTATTTCCGGATTAACCGCTCAAGTCACAGATACAGAGGTGGAAGATATGGAGAAAAATCAACGGGGCAACTCTAAAGTTGATTACAGGAAGCCCGATTATCCGGAACTGAACAATGATATAATCTTGAGATATCTTGAGAGACAGCCTAATTTCGGAATGTATAAAGACAATTATTTTATTTCTGGAATACCTGTAAATAAACGAATAACCAATCAAAGCGCCGACGCCAAATTTCAAATCAGTATAAGGCAAAGATTAGTGAGCACTTCTATGCCTCATTATACTCAATTAATGTTGACTTTTACTCAAAAAGCATTTTGGGATATTTACTATACATCAAGCCCGTTTACCGACATCAACTATAATCCGGGTCTCCTTTTAATGACCCCTATAATTCAAAACTATAGATTTAAAGGAGTAGTGCTTTTTTCTGTCGAGCATGAATCGAACGGAAAAGACGGAGCTGATAACCGCAGTTGGAATTTCATGACATTATCCGGCGCATACTTCCACAATGCTTATTTGTCGTTTCAAGCCAAAGTATGGTACGGATTAGTGAGCGGCGACAATTCCGATTTATTTAAATACAGAGGCTACGGACAGATTGTTTCAAATTTCAGAAGTTATAACAACAGATCGGGTATCTCTTTGGTCATTAATCCCTGTTCAAAAGGTGTGAACACACAATTGGAACTCAGTTTAAGGCCGCATAGAAGAGCGCTTGAATATTTATTTCTGCAATGGACGCAAGGATACGGCGAGAGTTTATTGAATTACAATCGGTACTCCTCCATGGTACGCGTCGGGATTTGCCTTAAACCGCCATTAAGAGACTTATATTAAATCGGTATTGATATAACAAAGTTGCTGTTTCTTGCGTACAAAAAACAAGAAAGCGCCTGTAAAAAAGCGCCTTGGGAATTTGATTTGTTTATTTTACACAAAGTTTAAGATATTTGCATTACAAATTGAAAAAGAACGGATAAATTAATATAAGGAAGAAGTTACTCTCCAGAAGCAATAAATTCTTTTGGAGTTAATACTCTGATTTTCTTTGTTTTTTGGAAATCTTTTGTATTTCTTGTTATAATAACATCCATTTCGTTTTCTATTGCAACCTGCAACTGAACAGCATCTTCAAAATCGGTCCACCCGGAATATAATGCGGTAATAATTGTATGTTTATCTACTTCAAGGACATCAACTATTTTTAGGAGTTTTTTCAGATAACCGGAAGCGTCTGTTTTTGCTTTATAAAGCACATAGAAAATATCTGTAACAGATGTTGCCGAAATATATCCGCGCATTTTATTTTCGTTTATTTTAAGAAACACTTCGGAGGCTTCTTCATAGAACAAAGGACGTGCCAAGGCTATATTCAATACTACATTTGTATCTAAAAAGGCTTTTATCATTTGTATTTTTCCTTCAGATATTCATGTTTAGCGTTTTCCAACTCTTCTTCAGACATGTCTTTCAATATTCCTGTCCAATCTCTTAGAAAATCCTTCGCAGTATATTTTTTTTCTTTTTCTTTCTTTCCTTTTTCTTTGGACTTAGGAAAAATAATTATCTCCACCTCAGTATTAAACAACTCAGGTTCATACGGTAATGAGATAATGCCTTTTTCTGATACTTGAGTAATAAATTTATATGCCTGCATTATGTAATCTTATTAAAAATCTGATACAAAAATACTGTTTTCATTTCAATGAAACAAATGTTTTTCCCGATAATAAAAAAAGATACGAATATATTCCGTATGATTTGTTTTATCAAAAAATTCCGTACATTTGCATACTTTATTTAATGAAAATACCAATTATGATAGAATATTGGCAGAAAGAACTTGAAACAATCAGTCGAAAAGACTTGGAAAAGCTACAATTAACCCGTCTTTGGCAAACCATGGAAAGGGCGGAGAAATCTTCTTTTTACCAAAAGGTCTTTGCCGAATACAACATTTCGGCAGATAAAATCCAATCGTTAGAGGATTTGAAAAAATTACCTTTTACAACAAAAGACGATTTGCGTAATTATTATCCTTTCGGTATGGCAGCCATTCCGTTGAAAGACTGCGTCCGATTACATTCTTCCAGCGGTACGACCGGAAATCCGACCGTAGTGCTGCATTCCGCGAAGGATCTGGATGAATGGGCGAATCAAGTGGCGCGTTGCATGTATATGGTCGGCATACGCGATACGGATATTTTTCAAAACACGTCGGGTTACGGCATGTTTACCGGCGGACTGGGATTTCAGTACGGCGCCGAAAAATTGGGTTGCTTAACCGTTCCGTCGGCTGCCGGTAATTCGAAACGACAGATTAAATTCATAACGGATTTCGGAACCACCTGCTTGCATATTATTCCAAGTTATGCCATTCGTCTGGCTGAAGTAATGCTTGCCGAAGGAATTGATCCGCAAAGAGACACCAAATTGCATACTTTTTGTATCGGCGCCGAACCGCATTCGGAGGAACAACGGCAACGAATCGAACGCATGCTTGGAATCAAGGCTTATAACTGTTTCGGAATGTCGGAAATGAACGGACCGGGAGTCGCTTTTGAATGTAAGGAACAGAACGGCTTGCACATCTGGGAAGATTATACGATTGTGGAAATCATTGATCCGGTAACCTTAGAACCCGTTCCGGACGGTGAAGTCGGCGAATTGGTATTGACGACCATCAATCGCGAAGCGATGCCGTTGATTCGCTACCGCACGCGCGACTTGACTTGTATTCTTCCCGGCGAATGCAAATGCGGTCGAACGCATAAGCGTATCGCTCGTTTCAAAGGGCGTAGCGACGACATGATTATTTTGAAAGGCGTGAATATTTTTCCTATCCAAGTGGAAGAAATATTAATGCAGTTTAAGGAATTGGGAAGTAATTACTTAATTACCATGGGAACAATTGATAACAACGATGAAATGTTGATTGAAGTGGAATTGGGCGACTTTTCAACCGACGATTACAGCCGGTTGCAGAATTTAACAAGAACAATTACGCGCCATTTGAAAGATGAATTATTGATTACGCCCCGTTTGAAATTGGTAAGTAAAGGTTCTTTGCCCGTTCAAGAAGGAAAAGTGGTGCGAGTGGTAGATTTGAGAGTCAATAGTTGAGAATAATTATGAATTATAAATTATGAATTATGACGGTTAATCAGATTTCTATTTTTTTGGAAAATAAATACGGAAAATTAAATGAGTTATTGACTCTTTTGAGTAAAGAAAATATACGTATTATTGCTGCTACCGTGGCGGATACGACCGAGTTCGGTATTCTGCGGATGATTGTCAGCGATGCTCAAAAAGCGCACCAATTGTTGAAAGATAACAATGTGAGCGTTAATCTGACGGAAGTGCTGGCTATCGCCGCTCAACCGGCAGCCGATGGTTTTGCCGACATTTTATCGCATTTTACGAAAGCGGGACTTAGTATCGAATACATGTACTGCTTTTCGTCCAAAGAAAAATCGGTATTGATTTTGCGGACCAATAATCGCGAAAGTGCCTTGGAGGTCATTCGAAAACAAAATTTGAAATGTATAACCGAAAATGATTTAATGAATTTATGAAAAAAAACGACCTCTTCTTTCTTCTATTTATTTTAGTTATTTTTCTCCCGTTTATTTTTATTCCGGAATTGTATGCCGGATACAAGCGTTTTAATGCGGATCATGCTTTCATAATGGCTTTTTTGAAATTCGGCGTGTTGGCTACAGTCGGAGAAATGCTCGGATTACGAATTAAAACCGGACAATATTCCACCGTCGGATTCGGTATTTTGCCGCGTGGCATCATTTGGGGGTTGTTGGGCGTATGGATTGCCATTGCCATGAAAGTTTTTGCCGCCGGTTCGCCCGCTATTGTGCAATATTTGGGAGTGGACGGTGTGGTAGATGCCATGAAAGGCGGCTTTTCCGTTCAAAAACTTTTGGGCGCTTTTGGAATCAGCCTGTTGATGAATACTTCTTTTGCACCGGTATTTATGACAATTCACAAAGTTACGGATACCCACATCGTTAACAATGGAGGAAAGTTATCCTCGTTAGTAACGCCGCTTCCTTTCGGCAAACTGCTGGCTTCTTTGAATTGGGATGTTCAATGGAATTTTGTTTTCAAGAAAACCATTCCTTTTTTCTGGATTCCCGCTCACACCGTTACATTCTTGCTTCCGGCAGATATACAAGTATTATTTGCCGCTTTGTTAAGCATCGTATTGGGCGTGTTGCTTGCCGTTGCAGCCGTAATGGGGAAACGGTAAAGGGCACCCGTCCGACAAGGACACTATGAATATGGAAAATAAAATAGATTCAAATAAAGTAAAACAAATTCTCTATGAATTAGGAGCTGATTTTTGCGGCGTAGCGTCCGTTGAACGATTCCGGGAATCTCCCGAAGGTTTCAGCCCCACGGATACATTACCTTCATGTAAATCTGTTGTTGTATTCGGTAAAAAATTTCTCAAAGGGACATTGGATTGCAGAAATACGGTTCCCTATACAATTGTAAGAAATATGCTCTCCGATATATTGGATATAATGGCGGTAAATTTCTGTAATCGTATGGAAAATCATAAAATTATTGCAGCGCCTGTCGGAACCGTGAACCCCACCATGTATGACGAAAAAACAAATCGGTTTCGTAATATCCTATCGGTAAAGCATGCGGCAGTATTGGCCGGTCTCGGCTATATAGGAAAAAATTCATTGTTAATTACTCCGAATTATGGAAACATGGTTTGGTTATCGGCTGCTTTAATCAATAAAGAACTTGAACCCGATGAAATAATCACAAAAAAATGTCCCCAAAATTGTTATTTATGTATAGAGTCTTGTCCTGTAAATGCTTTGAAAAAAGACACAATAGAAATGGATCAATTGACGTGTTTTAATTATGCTTTTCAAGGATACGGAAATGAAAATTTTTATTTTAAATGTAACCGGTGCAGAACAATATGTCCAAGATGTCTCGGAAAAGAAAATAAAGATATCAGGTCTTAACCTTGGCGACCGCCAATAAAATTTACGAGCGTGACGAAAAAGTTTACATGAGGGCTTGGAAAAGTTCCGATGAATGCAGATGAAAGGCTGCAAGTTGCTTATATACAGTTTGTCAAGATGCTGTATTTGACCAATCCGAATAGTTAATAAAACTTAAATTAAAATTATAAAAAAGTCGTTTCTGCGAACTTTTTCAGAACCGAACCGAGTGTCCGTGTGTTACCTATATAAATAAAGGTGAGAATCGAGCGGAACGTACCCTTTCTTGATTTTTTTTTGCAAAGTGGAAAAACTTTTATAATTTTGCGCCGAATTGTAGAGTGCCGAATTGTAAAAATGATAAGGGTGAATATATCTCTCGGAAACCGGATATATGATAAATTAAAAAAACCGTTCATTGCGGAAAGTTATGCCAAAAATCCGGGGATGAATTTGTATATCGTTGTATTTACGGAAATAAGAAGAGATGTAAAACATATATAGCATTCGGGTGAATTTTCTGTTTAAGAAAAATCGGTCGAATGTTTTTTATTTGTTTGTGGCTTATAACCGGGGTCATGAAGCTGTGCATTATCTCGGAAATTGTATAAAAGTCTTCAGAGACTTCATTATAAATCATATGAGTTTAAAACAAAAAGCTGTATCCGGAATATTCTGGAGTAGTATAGAGCGTTTTTCCGTTCAGGGAGTTCAATTTGTGTTAGGAATAATAATGGCTCGATTGTTACTTCCTGCCGATTACGGATTAATCGGGATGCTGGCTATTTTTTTGGCTGTTTCACAGTCGTTTATTGATAGCGGATTTTCCAATGCCTTAATTCGAAAACAAAACCGAACGGAAACGGATTTTTCCACCGTGTTCTATTTCAACATTGTGGTAGGATTGGTTTTTTATTTCATATTATTTTTCACGTCACCTTATATTGCTGCATTTTATAATGCTCCGATTTTGGAAAGTCTGACTAAAGTTGTTGCCGTAAATGTTTTTATCGGTTCTTTAACTATTGTACAACGAGCCAAGTTTACTATAAATGTTGATTTCAAAACGCAAACCAAAGCTTCATTACTGTCGGTTATCGTTTCCGGAATAATCGGTATAGGAATGGCCTATCGAGGATTTGGGGTTTGGGCTTTGGCTGTTCAGTCGGTTACGGCAGGTTGCATAGATATGATTGCATTATGGATCTATTCCCGCTGGGTACCTCAAAAAATATTTTCCGTGTCCTCTTTTAAAGAAATGTTTTCTTATGGCTCCAAGCTGCTGATGTCAGGTTTAATAGATACTACTTATAAAAATATATATACGATTGTTATCGGGAAAAAATTTTCTAAAGTTGATTTAGGGTATTACACTCGTGCCGATAATTATACACAATTTCCTTCTTCTAATATAACAGGCATATTACAACGGGTGACATTTCCGATATTGAGCAGTTTACAGGATAATGATGAAAAATTAAAAGAAGCCTATCGGAAATTTTTACGACTTTCAGCATTTATTATATTTCCGTTAATGATAGGTTTATTTGCCGTAGCAGACCCGTTAATTCAATTGTTATTAACGGATAAATGGATCGGTGCGGTTATGCTTTTACAAATATTATGTCTATCGCAAATGTGGTATCCGATACATGCCATTAATCTTAATTTGTTGCAGGTAAAAGGAAGTTCCGATTTGTTTCTCCGGCTTGAAATTATAAAAAAAGCAATAGGAGTCTCTATTTTATGCATTACAATTCCTTTAGGCGTTGTAGCAATGTGTTGGGGCATGGTAGTCAGTTCGTTAATAGCGCTTTTTATTAATACGTATTATACGGGAAAGTTAATACAGGTTGGTTATTTGAAACAGATGAAAGATTTGCTGCCCATTTTAGGTAATTCTTTTTCTATGGGAATCCTTGTATGGGGAATCACACAGCTGATTCATATTCATATATTTGCTTTGATTATAGGAATTACGTCGGGGGCAATCTGGTATTATTGTATTGCTCGTTTAACCCAATCAAAGGAATTACAAGAGATTAAAAGTTTATTAGATACGCAAAAAGATAAATTCAAATTATGGACCAAGCGAAAATAATTACGGTAACTTCTCCGTTACTTCCTTCATTGGAGGATTTTATACCCTACCTTCAAGATATTTGGGAAAGAAAATGGCTGACTAATAACGGACATTATCATCAGGAATTGGAAAAAACCTTGTGCGAATATCTGAAAGTGTCGTATATCAGTTTGTTTACCAATGGAACTTTACCATTGATAACCGCTTTACAAGCATTGCGCATAACCGGCGAAGTGATAACAACACCCTATAGCTTTGTAGCGACTACTCATTCGCTTTGGTGGAATGGAATTAAACCGGTTTTTGTGGACATTGAACCAACAACCTGCAATATTGATCCGACTAAAATAGAGGCAGTCATCACGCCAAAAACAACAGCCATTATGCCGGTGCATGTTTACGGTTATCCGTGCGATATAAAAAGTATCCAAGAAATTGCCGACAAATACGGGTTAAAAGTAATTTACGATGCCGCACATGCCTTTGGAGTAACGGTCAACGGGAAATCTATTTTGGAAGCAGGCGATATGTCCACTTTGAGTTTTCATGCGACCAAAGTGTATAACACCTTTGAAGGGGGAGCGTTAGTATGCCATGACGAACAAACGAAAAAGCGAATTGATTATTTGAAAAATTTCGGTTTTGCAGGAGAAACAACGGTGGTAGCTCCCGGCATCAATGCTAAAATGGATGAAATCCGTGCGGCTTATGGGGTGTTGACGCTAAAAATGGTTGATGATGCCATTGAAGCGCGTCGTAAAATAGCTCTACGGTACAAAGACGCGTTAAAGGATGTGCCCGGCTTCACTTATTTGGAAGATATACCCGGCATCAGGCACAATTATTCTTATTTTCCGATTTTTGTAGATTCCGAACAATACGGGATGACCCGTGATGAGTTGTATTTCAAAATGAAAGAAAATAATATTCTCGGCCGACGATATTTTTATCCTTTAATCAGTACGTTTTCAACCTACAGAGGCTTGGAATCGGCAAAACCGGAAAATTTGCCGGTAGCAACAAAAATAGCGGACAGCGTGATTTGTTTACCGATATATGCGGATTTGAAAACAGAAGATGTGGAAAGGATAGTTGAAATAATAAAGATTGGTTTATGCAAAGTAAAATAGTAATATTTTCAGGTTTCAATCAGCGGGCAGTAATTGCGTTTCTCCGAACTTTAGAA
Organism: Candidatus Azobacteroides sp.; assembly: GCA_009778655.1. Classification (GTDB taxonomy): domain Bacteria; phylum Bacteroidota; class Bacteroidia; order Bacteroidales; family Azobacteroidaceae; genus Azobacteroides. The sequence continues at coordinate 8,969 of WRFZ01000130.1, forward strand.
AAAAACAATATTGAGTATGCGATAATTGCCGCATCCGAAAAAGATACTATATTTAGTACTGCATACAAAAACAAAGTGTATGCTATACGAAAACAGATACAATTGGATACAAATGATTTACTTGATGCACTTGCAGCAGTAAAAGAAAGAACACGGTACGAAAATCTTTTTATAGTACCTTCTACAGAGGCTTTAAACCGTTTTTTACTGCAGCATAGAAATTTATTTGAAGAAAAAGGTATAATTATTCCGCTTGTAAAAAAAGCGCTGTATGAACAGATTTCCGACAAATATTCTTTTGGAAAATTATGTAAAGAATATTCTATTTGTGTTCCGCATGAAGAAAAAACAGTTGATAAAATTAATCTTCCATTTGTTGCTAAACCCTATTTTTATTTCAATAAAGACGGAAAAGCATTCTATCCTCAACTGATTTATTCCGAAGAAGAAAAAAAATCCTTTTTAGAACATTTTGATTCGCGGGACTTTTTTTATCAACAATATATTTTTGGAAGAAGCTTTTATTTGCTTTATTATGTGGACAAAAATCGAAATATTTACAAATATTCACAGGAAAATATTGCGCAACAACCCAATGGAAAGTCTATTGTAGCTGCGATTTCCTCTTCAGTACATTTAGAATCTGTTTCCGATAAATATGAGCAAATGCTTTGTGCATTAAAGTTTAGGGGATTAATAATGATTGAAATTAAAGAAAAAGCAGGTGAATTTTTTATGATTGAAGCCAATCCTCGCTTTTGGGGACCATCACAGCTCTTTGTTGATGCTCAAATGAATTTTTTCGAAGCGTTTTTGTACGATTACGAATTTATTAATCAACCGCCTGATTTTTCCTCGCCTGCTTTTTCCAAATATTTATGGTTGGGTGGAATAGAAGAAGTTAGAAATAAGAATTTATCTATCGTTTACCACTCTTCGCAATATAAAATAAATGAGGAAAATTTAAGAGAATGGAAAAATTATGACATTTACGAACGTAATGATACTATGCAATTATTTAAAAATGAGATACAAATGACAGAGAAAGACAAACTGATAGCATTATATGCGAAAAATAGCAAACATTCAAATTATCAAATTATGCCAAGCTGTTTGGCGGCCCTGCTGGGCGAAAATGAAATAGCTGTACGTACTCGATATGAACGTGAACGTTTGAACTATATGCTAAAAAATATTGACGTAAAAGGAAAAAATCTTTTGGACATAGGCGGAAATACAGGATTTTTTTCGTTTGAAATGATAGATGCAGGTGCAAAACATGTCTTGTATTACGAAGGGAACAAAGTGCATTCCGATTTTGTGCAACTTGCAGTTAATGTATTGGAATTGAACAAAAAAATAAACGTTATCAATGATTATTTCTCGTTTACCGGTCATTCAATAGAGGGGTATTTCGATATCGTTTTATTGTTAAATGTACTTCATCATGTGGGCGACGATTACGGCAGTATGCAGCTTTCAATACAAAATGCAAAAAGTGAAATAATTAAGCAGTTGAACAGCTTAGCCGATAAAACAGAAATGCTTGTATTTCAATTGGGTTTTTGCTGGAAAGGCGATAGAAACAAATTACTTTTTGAAAATGGGACAAAAGAGGAAATGATAAATTTTATCAAAGAAGGGATTTCATCTCATTGGAATATTGAAAAAATAGGTATTCCGGTAAAGGTTTCCGATAAAATAGAATATGAAGACATGGATGACAAAAATATGATACGAGATGATTCTTTAGGTGAATTTTTGAATAGGCCATTGTTTATATTAAAATCAAAAAAATGGAATGTTTAATTTGTAATTCAGAAATGGAGTATTATTTTTCAAAAGAATATTTAGAAGAACCTTTTGTCTCTTTTATGAGAGAAATAGGAAAGGTGGATTATTTATTGATTCAGCGGAAATGCTTGATTTTGTAGGAGGATATGGAACTTTAAGCAAATATTTTGGGTTAAAATTATTGATATTTGACCCATATATTAAAGATTGTAATATTGATTATATTTCAAAAGAGGACTACGAGACGAAAAAATATAAAGTTGTTTTTAATTCGGCTATGTTTGAGTATATAAGAAACAGAAATGATTTAGAACAATTGAATCAATTAGTTGATAATAATGGGATTTTAATTATACATACTGTTGTTTGTGAAAGAATACCAAAAGATTCTAATTGGTTTTATTTAAGGCCCCTTGTTCATTGTGCTTTCCATACAAATCATAGTATGGAAATCTTAATGGATCAATGGAGTTATACAGCATCTATTTATTGTCCACAAGCTAAGAGTTGGGTTTTATTAAAAAAGAAAGTTGATAACATTCAAAAAAAAAATTCATAAGCTAAATACAGAATTACAAAATGATTATTTTTATTATAAAAACGATTTTGTTGATTATTGGAAAGGGTTTTAATGATTATGAATAAAAATGATATTTTAGTTTCGATATCTTGCATTACATATAATCATGCTCCTTACATTCGTCAATGCTTGGATGGTTTTATGATGCAAAAAACCGATTTCCTTTTTGAAGTTTTAATTCACGATGATGCTTCTATTGATGAAACCGCAGCTATTATCAGAGAATATGAGGCAAAATATCCGGATATAATTAAGCCGATTTATCAGACTGAAAATCAATATTCGAAAGGTGTTGGTGGAATAACGGTAAGATTTAATTTGCCTCGAGCTCAAGGCAAATACATAGCACTCTGTGAAGGCGACGACTATTGGATAGACCCGAATAAATTACAGAAACAAGTGGATTTTTTGGAAGCAAATGAGGATGTTTCGATGTGTTTTCATAGTGCAGAAATAATTAATGCTGAAGGAAATAAAATAGAGGATTGCAGGAGATACAATAAAGATCAGTATGTACCCATTGAAGATTTGATATTCGGAGGCGGCTATTTTTGCCCGACAGCTTCGTTGGTATTTAGAACTCAATATATTAAATCCGGATACCCTGACTTTTGCATAAATTGTCATGTTGGAGATTATCCGTTGCAATTGTATTTATCATACAAAGGAAAGGTATTCTATTTCGACAATGAAATGGCTGTTTACAGGGTTGGAATTTCCGGGGCTTGGTCACAAACTTTTCCAAAAACAGATTTTTCGATAAAAATAAAAAAATGCTTGACAGAACTTCAAATGTTGGACGGAATTAATGCGTTATTTGATTACAAATACTCGTCGGTTATTAAAAAGAAACAAGGAAATTATTTGATTAGCGCGTTATTGTTACCTCATAGAAATAAAAAATCCGAGATAAAGAAAATATTTGAAACTTATTTATCAGAAACTCAATTGAAGGAAAAAATAAAGTTTTTTTTAATTTACCATTTTTACTTTTTCTATTACGTTCTTTCCAAACTATTACAGGTTACCTCTCACTCAAACGCCAATATTCCGAAAAATTCGGGGCGATGAAAATCGGGAGTTTCGGATTGAATCGGGTTCCATGATAAAAAATGCGGCGTTTGCAAGCAATCGCCGCATTTATAAAAATTACCCCGTGCTTCCATATTGTCAAAAGTTCGGGTTATTTCCGGATAAAAGATTTCTTTGGGGATTATTAACGAAACTTCCCAATCGCCCGAACGATTTTCTATCGGCGCTTCGCCTAAACTTGACCAACGGTCCACACGTTTGAGTAAGGCGTCCGGCAATCGGATTCGTCCTTCTTTGCCGGCGCCTTTAGCGGTCAATATTTTACCTATACAGTTACATTCAATATTATAATATGAACCTTCACCGAATGAAACAAAAAATTCTACGCAGGAATCTTCCCAAATTCTTCCGTTGTCCCGACCGCAAACCGCTTTGATGTCGGATTCATTTACTTGATAATTAAGAAAAACGGCTTCCCCGTTATGGGCGATTCGGAACGATGCTTCCGGACAATACGGATAATTTTTCCAATTGACCGTATCAATCCGGTGAAAGGGGACGCTCGCTTTATCTAACCGTAACGACAACTCTTTCGCTTTGAGATTATTCCAATCTGTTTTTTGTATCAACAGTTGTTTCATACCATAGCAATAGTCCATTGGTCACGCAACAGTTGCACGGCAGCCGGAACTGCTTCGTTGCGGTCGCCTTGGCATCCGCATTCAAAGCTGACGTAATTTCCGTAATTGAAGGTTTTCAAGGCTTTGAAACCTTCGATGTAATCGTCGGCGTCTCCGTCTTCACCCGGCATACTGCGACGTTTGCGGCTTGCAATATGTACATGCTGCAAATAATTTTCCGCGGAAATAAATGCGCCGAAATCGGAAGTTTCTTCCTGCGTCATGTGCCATAAGTCTCCCATACACCGAACGCCCGGATTATTAATATCGCGACAAATCGAAGCAGCATCGGCTACTTGACGCAAGAAAAACGCTTCTCCCCGGTTCAAGGGTTCCAAAATAACGGTTGTTCCGTGTTCGATGGCGTAATCTCCCAATGCAGCCAATTGTTCGCAGAGAAAATCACGAGTTTCTTGCGTGTGGGGCATTGCCGGTTTCTGTCCGTTGAAAGCCGGTACCATAATGACGCCGATTGATTCTAATTCCCCGGCAGCGGCAATGATTTCGCGCATTGTATCAAAAAACTCTTGACGAACCGCTTGTTCTGTAGAAAGAATGAAGCCTTTGAATCCGGCGCAAACGGCGCTTACTTTGATACTCCGTCCTTTGAGCGCATCTTTTATTTCTTGAACCCGTCCGGCCAAACCTCCTCCTCCCGGTTCAAAGCCCACTATGCCCAGCTTTTCCATGAAATCAAGTTTGGCATTGAGATTATCGCCCGGAGCGATTCCTTCTTGAAAAGAGATTTTCAATTCAACGGAACTTTTTGTCGGTTCATTTTTATTGGTCTGCGCTGTACAAGAAGTTGCGGCAACGCTACCCAGCGCGGCCATAGCTGCGCCGGATGCCGTTATCTTTAAGAAATTTCTTCGATTAAATTTCATATTTCCAAATGATTATTTCCCCTTTCCGGGAACCGGTACAACGAAACCGCTCATATCCATTTTTCCCGTCAAATTTAAATCTGCCGGCGTGAAATCTTGAGTTGCGGCGATCATACTGTCCCATTCGAACTTATTTCCGGTGTATGCGGATTCGCGTCCCATAATTGCCGCCATGTTGGAAACAGCCAATTGCGAAGCCATATCTATCGGTTGATTACTGCGAATAAGGTTGATCCAGTTGACGTGTTCCAAGGTATATGGATCCAATTGTTTGTATTGCTTTTCCGCTTCAAAATCGTATTTCCATATAACATTCCCTGCTAAGTCTTTAATTGTAAAATCAACAGACGACCACGAACCTTTTGTTCCTTGAATAAATTCGCTTACATTGTTATCGCAACCGTCTATTTGCCGGCACATACTGTGCAGATGAATTCCGTTTTCCATCGTAAAGTCCACGCTGAAGAAATCGAATTGATCGCCCGTAACCCGTCGTTCGCGCGAGCCGAATCCGACCGCGCTTGCCGGTTTCAAACCGCTGAACCAAGTAAATACATCAATATTATGTACATGCTGTTCTACGATATGATCGCCGGATAACCATTTCCAATTCACCCAATCCCGGATCATCCATTCGCAGTCGCTCCATTCTTTTTCACGGGTTCTGAACCATAGTTGATTTTGATTCCAATAGACAACGCCTCCGGTTATTTCGCCGATAAGACCTTCCATGATTTTTTTGTAGGATTCTACGTAACTGCGTTGGTGGTGCCGTTGATTTCCGGTCACTACGGCCAAATTTTTAGCTGCGGCTTGTTTAGCGGTGGCTGCGATGGAACGGTAACCGACTGCATCCACACAAAGCGGTTTTTCCAGAAACGCATGTTTTCCCTTATCCGTTGCATATTTGAAGTGCGTCGGGCGAAAATAAGGAGGAGTAGCAATAATTACCACATCCACATCGCTGTCAATAACTTTTTGATAAGCGTCCAAACCGATAAAGCGTTTGTCTTCCGGTATCACGATGTTTTTATCCTTCGCGAGAGAAGCGGCAACATCATCCACCTTGTCTTTGAATGTGTCTCCGATAGCTGTCACCGTTAAGCCGTTTGCAGCATCCAGAAAATTATACACGGCTCCTTTACCGCGTCCGCCGCAACCGATAAGACCGGCTTTCAACGCTTTACCGTCCTTTGCCATATCGGGCAATTCCGGAATATAATAGGTCCCCGGAGCTTTCAAAGGAACTATTTTTGGTTTAGTTTCACTGCTGCATGAACTTAATAAAGCGTTTCCGCCGACACCCACCGTACTCAAAGCGCCTCCTGCAAGCGCCGAATTTTTAAGAAAAGTTCTCCTGTTCATTTTGTTTTCCATAATACTTAATATTTAATATTTATAAAATTAAAACTTAATGTTATAGTTATATAATAATCATAATTCGGAGTTTTCATTTTTCCAGTTCGCAAACAATACGAAAGCCTATCCCCCGAATATCGGAATACCACCAGATGCTTTTCGGTTGTTGCGGATCGGTTTTTAACCATTCATCGTGTTTGGTATAACCACGTGTCGCACAACGTACTTCGGTGGCATCGGAAGCGTAATTTCCTCCGCGAATTACATATTCTTCGCCTTCCGTAACTAAAGGATTTGTACTGTTATTTCCCGCTTTCGTATAAGCGTCCGGATCATATTTGTCTGCGCAATATTCCCAAACATTTCCCAGCATGTTTTTCAAACCGAATGGATTGGCTTTGACCGCATCCGGTTCTTGCGTGCGGTTTTTACTGTTGTTTGCATAAATCACATATGAAGAAATCCCATCGGTAGAAGCTTTGGTAAATTTACGCCAAAAACCGATGTTGGAAAAGCTTTTCGGATTCCCTTCAAAGAAATAGGGCGTTTCCGTTCCTCCGCGTGCGGCATATTCCCATTCGGCTTCCGTCGGCAAACGGTATTTTTTTCCGGTTACTTTAGACAACCATTGACAAAAAGTTTCGGCTGCATAATGCGTCATCGTTATCGCCGGACGTTTGCCGCCTCCCCATCCTTGATCGGGAAATCCAAATGGAGGGGTGGGACCGGAAATCGCATCAACATCCGGACGGCTGTTATTCGCAAAAACATTGGCCGGCGGCGTGCGACCTTCACTCATTGTTTTGGAGTAAAATTCCCAATACATATCCCAAGTAACCTCTGTTTCGGACATAAAGAAAGGACTCAAAGTTACTTTATGTACCGGACCTTCCTCCGGTTTTCGAGAAAATTCTTTATCTGGACTTCCCATTTGGAATGTACCTCCCGGAATAGCTATCATTTCAAAAGATACGACCGATTGAGGAATTTGTTCTGTAAAATTCTTAAATTCGGTAACCGAAGTCGCTGTCTTGAAGAATAATGAAGTATCTGTCTTGTTATTTATCAGAGAAGATATTGCTAATTTGGCGTGTTTGTAATTGGGGTTATAATGACCGGCATCCAAATGGCAACTGATGCATTGCAGATTCATCTTTTTTTCATTTTCTTCGTAGTACAGGTGAGCCGTAATGGCATCATCGTTTATGTTTTCGGGGAAAAGATTGTGATGACATTCTTTACACGATTCATTCGGGATATAGGTTACCGCCTGTTCGATTTCCGATAGCTTGTCCCAATCGAAATCGGCGCTGTCTTTGGTCATGTAAGCCCAGAGGTCGCGCATACCTAATTTCGCTTTAGCCGTATAATGATCCCATGTATTATTTTTCGGCGGCAAATGACAATCAACGCAATGAACTTTTGTTCCGCTTGAATTATTGTAGTGTTTGGATAATTTCCAGCTGCCTTCGACGTGAGGATGCACATGACACATCATGCACGATTCGTCTGTGGAAAAATAAACCGAAGTTTGATACAGACACGCGGCAAATCCTATACCGATTATTGAGCCGATAAGAAAGTATGAAAATTTACTTTTGAAGGAGCTTTTGCGGCTGTAACCATAACTTTCATACCGATTTTTTTTACTCATTTTTTTTCGTGTTCAAGATTATTTTTTTCGAGTGAAATTTTTTATGCAAAGAAAGTTAAAAATTATCATATTTCTTGATTTTTATAATTATTTAACAATAGAGATTTTCATTTTTTATTCATTTATTCCAATTCCACTACCGTAATTCCTGTTCCTCCAAATTGAACGTGTTCATCATGAAATCTTTTAATGCCTTGCACGGTTTTCAGATAATCGCGAACGATTTGCCGCAACGCACCGGTACCCGTACCATGCAGGATGCGTACCCGTCCCGCATTGCATTGGATGGCGTCGTCAATATAGTAGATGACAGCTTGTAAAGCTTCTTCGCCTCGCATTCCCCGGATATCAATTTCCGGTTTGAAATGCAATTTCTTTTCCGAGAGCGTATCGGAATTGTTGGAAAGCATCGTCGGAGTAAGACTTGCTTCCCGCTTTAATTGACTGTTACTGACTTTCTCCAACCGTTCCGATTGAATCGAAGTTTTTAGAGCGCCAAATGCCACAATCGCCGTTTTTTCTTTGATTTCCATCACTTGACCGACGGATTGTTGTCCTTTGATGCGGACGACATCGCCGACTTCTATTGAAGTGGGTACACGGTTCACGGTACACGATTCTCGATTTTTTTTATTTTTCCGTACACTGTGTGCCGTGTACCCGGCATCGCCTTGTACGGATTGTTTGAAGTTGTCTAATGTTTTTCGGACTTCTTTCGTTTTTTCTTTTTCCGCTTGAGCTTCTTTTATTTCCCGGATGGTTTTCTCGATGACGGCATTGGTATTGGATAACATGCGTTCGGCATCCGTTTTCGCTTGCGAGATGATTTCCTTGCGTTGGCTTTCTATTTTTTCCAAACGGGATTGATAGCGTTCGTTCAATTCTTCCAAACGTTTTTCCTGTTGGCGAATGTTTTGCCGCTTCGATTCCCAGTACCGTTTGTCGCGAAGAATATCTTGCAAATATTTGTCCATGTCAATATAATTTTTCCCGACTATTTCGGATGCTTCGGCGATGACTTCTTCCGGTAATCCGATTTTTCGGGCAATATCAATGGCAAAGGAAGAACCGGGTTGTCCGATGGATAGTTTGAACATCGGTTGCATTTCATGTCGGTCATACAACATAGCGCCGTTGACTACTCCTTCGTGATTTTCCGCAAATGTTTTCAGATTTTGATAATGAGTAGTAATAATTCCGAAACTCTGTTTTTCATTAAAACGATGCAACAGAGCTTCTGCGATCGCTCCGCCGATTTGCGGTTCGGTTCCTCCGCCAAATTCATCAATCAAAAACAGAGATTGAGCGCCGGCGTTTTTTATCATGAATTTCATATGGGTCAAATGCGAGCTGTAGGAACTCAAATCATTTTCAATGGATTGTTCGTCGCCGATTTCCAGAAAAATATCTTTGAAAATACCGGTTTTTGAGCGTTCGCCGATTGGAATCAACAGTCCGCATTGAAGCATGT
>WRFZ01000131.1 GCA_009778655.1 Candidatus Azobacteroides sp.
CGGGGTTCCACCTCTTCCCATACCGAACAGAGAAGTTAAGCCCGACTGCGCCGATGGTACTGCGTGCAGCGGGAGAGTAGGTAGCCGCCGCTTTTTTTACAAAAAAGGGTTAAACCAAACGGTTTAACCCTTTTTTGTTTTTAAATTCAGACCTTCGGACTCGGCATAAATCAGATTGTTGTAATTACCTTTTCCATAGGAGTGACATTCTTGTATTCATAAGTGAGTTATCCAACCTACCGCAGCGCCTACAATTGTCTTAAAAATGTTAAAATTACTTGTTATATGAGAATAAATTAGAAAAATATTGAAAAAATATTTTATCTTTGCGTCATTGTTGTTAAATTTTCTTAATTGAATTTATCATGAAAAATAATTTTTACTTTTTATTTGCGATAACGTTTTTGTTTCTTCAAGGATGCTGCTCCGACGGTTCCAATAAAAAAGGAACGATGGTGTATGCCGGTCAGTGTGGCGCTGTTTTGAATAGCGATGTTTACGCAGGAGGTGGCGCTGACGACACGGATGCGCTCCAGGCCATTCTTGACCGTGCGCCTCGTCTTGGCAGGCTTCATTTAGTGCTGGACGGTGCGGCGAGGATTAGCCGGACACTCAAAATCCATTCCAATACGACAATCGAATGTCCGGATAAATCGTGCGGCATATTTCTTTCCGACAGTTCGAATTGCAATATCCTTTGTAATGCCGATCCCGATATGAAAACTATCCGTAACCGTAATATTACGCTTATCGGTGGCGTTTACAACCAAAATTCGCCGGGACAGGTTCACCATCGCGAAGAGAAAACTTGGAACCAGGTTTCCAATTTGGTGATGGGGATGTCGTTTTACGGTGTGGAACATGTGACTCTGCGCGATGTCACCATCGCAAATCAACGATCTTGGGCTATGATTATGGCTAACTGGAAATATGTGACCATGGACGATATTCATATTGATCGCCGCGAACGGGAGGATCATCAAAATCAAGATGGTCTGCACTTTTGGGGACCGGGACGTTTCCTTACGTTGCGTAACATTCACGGCAATTCAGGGGACGATTTCATCGCCTTGGCTCCCGACGAGGAGGATCTTAAATCAAGCATTGAAGACGTATTGATTCATGGCGTGCAATTGGAAGAAGCTGACCAGGGAATACGCCTGTTGGTTCGTGGAGAAGGAAAATTAGACCGGGTGATCATTCGCGATGTCACGGGAACGTATCGCAGTTACGGTTTCTATATCTCCCCGTGGTTCAAGGGGAGTGGCGGAAATTACGGAAATATTGTGTTCGACATGGTGGACTTGCGTCCCATGAAAAATAATTATGAATACACGCCTCCTTTTCTTTTTAAAATTTGTGGCAATATCGAAAGTCTCACGCTCAAGAATATATATCGGCATACGCCGGACTTCAATCATCAAATGTTCCTTATCGGCGGACATTATGTGTATGACCGTCCTGCAACCTTACAACACCCCGGCAAAATTGACCGGCTCATTGTCGATGGTCTTTACATTGATGAACGAAATGAAAACGGGGTTCCCGATAGTTATTTTCGTATCAAGAGTGATGTTGGATTCCTTTCGATCAACAATGTCATTATGCAACGCGCTGAGGGCCTTCCTAAAAAAGGCTCGTTGATACAGATTGAACCGGGATGTACGGTAGGAGAACTTCGTCTTAACAATATCAGCACATCCGGACTTGAGACGCTGATTGATGCGAGATCTGATGGTATCAAAACTAAAAAGTTCTACAATGTTAACTAAAGTAACACTGGCGATTTTGTTGCTATGCGCAACATCTATACAGGCGCAAAAGGATTATAAAGCCTCCATGTTCGGAATAAGGTCGGATGGGGAGACGTTGAATACGGGTTCTATCCAGAAAGCCATTGACTATATCAGTGAAAACGGCGGAGGGCGACTTGTTTTCTATGTAGGACGATATTTGACGGGAACCGTTTATTTGAAATCGAATGTTACTATTCAGCTTGAAGAAGGAGCCGCATTGAAGGCTTCAACGGTTCCTTATGACTATAATATCGGCAACAGTCCGGCTCTGGTAGTTGCCACAGGTCAAGAGAATGTGAGTATTGCCGGTAAAGGATTGATCGAAGGACAGGGAGCCTTGTTGAATGTCAATATTGATGAACAGGGAGCCCGAGGGAATTTACCGTCCGGGCTAAAAACATTCCGACCGGCGTTGATTTATCTCGAAAACTGTACGAATGTTACAATTTCCGATATTTTGCTTTTCAATGCCGCCGGCGATACCCATATTTTCACTAATTGCCGGAAGGTTCGGGTTACGAATGTAACCGTTCAGAGTAAGGTAGAACCGTTGTCCAAAGGGTTTGTGCTGACCGGATGCTCTGACTTTCAGGTGGTTGATTCTTTTATTGATGTATCGTCCGCACCTCTTTTCCTGAAAGGAACCGCATCAAAAGGAATACAAATCAAGAACAGTATTACAGCCGACGGAAAAAAAATACAGGCAAAACAATAATCACGGCAATAACGCATATACAACATGGTGAACCATTATGTGAACGACGACAAGTCCGGTCGCTTTGTTCAATTACAAATTATGAATTACGAATTATATTATCATGAAGCATTTTGTTTTTTTAGTATTTGTGTTTTTTATAGCATCTGTTAGCGCTAAGGAGTACAACGCCTCGCTTTTTGGCATTAAGTCGAATGGAACGACCCTAAATACACGTTCCATTCAAAAAGCCATTGACTATATCCATGAAAACGGCGGAGGGACGCTTGTTTTTTATGTAGGCAGGTATTTGACGGGGTCTGTTCACTTGAAATCGAACGTAAATATTCAACTGAATAGAGGGGCGGTGATCGTGGGTTCCACCAATCCCTATGATTATGACGAATATATGAACTGGCAGGCGCTTTTCATCGCTCATGATGTCGAAAATATTTCCATCAGAGGGAGCGGCGGCGTTATTGACGGTCAAGGTCGTGAGGTTGCGTATAATATTATTGACCAAGTACATAAGGCGATTTTAGAAGACTCGTTAAAATATGACCGTACCGACAAACGTCCATGTCTGATCTATTTTCGCGAATGTAATCATGTGACCATTGAAGGCATTATCATGAAAAACGCAGCGAGTTGGGTACAGACTTATGATCAGTGTTCTAATTTAATTATCAATGACATATCTGTCAATAGTAATGCTTTTTGGAACAACGATGCGCTTGATATTGTTGATTGCATCAACGTCGTCGTCACCAATTCCTATTTTAATACATCCGATGATGCCATTTGCCTAAAATCGCACGATGCCGGCAAGATATGCGAAAATATTGAGATTCGTAATTGCGTAGCCCGTTCCGGTGCGAGCGGCGTTAAATTCGGAACAGCTACGAAAGGAGGTTTCAGAAATGTGAGACTCAGCAACATCAAAGTATATGATACCTTCCGTTCGGCATTTACGGTACAGGCGGTTGACGGCGGGATCGCCGAAAACATTTCCATTGACAGTTTGTATTCCTACAACACAGGTAACGTCATTTATTTACGTATAGGCGATCGCCGGAGTGAAGGCAGGCGGTCGTCAATGAACGGTATTACCATCACGAATGTTTATGCCGAAGTTCCCGAAGGCAAACCCGATTCGGGTTACGAATACGAAGGACCCGTCGAAGATCTCCCCCGCAATATTTCGCCTTGCGCTATTGTGGGATTGCCGGGGCAGGATATTACCGACGTGACATTAAAGAATATCACCATCGTATTCCCCGGCGGCGGAAATCCGCATTATGCCAAAGTGGGACTGTCGGACAAAGAATTGAATGCTATTCCGGAGATGCCCGGCGCTTATCCCGAATTTTCGCAATTTAAAGAATTGCCCGCATGGGGGTTTTATATACGTCATGCCGCCCAAATTACATTCAAAAATGTCAATTTAACGGCTCAAAAACCCGATTATCGTCCGGCCATTGTTACAGACGATGTAAAGGATATAACCTTAACCGGTATGAAATACAATGAGCCCGGGAAAAACAAAAATCAAGTATTTACCTATAAGTCAAAAAATATACAGATAAACAAGTAAGATTATATAAACCATGAAGATAATTCATAAATATATCCTATGCATCGTTTTTTTGATAACCGGGTTTCAAGTCCGGTCGAAAGATTATTCCATTACGGAGTTTGGCGTGAAAAGCGACGGATTAACATGCTATACTACATCCATACAGCGAGCCATTGACGCCATTCATGAACAAGGCGGGGGATGCCTTGTTTTTTCTGCGGGAAGATATGTTACGGGAAGCATCTACCTGAAATCGAATGTAACGATTCATTTCGAGGAGGGGGCCGTTTTATACGGTTCAACCAATCCGCTTGATTACGTGAAAGATGCGTATGTCGGTTGGCATTCCTTGATTTTTGCTGTCAAACAAGAAAATATCGGTATCACCGGTCCGGGCATTATTGACGGTCGCGGTTTTATCACTGCCAATAACTTGATGTCGTTAATACATTACGGCATTATTCAAGATCCTTTGGAGCTTGATCGTCCGAATGAATCCAATCGTCCGGAGAATATCCATTTCGTCGAATGTAATAATATTGTCATCACCGATATTACATTGCGCAATCCGGCCGGTTGGAATCAAACCTACGACCGGTGCAAAAACCTGCATATCGGCAACATCCGCGTTGAAGCGAATGCGTACTGGAACAACGACGGTATTGATATAGTAGATTGCGACGGCGTGGTGATTAAAAATTCGTGGTTCGACGCTGCCGACGACGCCATTTGTTTCAAATCGCACAGTCCCGATCAGGTTTGTCAAAATGTGGTAGTTGATAACTGTGTAGGTCGCTCAAGCGCCAATGGCTTGAAATTCGGTACGGCATCCTACGGTGGCTTTAAAAATATCAAAGTAACCAACCTTACCATTTACGATACGTATCGTTCGGCTGTTACCATTGCGTCGGTTGACGGCGCCGAAATCGAAAACATTGAAGTAGATGGGGTCAAAGCAATCAATACCGGAAATGTGTTTTATTTGCGTATTGCCAGCCGATCAAATTCAGGTAGAGCGCCCTACATGAAAAATATCCGCATATCCGACGTTTATGCCGAAGTGCCTCCATATAAGCCAGATGAAGGCTACAATTATGAGGGACCGATTCAAGACCAACCGCGTAATATTTTACCGGCAAGTATTTCGGGTATGCCGGGTACTCCCATTCAAGACGTCACGCTGAAAAACATTACTATCGTATATCCGGGAGGAGGCGATCCCTTTTATGCCTATCGCGGGACTACGCCTGCCGAATTGGACAGTATACCGGAACTGCTCACCGGTTATCCCGAATTTTCGCGATGGAAGGAATTACCGGCTTGGGGCGTTTATCTGCGTCATGTGGAAGGTATTATTTTTGATAATGTGGTGTTGACAGCCTGGAAACCGGATTATCGTCCGGCAATAGTGATGGACGACGTTCATACCGGAGATTTCAGAAAAACAATCATTAATGAGCCGAATAACGCCGGAAAAGAGCAGATAATAACTTATAAATCTATCAACATACTGAAATAACAGGAATAAATCAACTTCTATTACCGATACCGCAAAAAAATGACAGTTCGCCTTTACGGGTCTTTCAATTAGCGGCGAATTGTTGAAGTAACTGACAAGCAATCATGTTTATTTCCGAAAGGCAGCTTGGAAACTTATAACTACGGATAATGGGGAGGTGAGCAGTAACATTAACTTTGTAAAAAAAAATTAACTTTTTTTTTGTTTTATTAAAAAAATTTTTACCTTTGTACTTTGAATTTTACGTGTGGCCTATGGAAAATGGAAAAAACAAACCAAGTCGGGACTGTTATAAAAGTTCCTTAAGAAAGACAAATTTTGAGAAAACATGAGTTTATTAACCCTTAATATTCCGAGAATATGAAGTATGTTGAAGAATGCCTGAAAAATATATTCAGGTGCAAAAGTTTTAAGAAAATCAGACGAATTTTAACATTATCATTTGTATTGTGTATCGCTATGACGATGAATGTTTTTGCACAATATGGAACCGTCACGGGAATCGTAACCGACGAATCCGGTGAGTCTTTACCGGGTGTAAATGTGATTGTGAAAGACTCCCGCATCGGTACAATCACCGATGGGGATGGAAAATACATTATTACCGCACCCAATGCCGATGCTACGCTTGTATTTTCATATATTGGAATGATCACCCGGGAAATTGTCGTAGGGGATCGTACCAATATCAATGTCATAATGCAAGGGGACATCCAGAAAATGGATGAGGTAGTAGTAGTTGCCTATGGATCAGCCCGCAAGAAAGACTTGACAGGGGCGGTAAGCACTATTGACTCCAAAATTATTTCCCAGCAGCAACTTTCCTCTGTTTCGCGCGCTTTCGAGGGAGCTGTTGCCGGGGTACGAACCGCCAGTATCACGGGACAGCCCGGTACCGACGCTAAGATTATCGTTCGCGGATTAGGTTCGGTTGAAGGGTCGGTAGGCACTGAAGCCTTGATTGTGGTTGATGGTATTCCCATGTATAATACGTCAACATGGAGCATGGCATCGGCCAATACGTCATTTTCATCAATTAATCCCAACGACATCGAATCTATCACCGTTTCCAAAGATGCGGCTTCGAATGCGCTCTATGGGTCACGCGGTGCGAATGGCGTTGTTTTTGTTACCACGAAAAAAGGTGCCGGCGGAAAAGCTCGCGTCACTTTGGAATCCCGTTTCGGAATCAACCAGCAGGGTGTGCCTGATATGGATATGGTCAAAGATCCGCAGACCTATTATGAATATGCATGGCAGATGATTTATAATAGATACCGATATATAGGCTTTGAACAGCCCAATACGGTCAGACCCAACATTAATAATCCTGCGATGAGCCATGAAGAGGCTGCTTTGCTGGCCAGCCGGAACCTCTTTCTATCGGACGGACCAACTGAAAACACTGTATCAAACGGCATAGGCAATTACAGTCCGTACCGTTTTCCGGTGGGAGAGTACTTGATCAATACCGATGGTAAACTGAATCCGAATGCACAGTTACTGTATTACGACAACTGGAACAAGTTCTTTATCAAGGACCGCTTCCGTCAGGAATATAATCTGAGTATTCAAGGAGGCTCCGATAAGCATACGTATTATGTTTCGCTCGGTTACTTGAACGATCCGGCATATATCGTTAGATCTAAATTCGAACGTTATTCAACGCACATGGCTATCAACAGCCAGATTGAAAGATGGTTAACCACAAATTTTCAAGTGAATTATTCTCACCGGAATACTGAATTTCAGAATAACAGCGATAATCCCGGCTCGGTGAATGCGAACATTTTCCTTTTCAAGAATTTTTTCAATCCGATGTGGGCATTGTATGCACATGATTTGGATGGTAACATTAAGAGAGATCCCAATACAGGCGAACCTCTTTACGACTTGGGTTCGGGCCAAACCGAATCACAAGTCGGCGCAACCAGACGGGCTAATTTCTCCGGTTACAGTCCGGCTATTTATGTTCTCAAAGACCGCCGTTTCCAAGGTAGTGATGATTTGGGTATTCGCGGAGAGGCTACGGCAACATTCCTCCGCGATTTTAAAGCTACGGTCAATTTATCCATGAATAACCAGTACACAAAATTGGTGAATTACGGAAATAATGTGAGCGGTTCCGACGCCCGGGATGATCAAGGAAATATTCAGTACGGTCATGGCGTAAACATGGCTATTACTACCCAGCAATTGGTGACATGGAACAAATCCTTCGACAAGAACAAAGTGGATGTGATGGTTGGGCACGAATACTGGTGGTTGCAAACCGAAAGTACGACCGGATCGTGGAGGATGATGCTCATCCCGTATTTCCAATCAGCGGACAATGCTACCACTTATACCGATGCCGGTTCGATTGCTACGCGTGATGCCACCGAGGGCTATTTTTCACGTGTCAACTACAGCTTCGATGAACGCTATCTTTTATCCGCCAGTTTGCGTCGCGACGGGACTACCAAATTCGATAAAAACAAATGGGGTACGTTCTGGTCGGTAGGAGGCGCATGGCGCATCTCTCAAGAATCTTTTATTGAAGCCGTTCCTGTGATTAACGATCTGAAACTGCGTGCCAGCTATGGAACAATGGGGAATGCCAATATCAACAGCGTGTCGCCTACGATGACGACCTGGAGCATTTCAAATGCGGGGTCGGTAACTGCACCTATAATGGGCGTCAGTCAAGGAGCGCCGGCAAATCAAGATCTGACATGGGAAACGAATAAACAGTTTGACGTGGGTATTGATTTCCGCTTGTGGAAGCGTTTCTATGGAACCGTTGACTATTTCAACCGCATAACCGACAATATGATATGGAACCGTCCGCTTTCTCCCTCGACCGGTGTGAGCAGTCGCTGGGAAAATATCGGATCACTGCGTAACTACGGCATTGAAATCGAGTTGGGTGTAGCCATTATCAATACGGAGAATGTAAGGTGGAATTTCGAAGCGAATATTGCTTTCCTACGGAACAAACTGCTCTCAATGCCTCCGGGCGTGGGTATGGAGGCGTATGGCGGAGGCTTTGTGCAAGGCAATTTTTTACGCGCAGTAGGTAAAGACTGGTATAACCTCTATACCTATAAATATGCCGGTATAGATCCCGATACCGGTTTAGGTCTTCTTTACAAGGAGTTGACGGACGCCGATATTGAAAGCGGCCGTTGGTCGGATCATAAAGTCGGTGATATAGTGACCACCGACAATTTGGACCCCGGTACATGGGATGATCCGAGCTATTTTGAACGGGGATCAGCCAACCCGAAAGCTACCGGAGGGTTCAATACCTCTTTAAATTATAAAAACTGGGATTTGAGCATTATTTGCGCCTATCAGATCGGCGGTAAATACTATTCTGCCGATTATGCCGCTTTGACCGGAATGAGTTTGTCACGCGGCGTCCACAAGGACAATTTGGATGCATGGTCGCCCGAAAATCCAAATGGTCGTCTTCCGATGCGCTTTAACGGAGGTACTACGAATGCGACGGGAGTGATGTCATGGTTCGATGCTTCCTATTTTAATCTTAAAAGCGTTACACTCGGCTACAACTTCTCGAAAGCATTGATGAATCGGTGGCAGATGAACGGAATCCGTATTTATGCGGCTGTTGACAATGCTTTCCTGTTAAGCGCTAAAAAGGGACTCGACCCTCGTTATACACTGAGCGACGGCTCGGATGTGAACGCATTTTCTTATCCGCAGGCGCGTTATCTGTCGTTAGGCTTCAACTTTTCATTTTAATTATCATAAAACGTTTGAAATATGAAAAAATATATTTTATTTACAGCCTTGATTACGGCGTTGGGATTTTTAAGTTCATGCGCCGGTGATCTATATAGTGATCCTCTCCAAGAAATAACGGAAAAGCAGATTATTGACTTGAGCAGATCAAATCCCGAAGTGGTATTAGGACCGATGGCCGGTTCTGTGGAAATATTCCCCAAAACTCAATATAGCACAACTGTTTGGTGTCGCGACATGAGAGTCTTTTTGGTTGGTATAGACTTCATAGGTAACGATAAGGTTCATCTCAATCCGAGTGAGACAAGTTGGTTAGCCAATGACTACAGGATGGAGAACTATCGTACAGAAAGAGATGAATTACCGGCAGAATGGTGGACATGTATGTATGCGTTTGTGTACAAAGCAAATCAGTTTTTATCCGTTATTCCCGATATCGAAACGATAACGAATCCCGACGTTCAAAATACGCTTAAAACATACAGGGCAATCGGTTTGACATTGAGGGCATGGGGATACAGCTACTTGATGTGGTTCTACCAGGATGATTATCTCCATGGAGGAAGTGATAAGCCGGGCGTTCCGTTGTATTTGGAACCCAATGTTCCTGCTGCCGGACGTGCACCGTCCAAGGATGTATGGGATCAGATTATTGCCGATGCCTCCGAAGCGGTGAATCTTTTTAATGAAGGTGGACGTAACCCGCGGGCAAGCTTGAGTGATATGGATGCAACGGTGGCCAATATGATTTTGGCTCGCGCTGCCCTCACTACAGGAGATTGGGATAAGGTAATCGCTGCGACAGATGCCATTATTGCTACTTATCCTACCTTGATGAATGAAACGGACTATACTACCAAAGGTTTCGGATGGATGGATGTGGATGAAATTATATACGGATTTGATTATGACCAGACTATCGGCGGAACGTCTTCTTTCCACGGGTGGATGAATGTTTTGAGTGACGGCGGTTACGGCGGTTCTCAAGGGTCTCGGAGTGCGATAGATAATCGTTTGTATGATAAAATTCATGAGAGCGATTATCGTAAAACGAATTTTCTTGCTGATCCTATGGAGCATACTTATGCCGGTGATGATGTCCCGATAACACTGCCCAAATACACCAATATGAAGTTTGCAGCCCCGGCCCACACGGGACAACCCAATTATGTGCAGGGCGAGATTTTCCTTCGTACTTCGGAAGCGCTTCTGATGAACGCCGAAGCCCATGCGAGAAAAAATGAGGATGCAGCCGCCAGAACTGCGCTGAATACGCTACTGGCTGCCCGTACAAAAGCCGGAGAAATGGCTCTTACGTGTGATACCTATACTTCTATGGCCGGGTTGAGCACATTGGAGATGGTACAGCTTCAGACTCGCATTGAACTTTGGGGCGAAGGTTTCGAACTTATTAACAATAAGCGTTGGAATATTGGTGTTGATCGGATGGACAGCGAGAATCACAGTTCCCGGATTGTCCGACCCGTGCAGCCTGACATGACGCTCCAAATTCCGCGTAATGAATTGCTATATAATCAGTATATTACGGAAGCCGATCAGAATCCGGCTCAATAAAATGACAACCCTTCATCTTAACCGGTGAAGGGTTTTTTGTTGTTATCAGCTTAACTAACGATTGCCGTGAATAATAAAAAAGAGGCTGTGCTAAATTACTTCAGCACAGCCTCTCGATTTGAAAGCCGCCGAATTAAATCGGCGGTTCGGACAGTCGCGGATTACGTTGCATTTCCTGCGAACAAATAGGGAACAGCAAATCTTTTTCGGCAAAGGTTTTACCCCATGGATTTTGCGCTCCTATCACGTTTACGAACGTAAATTGTCCTCCGACTAAAGCCGGATACATGCGGGTTCGCGTGATGTCGTTCCAGATTTTGTTTTCAAAGATAAATTCACGTATCTTTTCTCTCCAGACTTCCCGGATGAAATTGTCTTTCGACAAACTCAGCAGTTCCGATTTAATCTGATCTTCCGTCTTATTCAAGGATGCACGCGCTTCAATTTCAGCTAAATATCCGGCGGCTTCATCCGTTACTCCGGAAGTTTGAGCTATCGCTTCGGCGGCAATCAAATACATTTCGGTCAGACGATAATGCACTTGATCTTTTTGTGAACGATTGGTATTCAATAAAGCGTCTTCTTCATACCAGAAATACGGACACCAGCCTCCCAAATCATGTACCGTACCCGCAGTCGGGCCTTTCGTTTGCGTATATTTGCTATGGAAGTACTGATGTTCTTGATGACGTAAGTCGTTCGGAATATCGTAAGCGGCATGAAGTACGGCGGCCGGATTATATACCAAACAAGAAATATTATACGTAAATTCTCCCCAAGTCGCAGCTTCGGTCGGGAAGCAGTAAATCGGCCTCCAACCTCCGTTTGCAATGGTGGCATCGTATTCAATCGTATAAAGGTATTCGTCTTCCGAATCTGAAGTACGCAGAATATTATAAGCGCTGTTATCGCCTTTATCCAAATTTTGAATCAGTTGGTAATTCGGATTGTTAATCAGTGTTCTAGCTACCCGAGCGGCTTCGGCATACTTGGAAGCATCATTCACCGGATAACCGGCCATATTGAGATAGACATCCGCCAGCAACGCGGAAACGCTGCCTTTGGAAATTCGAAATCCGTTTTTCGGCATCGGCGAATCTTTCAAACCACCGTTTGCAAGCGCATCTTCCAAATCTTTTACAATAAATTCGTAAATGTGAACTTCAGTCGAACGAGGCACATACAGATTATCCAATGATTCGTAAGGTTCTTCGATCAGAGGTACAGGTCCGAACATCTTTACCAGATAGAAATAACTCAATGCACGGAAAAATTTAGCTTCCGCAATCAGTTGATTCTTTTCGGCGTCACTTAAACCGGGACAATCGGGCAGATATTTGATGGCATAATTAGCTTCCCGGACAATGGCTCGGTAGATGGGTTCCCATATACCCTGCAACTGACTGTTACTCACATTGGCATCTACTTGCAGATTCTGGCAGTACTGAACAAAAATTTCTTGTCCTTTGTATTGATTGTCAAATAATCCCGATAAGTATCCGCCATACATGATGTTTGGACCGACATAAGCGCTCCCAGCATTGAACAAATTAGGAAATCCATGATCGCTGTGATACAGGATATTTACCGCTGCATAACCGTCGGCTGCCGAACTGAAATTAGACTTAGTAGCCTGTTGGCTCCTCGGATTCTCCTCTAAGAAATCGCTACAGGAGTTAAATCCCCATATACTTATTATTCCGATTAAAAATAATATCTTTTTCATATTTATATTCTTTTTCTATGTTAAAATTAGCAAATCAGAAACTGAGATTTAATCCCAAGGAATAATCCCGGCTTCGAGGATATTCAAAGAAGAAAATATTCTGTCCAAAACGAGCCGTACTGGAAGTCCCTTCCGGATCATATCCCTTAAAATCTTTCGAATGAATCAAGAATACATTGCTTACGCTCAAATTCACATGAAGCCTTTTCAGATTCCATTTTGTCAACAGTTTATGATCTATGGTGTAACCCAATTGGATTAAGTTACCTCGCAAATAAGATCCGTCGGCTACCCAATGCGAATCTGCATTAGTGTTTTGTCCCGAGTAATTTTGTTGCCGGATTTGTTGCACCATAGTATGTTGATTCTCCGGAGTCCATGCCTCGGTCAAAGCGCTTTTCAGCGAATTGGCAATCCCCGTGCGGTCTTCCGTGGAATGTAAAAACAATTGCCAACTATCCACTCCCGCGACAAACTGCAAGTCCACAGTCAAATCGAAATTCTTATAATAGAACTTATTAATAAAACTTCCGGTTACTTTGGGAAGTCCGTTACCGATAATTTCACGATCGTCGGAACGTCTGGCTTCTCCCGGGATAGCGCCGACTTTAGCCGCTTCGGCCGCTTCATCGGTACCCCAAGTTCCCAATCTGCGGTAACCGTAAAAACTGCCTAAAGGTTCTCCTACTCTCAGAATTACATTGCCTCCGACAAAACCGGGATCGGTAATAATATCTTCATTGTTTTCACCCAGTTTTTTAATTTCGTTTTTATTGTAATTCAAATTGATCGTGCTTTCCCAACTGAACGTTTTCGATTTTACATTAAGCGTGTTGACAAGCAAATCAATTCCTTGATTATCCACGCGTCCGATATTATCCATTACGCTTGAAAATCCGGTCGTAAAAGGAAGCGGACGACTCAATAATAAATCCGAAGTCTTTTTATAGTAATAATCGAAATCAACGTTCAACCGATTTTTAAATAAATTCAGATTAATCCCGATATCAAACTGGTCGGTTTTTTCCCACTTCAAGTTGGGATTCGGCATTTGAGACAACTGATTGGCCGGTACCCGAGTTCCGTTAAGGAGTATTGTACCTGACGATAGGGTTGCCAAGGAAGTATAGGGATCAATTTCCGAATTACCGGTACGCCCGTAACTGGTATGCAACTTCAAATTATCTATCCAAGTAGCCTTTCCTTTCATAAAAGGCTCATTGCTTAATATCCAACCCAATCCGGCTGATGGAAATGTTCCGTATTGATTGTTTTTACCGAACCGGGAAGAACCGTCAACACGTAAAGTCGCTGTCAGTAAATACCGGTCTTTCAATCCGTAACTGACCCGTCCGAAGTAAGAGTTCATCGCCCACCGACTCCAACCGGAAGTCGGCGCCGAAGGGGTAGTGCCTGCGCCTAAGTTATCATAACCAAAGAAATTTGTGCTGAATCCGGTAATATCGTTCGTATTATCCCACGATTCGGTATATTGCGACCAACTCATACCCAAAGTGGCGTTGATTCGGTGGATGTTGTTAAACAGGCGATTATAGCTTAAATAAGTTTCTTCCTGCCAATACATCCGTTCGCCTTTATATTGGCTGGCCCGGCCGTTCGGTGCTGAAATATTAATCAAATCGTTCGGATCGTAATTTTTGTTACTGCGAATATTCGCGTCTATCCCGGCTTGTGTACGTAAATCCAGACCCTCTGCCAAGTGGAAAATCAGCGCTAAATTTCCGAATATTTTGGAACGGAAACGATTCCGCTTACGGGTAGTTAACTCATGTACCGGGTTAGCCATAGCTTCCAAACCGTAATTCAGCAGGTTTCCGGTAAATTGAGAATTAGCCCAAGTGCCGTCCGGGAACTTAACCGGCAAAATCGGCGGCATTTCCCAAATCGTTCGGCGAGCAACCTGTCCGCCTCCGGAATCGTCAATACCGTTACCCCACATATGGTTGATTTCTATATTCATATTTGTCGTTAACCATTTTTTTGCATTAGCGTCGTAAACCATTTTGGCATTCAATCGTTTGGCATAGTTGTTCAACATAATTCCTTCTTCATCGCTGTAATTGAAAAATGCCCCGACAGAAGATATTTTATTTTTTTGTTGGATACTGAGTTGATGATTCTGAGAAAACGACGTGCGTGTTGCTTCGTCCTGCCAGTCGGTATCATACAACGGATTCCCGTTGCCGTCAAACAACATCGGATCCGAACGATTGGGTTTTAATCCGATATAAGGACTGTTCGGGTCATATTTTCCTATGTTGGAAAAACCGGTTTCTTCCACTTGCATAAATTCCGAGGCATTCAACAGATCAACTTTTTTCGCTAATGTGCGCACTTTTATCCAGCCGTCATACGAAACGGTAACCCCTTCTCCTTCCTGTCCTCTTTTGGTAGTTATCAAGATAACGCCATTGGCGCCGCGAGCTCCGTAAATTGCAGTAGCGGAGGCATCTTTTAATACTTCCATCCGTTCTATATTATTGGGATTAATGTATTGGAGTTCATTCATTTGCACTCCGTCCACTACATAGAGCGGATCTGTATTGGTGGAAATGGAATTGATACCGCGAATAATGACGCGCGGGCCGGTTTCATCTACTCCCAAGGGATTACCGGTATTAACAAATATATTTACTCCGGCGGCCTTACCGCGAAGTCCCTCTAAGGCATTGAAAGACGGAGTGGCCAATATATCTGCACCCGAAGCTACACTGATGGATCCGGTTACATCCGACTTGCGTTGAACTCCGTAACCGACTACTACGACTTCGTCCAGTTTCTGACTTTCTTCTTTCAGAATTACATTGATTACATTCCTTGAATCAATCTTTTGTTCTTGTGTTACATAGCTTAAATAGATGAACCGTAAGCTGCCGGTTTGCGATACCCTGAGACTGTAACGCCCGTTAACGTCGGTTGCCGTTCCGTTAGAAGTTCCGACTTCCACGACACTGACTCCGATTAACGGGTCTCCGGATTCATCCGTAACCGTACCGGTGATTGTTTTGTCCTGAGCCGGGTTCATTGTCTCGGTTGTTTCCGTAGCGTATGAAGAACCGGCAAAAATTATTCCGAAAAATAACAGAAAAAATGTGATTTTCATAAATAGCGGCACTTTTTTTACCCCGGCAAGACCTTTCGATCTCGTCAAAATTGGTAGATAAAATGATTTTCTCATACTTTTTTAATTTGTACTTTGTTAATAAATATTGAATTAGTGAATCAGATTTTTGAGCGTCTCCTATTGATTGCTCTTTTGGATTTTCGAAGCCGGAACAGATAACATGTCCTCCCGCTATCTCCGGGTTCGATTTTTGTTTGTGAATAAATTTTGTTTTACCATAGGTATTATTTCAGATTACCATTTAAATTGTTTCACATAGGCATAAAATTTAGCAAGTTAAACATATATCCTTAATTCTCACTTATTTATGAATTTATTATCAAAATAAACGGTGGTTTAAAACCGACAATAATTTCAATATTGCAATGTCATCTCGAGTATGTTTACTTATAATAATCAAATCATAAAGATAAATTAACCGCAAAGATAAACTATTTTTTTAAAATAACACAAACAAATGTAAAAAAAATATAAATATCGGTAAAAAACCACCGTTTATTTTCAAATTAATTTCAGTTACCGCTCGCCATCCCATCCTATTATCCGGATATGCTATTGGGGTATATAAATTTTTGATTCTGTAATCCTTTGTAATTATAACGCAGAAAATCGTAATTTAGTATTTAAAATTGTTAAAATATTATTATTCAAACGCGCATCCGAATGCGGTAATTTTTTTGCGATCATAAAGCTAAAGAGGTATGAGCCATAACGTTGGATTTGCAAGGATACAAAATTTTGTTGAGAGAACAATAATAATTTGTTAAATTCGAATTGGTTTCTTACATTTGCGAAAGAATCTTAAATCAGAATTATCCGAATTATCAAAAAAATCATTTCAAGCAGATGGTTTTTTAAGACATATCGGTTGTGCATAGAGTATTGTATATAGTACGCGATTAAAAATGAGTATATAACATGGATGAGCGTAATCTTCTCGAACAACTTTCCCGGGGATCGGAGGATGCCTACAAAGAACTCTTTCATTTGTACTATTCTCCGTTGTGCGAATATGCTTCTTTTTATTTATCGGACGAAGATTCTGAAGATTTGGTTCAAGAAATCATGATTATACTTTGGGAGCAGCGTGAAATTCTTGCGCATGTTAATTCTTTGAAGTCGTATTTATTTATCGTTGTTCGCAACCGATGCTTGAATGTTATTGAAAAAGAAATCAGTCGCCAAAGAAAGCATTCACGTTGGTATGAAGAATTTAGAGAGAAATTTGAAAACCCGGATTTTTATTTAGCCAATGACTTGATGGAACGGATACAAGAAGCAATAGCCGAACTCCCGGAGAGTTATCGGGAAGTGTTTGATCGCAGCCGTTTTACAAGCAAAACCAATCGTAAAATAGCCGGAGAGTTGGGAATTTCCGTAAAAACGGTTGAATATCGTATCACTCAAAGTTTGAAAATTCTTCGCAAGCGATTGAGCGATTATTTGACGGCCATCATTTTGTTTGGCTGAGGAAAATTGAATGAATTTTCATTTCCAACCCTCTTTCCCGATAATCCGAAATTTACCATCGTCTGACTGTTACGGGAGGATAAAAAGCATCTTCTATGTGTTCGATTTCACAATTCGGAGGATTTCCCACTATAGAAATAATGTCGAACCGCGCCGGTAAATCAATATCAAAATACTTGATATAGCAGTCGGTAGCGGCGATAATATGTTTAATTTTTTGATTGGTGATTGCATCTTCCGGATTCGTAATACTTCCTCCCGAACGGGTTTTTACTTCAATAATCACTAACTCATCATCCGTTTGCGCTACAATATCCAATTCGTAACTTCCTTTACGCCAATTCGTATGCAAAATACGATATCCTTTTTCTTTCAGATAAGTAACGGCGGCTGCTTCGCCGTCTTTTCCTAATATATTATGTTCGGCCATGGTTAATTGTTTTTTGGGGTTGAAAATTATTTTTTCATAATTCATAATTCATAATTCATAATTCATAATTTATAATTTATAATTAAAGTACAATATTTACGATTTTATTCGGGACAACGATTACTTTCTTCGGTATTTTCCCTTCCATCCATTTCTTGGAATTTTCGTTTGCCAACACCGCTTGTTCCACTTCAGTTGAAGAGGTATCGGCTGCAAAATCAAGGGTAAAACGAGCTTTACCATTAAAAGATACCGTATATTTTACCGTGTTTTCTTTCAGATACTCCTCGTTGTAATCGGGAAAACGGGCGTCGCAGACAGTCGTCCGATTGCCTAAGCGGCGCCATAATTCTTCGGTGATGAAAGGAGCAAAAGGAGCCAATACGATAATCAAATCGCTTAATATGGCGCGCTTGTTGCATTTCAAAGCCGTCAATTCATTTACGCAAATCATAAAAGCGGCTACCGAAGTGTTGAACGAAAAGTTTTCGATATCCCAACCGATTTTCTTGATTAATTTATGGAGCGATTTCAGTTCGTCGGCGGTAGGCTGTTCGTCCGACACCGTAAATACATCGCCTTGGAAGAACAGGTTCCACAGTTTACGCAAGAAACGTGAAACGCCGTCAATGCCGTTGGTATCCCAAGGTTTGGATTGTTCCAAAGGGCCTAAAAACATTTCGTACAAGCGCAAAGTATCTGCGCCGTATTTTTCTACCATATCATCGGGATTAACCACGTTGTACATTGATTTCGACATTTTTTCGACAGCCCA
>WRFZ01000132.1 GCA_009778655.1 Candidatus Azobacteroides sp.
AGCAAGCGTATGCCATGGTTGTATATTACGGAATGAGCGACCGTTTGCCGAATTTGAATTATTACGATTCCAGCGGACAGGATTGGGGATTTACCAAACCGTACAGCGATGATACCGCTAATTTAATTGACGAGGAAGTAAAACGAATTATCAGCGAACAATACAATCGCGCCAAAACCATATTGACGGAATATAGCGCACAACACCAAGAGTTGACGGATGTCCTGTTGGAAAAAGAAGTAATCTATTCGGATGATTTGGAAAGAATATTCGGTAAACGCAAGTGGCTTTCCCGTTCGCAGGAAATATTGGCTCAGCAAGAGTTACTCAATAATTCCTATCTGACGACGCCGGAAACAAATCCCGATGATACACCCCCGGTTCAAACAAACGATAACGAATGAAAAATTTCATTATCCGTTTATTGACAGGGATTGTTTATGTGGGAACTATCACTTTCAGCGTAATATACAGTTCCTATACGTTTCTTGCCTTGTTTATGGTAATTATCATTCTTTGTTTGCGGGAATTTTATCGCTTGGCAAATATTTATAAAGGAACAGAAATCAATTTGTATATTCACGGCGCAGGCGGCGCGGCGCTTTTTCTTACCGCTTTTCTGTATATATCGGGGATTACGGGCAGGTATATTTTTTCTTTGTACATACTTTATGTTATCGGGACATTCATTTATGAATTGTATGCCCAACAAAAAAATCCGATGGCCCGTTTGGCTTATATTTTATTCGGACAATTTTATATTGCTCTGCCTTTCTCCGTTTTGAATCTGCTTACTTTTCCGGATTCCGGGACAAATCCTCCGGTTTACCAATGGCTTTGGGTAATAGCTTTGTTGTTGTTTATCTGGGCGAATGATACCGGCGCGTATTTAATCGGCGTTCGGTTCGGGAAACATCGGCTTTGGGAACGCATTTCACCCAAGAAATCGTGGGAAGGCTTTTTCGGAGGACTTGCATTTACGATTGTCGCCGCTTTCATTCTTGCTTATTTTAATCCGCAAATCGCACTATACCATTGGATTACACTTTCGATTGGAGTTGTTGTTTTCAGTACTTACGGTGATTTACTCGAATCGTTGATAAAACGGTCGGTAGAAGTTAAAGATTCGGGGCGTTCGTTACCCGGACACGGCGGCTTTTTAGACCGTTTCGACAGCCTGCTTCTTGCCGTATATGCGATGCTGTTTTATATGCAGCTGTTTATTCAAAATTGAACGTAAAGATAACCATTCGGGATACGCCCTTGGTAATGGCGTTTGGATATTTGGCTAAACTTAAATCGGTTAAATCGGTACGGTTTTTTTCCATTACATCATTTAATCCGAAACAAAACCGAATTTCGGGAGCAACTTTAATAATCGGAAAATAAAAATCGCATCCCAGACCGATTGTAATTCCATAATTCATCGGCTTTAAAAGCAACGGATCGCCTTTTTTTACCCCTAAATCAAGCGCGGCATAGGCGCCTGCAAGAACATACGGACGGTAATTGTTCAAACGCATCGAACGGATTTTCAAGTCAAGCGGAGCCATCAAGTAATTGGAGCGCACAGAAGCCTTAAATCGCTCGTCGGACTCCTGTTCGACAAATTCGAAAGCTTTATCTCCGAAGGATAGCGAAGGCGTAAAGCGAAGATTCATATACGGATTCAAATACAAGTCGGCAATCAGCCCGACGGTAAAACCGGGAGAATAATTGGGAATGGTAGCATACCATGTTTCTCCGTTATCGTCGGTAAAACCGGAATTTGTCAACAGCATATCTTGAAAATTCATTCCTACGGTAATTCCGAAATGATATAACTTATAATCACCATAAGGTTGATTCTTCACCTTTTGCTTTTGTGCAAAAAGAATGCTCCCCCATAAGCAGAATCCAAGGATCAAACAGGCCCTCTTGTTCATAGACACTTTATTTGTAGTAATAAAACGCAAAAACAAAAGGCTTATTATTTGTATTCGTTAAAAAAGGAGTTTGAAATATAATTTACCCCCCTTTTCATATTATTATTCGTACTTTTAATCTTCGACAAAGAAAGCGTTTTGCCAAATATTTAACGTAAATCAATTTACGGTTAAAAATAATTATTTTCAAAAAACAGGAAATATTGATGACCAGTCTTTATCAGTTACGACAGCGGATGGCCAGTGAAAAAAACATATCGGAAACAAAATACCGTAAAATACCATTAAGCTGCTTTTTCGCGGCCTCCCTGATTTATTTTCAAGCTCTTTTTGAAGCGTTTAATCGTTTTCTCCGCTAGTATTCGTCTTCGTTAAAAAAGAAATCCTCTTTCGTGGGATAATCCGGCCAAATGTCCTCAATGCATTCGTAAATTTCTCCCTCATCTTCCATATCTTGAAGATTTTCAATTACCTCTTGAGGAGCGCCCGAACGTAAAGCGAAATCAATTAATTCATCTTTACTTGCAGGCCACGGCGCATCTTCCAATTTTGAAGCTAATTCTAAAGTCCAATACATATTTTTTCCCGAATTAAGCAAAAGTTTTTCAAGTTTCCTTTATCAATTTTTCCGCAAAAGTATAAAGATTTATTTTATTTGCAAGGATTTTCCCAGATAATTTCTTCAACATTACAAATAAAATTTTGTTTCCTCGATAGAAGAAAGAAGTAATCCGATAATCGGTTGATATATTTTAAGGCTTTTGTGTCCACTCTTCCCGCCTTATTTATCTTAACCATACACCGTTCCGCTCTTCTGCAAACCGTTCGGCATACATTTGCCCAAGCGCTTCCCGGACATCCTCCGGGTAAAATAAACCGATTCAAAGGAGGAACCAGAACATCCATCCGGTCAATAGCCGCTTCTATCTGCGCAATTTCTTCTTCGGAAATCAAGCATTTCAATACTCCCGGTTCGGACGCCAAATAGCTTCCTAAAGTAAATAATTGGGATTGAATCCGAAGTAAAAATTCTTGGTCTTCCCGTTCATTGATTGCCTCAAGCAAACAAGCAATGAAAGAATTTAATTCATCAATCGTTCCGTATGCGTCAATGCGAGAGCTGGCTTTGGATACTCTTTTTCCTCCGACCAAGGAAGTAAAACCTTCGTCGCCTTTTTTCGTATAAATTTTGCTTTTCCCCATCGTCAAAATAATTTTTATAGTTTTGTTTATGTAATATCGGATTAAAAAAAACAAGCCCTAACGACAGTAAATCAACTGTCAATCGGACATCCGGACGGTTTTTTATTTCTTGCCAAAAGTTTTTCATCGCTTTGTCTCGCTGAATCTTATCAATTACCATTACCGTATCCGAATGGATAAACGTTTCGACTAAACGAAACGCTTCGCGTGTTTTTTCGGAATCGCCCATTGTATTGATAAAGATAAAATCAAACAAACCGATTTCAGATTTCAATCGGAGCAAACTTTCCGCATAAGCGCCCTCCACCGAATGCAGGTTTGTCAACGAATGGTTTTCCGCAAAATTCCGAACGGTTTCCGACAAGCCGATTCGTTCTTCCAACGCATAACAGTTGCAACTTTTCCGTAAAGGCAAAGCTAAATACAGGCTCATCAATCCGGTAGAACTCCCGATTTGTAAAACCGTACAACATTTAAAAAAATTCACTAACCGAAACAACAATGCGCCGTAATTCTTCGATTGCGTTTCTTGCGCAGTCAGCGTTTTAATATCATTCGCACCATTTAACAATTCTTTTCTGAAATTTTCAATATCTTCAAAAACATAGTAAGGCGTTTTTTCTTCTATAACTTTGGTAATCAGATTATAAGTAAAGGGAGAATGAACGCCGTATCCTTTTCTGTAACGGAGTTTTCTATACAATTTGATTTGAGATGAAAATTTCAAAACTTTAATTTTTTTGCAAAAATAATATAATTTTGAGATGATACGCTATTAAATCGGTTATAAAATTTTCAAAGCGATCCGGGCGCACGCCTCGGCATCGGCAAGGGCATGATGATGATTCGTTAACTCAAATCCGCAGTGCGCCGCCACAGTCTGAAGTTGATGGTTAGGTAACGTTTTCCCAAAAACGCGTCGGGAGGCGCGACAAGTACAATAAAACGTGTAATCGGGATAATCCATTTGATAAACGCGGTGTACCGCACGTAAACAAGTTTCGTCAAAAGGACTGTTATGCGCCACCAAAGGTAAATCTTCGATTTTAGGTGCAATTTCTTCCCATACATACGGAAAAACTTTTTCGTTTGCAGTATCGGCTGCGGTTAATCCGTGAATCCGGGTATTCAGTCGGGAATACCATTCCGGTTCGGGACGAATTAAGCGATAGATTTCTTCGCAAATTTCTCCGTTGCGAACAATGACTGCACCTATACTGCATACGCTTGAAGGATAGTAGTTCGCAGTCTCAAAATCAATAGCGGCAAAGTCGGTCATATAATGCCCAAGAACTCAAAATGTTTTTGAAAGGGAGAAATTCAAATTTCCGTCGCTGTATCCGGGAAAAATGAATGTTTGGAAGGATTTGTCTTTTTTCCCGAAGGCTTTCTTGAGATACGGATAGACCCAATACACCCCTTTGGTCGAAAGGATGCCGATTCCGGCGCCTGCAACAACATCGCTTACCCAATGTTTCTTTTTATAAATGCGGGCAATCCCGACAAACGTAGCGGCGCTGTAGCCGCCGACGCTGATCCAAACCGACTGATCTTTATATTCCTGATGAAGAAATTCAGCTGCTACAAAGGCGGTTTGCGCATGTCCCGACGGAAAAGACCGAGTAACGGTATTGGGCCGATCTCTCTTGATATATGTTTTCAGACCGTGTGTAATGCCACTGGAAAGCAGATTACTTAATCCATAGAGAATGGTCATATCCAATAAACCATGAGTACTTTCCACCTTACAGAATTTCATCGTATAAGCCGCAACTGCCGGGACATATTGCACATAATTATCAACATTTGTATGCCAAACTAGGTTATTTCGTTCAATCGAATTGTTCACATTATAGTCTATTTGTCGTATTTCATTATCATTATCCAATGAAATAAAGCCATAGGTAATCATAACCACCGGTAGGGCGATCCCGATAATTTCGGTTGCTTTGACGGTTCGTTTTTTAGGAATTGAATCAACCGTTTGTCCATACAGAAAAGACTGAGAAACCGAT
The DNA here is from genome assembly GCA_009778655.1 of Candidatus Azobacteroides sp. GTDB lineage: Bacteria > Bacteroidota > Bacteroidia > Bacteroidales > Azobacteroidaceae > Azobacteroides. The sequence goes on from WRFZ01000132.1 coordinate 5,144, forward strand.
ACTAAAAGAATTGTCGTAAAAATTTTCGAGATTTTCATTTTCCCTATTTTTGAAAATACATAAGTAATGTTATATTCCGGATGAAAGGTGCATAGCATACTTTCATTGTATAGCTAAAATACATATTTTAAACGGAATATATTTGCAATTATTTTGTGCATGTACTTAATTCTCAAATTATTTTGTGTTTCAAATAGAAACGCCTATCTCTGCATAAACTTTTTTTAGATTGAAATCAAAAAATCGGTGAAATACGGAAGGTTTTTAGATTAGAATCAAAAAATGAAAGTACATAAATTGTAAAGTTATGTTGATAGAAAGACCTTTATATCTTGAATAACTAATAAGTTACAGAGATACCGAACAACTAATCAAGGTAATAATCGGCATTCGCCGTTGTGGTAAATCCACTCTGTTTGAATTGTATCAGACCTATTTATTGAAAACCGGCGTGTTGCCGAAACAAATTATCAGCATCAATCTTGAAAAGGTAAGGAATTACTTAAAACCAACGATAAATACTATATAGCCGATTTGGCTTTCCGTCGTTTTTTATTCAACCGTGAAGACAGAGACATGGGGCATATTCTGGAAAATGTGGTATTTCTCGAGCTTTTACATCGCGGATACAAAGTATCCGTAGGTAAAATCGGCGCTTACGAAGTGGATTTCGTAGCGCAAGCCTTAAATGAAAACCTTGAGTATTATCAAGTTTCTCAAAGTATTTTGGACAAAAATACATTTGAACGGGAAATACAATCTTTAGATAAGATTGACGACCATCATCCGAAATGCTTGCTCAGTATGGATTATTCCGATTTATCGTATAAAGGCATTAAGCATATCAATATTTTGGATTGGCTAATGGGGGGATAATAATGTGTTCCCTTCTTTATCAACTCGGCCGATTTGTTTGCCCGGATTTCCTGCAATCAAAGCATAATCGGGCACATCTTTCGTTACGACCGCACCAGCCCCGATCATAGCGTATTCGCCGATGGTAACGCCGCAAATAATGGTAGCATTCGCCCCGATGGTCGCTCCTTTTTTCACCAAAGTCGAACGAAATTCTTCTTTCCGGGAAATAAAACTTCGAGGATTAATCACATTGGTGAATACGCAACTCGGACCTAAAAACACATCGTCTTTGCATTCTACGCCGGTATAGACCGATACATTGTTCTGTACTTTTACGTTATTTCCCAAAACAGCATGAGACGAAACAAGTACGTTTTGCCCGATCGTACAATTCTCGCCGATTACCGCTCCGGACATAATATGCGAAAAATGCCATATTTTTGTCCCTTTCCCGATTACTGCGCCTTCATCAATAACGGCAGTCGGATGCGCTTGATAGTCATTCATACCGAATCAATTGATCAATTATATATTGTGTCTGCTCTTCATCTGCTTCCGTGTGCATCGGTAAAGAAAGTACCGAACGACACAGTTTTTCGGACACGCTTAAATCGCCGCCCATTCGCATCTTGTTTTTGAAAGCCGGTTGAAAATGCAAGGGTAAAGGATAATAAACCGTAGTCGGAATACCTTTTTCTTTCAAATATAGCTGCAAATTGTCGCGATTTTCTTTTACTATCAATGTATATTGATTATAGACATGATCGGATTCGGGAATACAATAAGGCGTTTCAAAACGGTCGCTTCGTAATTTTAATCCTTCATCATATCGGTTTGCCAATTTCCTTCGAAATTGAATGTAGTCGTCCAAATACGTCAGCTTCACTTGCAAAACAGCCGCTTGAAGCGTATCTAATCGCGAATTGCATCCGATGATTTGATGAACGTATTTTTGCGACTGTCCGTGAACGGTTGTCATCTGTAACTTTTTAGCCAAGAGTTCATCGTTGGTCATCAAAGCGCCGCCGTCGCCGTAGCATCCGAGATTTTTTGTCGGGAAAAAAGAAAGAATGCCAATATCTCCGATTGTTCCCGCTTGCTTTTGAGTTCCGTCGGAAAATGTATAAACCGAACCGATGCTTTGCGCATTGTCTTCGATGACAAATAAATTGTGACGGCGGGCAATGCGCATCAACGGTTCCATATCGGCGGTCTGTCCAAAAAGATGCACCGGAATTATGGCTTTCGTTTTAGGAGAAATCGCTTCTTCAATTCGGTTAACGTCAATATTAAACGTTCGCGGATGTACATCAACCGCTACCGGAGCTAAGCGGAGTAAAGCTGCCGCTTCAACGGCAGCGACATAGGTGAAAGCCGGAACAATCACCTCGTCGCCCGGTTGTAAATCCAATGCCGTCATTGCGATTCGAAGCGCATCGGTACCGTTGCCGCAAGGAATAACTTGTTTTGCACCGGTATAAGCCGCTAATTCGGCCGCTAATTTTCCGACCGCTTCGCCGTTAATATACTGTCCGGAGCGGATAACTCCCAGAACAGCATGGTCAATCTCTTTTTGAATTTGTTGGTATTGGGTGGTTAAATCCACCATTTGTATTGCTTTCTTCACATCTTTTTTACGCTTTCCCGGCAGAACCCAACACATGAACTAATTTGTGTTTGTAGAGTTCTTTCAGATAGTCGCGTGCCGGTCCTAAATACTGACGCGGATCGAACCATTCGGGATGTGCGTCGAGCGTTTCCCGGATTGCAGCGGTCATAGCTAAACGTCCGTCGGAGTCAATGTTGATTTTGCATACCGCCGATTGAGCTGCATGACGCAATTCTTCTTCCGGAATGCCAATAGCGTCTTTTAATTTACCGCCGTGATTATTGATAATTTCCACATATTTAGGAGGAACGGAAGAAGCTCCGTGTAATACGATGGGAAATCCCGGAATCCGTTTTTCCACCGCTTCCAAGATGTCGAAACGCAAGGGAGGCGGAATTAAAACTCCTTCTGCATTGCGTGTACATTGTTCCGGTTTGAACTTATTCGCGCCGTGAGAAGTCCCGATAGAAATCGCTAAAGAGTCAACACCCGTTTTAGATACGAAGTCTTCCACTTCTTCCGGTTGGGTGTAAGTATGATGTTCTGCTTTGACATCGTCTTCGATGCCAGCCAAAACGCCTAATTCACCTTCAACGGTGACATCGTGTTTGTGAGCATATTCAACTACGCTACGGGTCACTTCTATATTTTTTTCGTAGGGAAAATGCGAACCGTCAATCATTACCGACGAAAAACCGTACTCGATACAACTGATGCACAATTCAAGCGAATCTCCGTGATCCAGATGAAGAACAATCGGGATATTTTTTCCTAATTCTTTGGCATATTCTACAGCGCCTTGTGCGATGTAACGCAAAATCGTTTGATTGGCGTATTTACGCGCGCCGCTCGAAACCTGTAAAATCACCGGCGAACTTTCTTCTACACAAGCTTGAATAATCGCTTGCATTTGTTCCATGTTATTGAAATTGAATGCGGGAATTGCATATTTTCCTTCGAAAGCTTTTTTGAAAATCGCACGAGAGTTTACTAAACCTAATTCTTTATAACTTACCATTTTATTTATATTTTATTGTTAAATAATTATCTTAACCAACGCTTCCGCTTCCTCTTTTGTAGGCGCTTCCGCATAAATCCGAATAATAGGTTCGGTATTGGATCGTCGAAAATGAACCCATTGATTCGGAAAATCAATTTTTACGCCATCTATATCGTTTATCGGATAGTCGGCATATTTCGTTTTGATTGCTTGCAATAAGCCGTCAATATCGGTATCCGGAGTCAGTTCCATACGGTGTTTAGCCATGAAATAAGAGGGATATTGAGTGCGAAGTTCGCTTACGGTTTTACTCGATTTTGCCAGCTGCGTTAAAAACAAGCCGATTCCGACCAAGGCATCGCGTCCGTAATGCGATTCCGGATAAATAACTCCGCCGTTTCCTTCTCCTCCGATGACGGCGTGAGTCGCTTTCATTTGGGCTACTACATTGACCTCGCCTACCGCCGAAGCGGTGTAAGTCTTTCCGTATTTTTCGGTTATATCACGTAAAGCGCGAGTCGAGCTGAGATTGGAAACCGTATTGCCGGGCGTATGTTGCAAAACGTAATCGGCAACGGAAACCAAAGTATATTCTTCTCCGAACATTTCTCCTTTCTCGGTAATAATGGCCAAGCGATCCACATCGGGATCCACCACAAAGCCGACATCGGCCTTTTCTTCTTTCACCACCTCAGCAATTTCGGTCAGATGCTCGGGAAGCGGTTCGGGATTGTGTGCGAAAATTCCCGTAGGTTCGGCATTGATTCCGATAATCCGCTTAACTCCCAATGCTTTGAGCAGTTCGGGAAGAATAATTCCCCCTACCGAATTAATGGCGTCGAAAGCGACCGTGAATCCGGCTTTACGGATGGCATCAACATCCACTAATTTCAAAGACAAAACATGATCAATATGTTTTTGCGTATAAGAATTATCGGTTCGTATTTTACCCAACTGTTCCACATCGGCAAAAACGAAAGCCTCATCTTCCGCTATTCGTAAGATTTCATTTCCTTCATCGGCATTCAGAAATTCACCCTTTTCATTCAATAACTTCAAGGCATTCCATTGTTTAGGATTATGTGAAGCAGTCAAAATAATTCCGCCGGCGGCCTTTTCCATCGTAACCGCTAATTCGGTAGTCGGCGTTGTCGCTAATCCGATGTCGGTTACATCAAATCCCATGCCGATTAAAGTTCCGACAACCAATTGCCGAACCATTTCACCGGAAATCCGGGCATCCCGTCCCACAACAATTGCTTGAGAATCGGGATTTTTGGAACGAATGAATGTAGCGTAAGCCGCTGTAAATTTCACAATATCAAGAGGGGATAAACCATCTCCGGATTTTCCGCCTATGGTTCCTCGAATACCTGAAATGGATTTAATTAAAGACATAACCGTCAATTAAAACGTGTGTAACATAATTTTTTATAAAAAGCGGGCGTAATATCGCTGTTATCTCTGTACGAGCCAAGTGAAGACGGAATAATCAAGTTCAAGACAGCTCCTTCTCCCACATACGCTAACGGAATTATCCACGCTTGACATACGGGAGAATAGGCTGAAGAATAGGTCTGCGGGATACCGAACGTAAAAGAATACGGTTGAAAAGCCGTTTGATAACCGGCGGAAGAATACGGAAAAGGATATGTTATTGTATCTCCCGACGCAGCGCTTTTAACGGATTGATAGTAGTCATAACGAACAGATACATCATTCCTTGATTGAACTCTAATGCCGTTTCCCGAATCAACCACCTGTAAGAACAGTCCCTCGCCGGTTCTAAAATATTCATTGTCTTTGAAAACGCCGTCTTTGGGATATTCTTTCAAAATGACCAAATCATTCATAGTAATAAACTTATCAATGGCTTTTCTTTCTTCTTGCAAAAGTTCCTGCAAACTCTTTCCTTGATTACAAGAGAATGAAATACAACAAACTACAGCCACCAATACAATATTTAATATCCATTTTTTCATTTTTCAAGTCAGTATAAAAATCAAATTTTCATGCAAAGATAATTGAAATATTCGTTATTAAATCCTCTCTTTTCTTATAAATCGTTAATTTATATCAATAAATGCTTATAACGTGGCAACGCTTCTTCAAACAGCCGTAAGGCATCTTCCAATTTTCCGTAAAACTCGCCGCCGGAAGCGTTCAGATGACCGCCGCCGCCAAAAACTTCCCCGGCAAATTGATTCGTCGGAAAATTGCCTCGCGAACGAAGCGAAATCCGCACAACTTCTTTTTCTTCTCGAATAAACGCAGAAAATACAATATTATTGATAGACAAGGGAATATTAACAAATCCCTCCGTATCGCCCTTTTGAGATTTGAACTGTTGATGTTCCTCGTATGATAAAGAAATCAAAGATGTTTTATAGTTGCGGAATATTTTCATTTTATTGTACAAAACATATCCCTGCATCCGAATTTTACGCTCGCTGCATTTACAATACACTTGAGAATGAATGGCATCCTTATCAATCCCTTTTCCCAACAATTCACTGATGATATAATAAATCGCCGGACTGTTTGAATTATAAGTAAAAGCGCCGGTATCCATCATCATCCCGGTATAAATACACTCGGCGCAGGATTTATCCACGTAGTCAAATAATCCCATCCGGCAAATAAATCGGAAAACCAATTCGGAGGTTGACGATATGTCCGGATGCGAAATCACGACGTCGCTGAAAATTTCCGGATCCAAATGGTGGTCTATAAGTATTTTAGCTGCACGGGATTTTTTCGCCAAAGGCTCCAATTGTTCTATTCTTTTTAGTACATTGAAATCAAGGAAAAAAATTAACTCAGCGGCATCCACCGTTTCTGATACTAAAGGAAGGTCTCCTTCCGCAATGATAACCTCGTCAATTCCCGGCATCCATCGCAAAAATTCGGGAAATTCGTTCGGAACAATTACATTTACTTGTTTTCCGTATTCCGTCAAAAAATGATAAAGTCCCAACGAAGAACCTAAAGCATCGCCATCCGGCGAAGTATGAGTAATAATGATAATTTTATCGTATTTATTAACCAGTTTTTTTGCCTTTTGAATATTTTCTTCAGCGATAATTTTGTTTAACATATTTGCATAATTATTGACCATCAAAGAGGACAAAGATAATACAATACTTGCAATACAACAAGTATAAATAGTAAACAGAGATAAATCATACGCTTTTTTATTATGAAAAGGAAAGAAAAAACAATCCCCAAAGTCAGATTCAGGGCGTCTTTTACGGTTAATTGAATATCGCTGACGACTCCGTGAGGAATTTCCGCTAAAGCGCCTAATACATTAATAAAGACCGATAACAATTTTTGTAAAGGAAACAATAATTCGGGTTGATTTCCGCAGAAAAAGCTTACAAGCAACGACAGCGGTATCAACAATAATAAAATACCGGTGAAAGGAATAGCAAAAATGTTGGAAATTAAGTAGAGCAACGGAAATTGGTGAAAATAATACAAACTCAAAGGAGCTGTTCCCAATTGCGCCGAAGTGGAAGTACAAGATAATTCCCAAATATAATTAATCATCGGATTCCGTGAATGATAAAGGGAAATTAAATGAGGATTTATCAATAAAATAGCGAGTACGGCGGAAAAACTCAGTTGGAATCCGACGTCGAATAAATAAAAAGGATTATACAAAAGCATAAAAAAGGCGGCAGCTCCTACAGTGTTGATTGTCAATGCCCGAAAGAAGAATGCGTTTCCGATTCCCCACAGCGTAATCATGATCACTGCTCGCATGACGGAAGGAGCCAAGCCTACGAAAAAAGCAAAAATCCATAGCAAAGGTAAAATAATCAATTGTCGAATCATTCGTCCCCGTCGGTTGTTTCCTAAAAAAGAGAACAAAAAATAAAGAGCGCCATAGATAATAGCAAAATGCAATCCACTAATGGACAAGATGTGAGAACTTCCGGTGGCGGCGAAGACTTGCCGAATATCTTTATCCAATTCATCAACATATCCGAATGAAATAGCCGCTGCAACAGCAAATGATTTTTCATCAGGCAATATTTTTTTGAGTCGGTTTAATACGATTCGTCGGCATTTCAATGAATAGAAACGCAAATTGAAGTGTTGTCCCGGCGGCGTTTCTATTTTTCCCCACCGGTTTTCCGAAACAAATGCTCGTGCTGCAATGCCTTGCCTCCGGAGATTGATCGGCTCGGCCTTTTCAAAACGAGCTTCAATCGCCAGCCAATCCGAAGGAGACAATGAGGAAGAAGCGCTATCAATCGGGAGATAAATAAGAACGGTTTTGTCGCCTGTCTTTACTTTACACATCCATGTTCGAGGCTTCCTCACCGGTTCGGCGATCAGTTGTACCCGATAACTTCGGATTCCTTCCTCCTCCGACCATTCCGATTGTTTCCGGTTTGTATGGGTTAAAATTCCGGCCGAAGAAGCGCACAGAAGAAATAATCCGACTCCAAACAACCAACGCAGGCGATACGACGAGGCAATTTTCGGGAAAAAAGCAAGAAATAAAATCAAGAATGAAAACGCAAGGCAGTAAATCCAATAAGGGAAAAGATTTTTTTGTGTTTGAACGACGATTCCAAACGCAAAAAATAAAGTCAGCCGCAAGAAAACGGCTTGTCGTAAGGTTTTGATCATGAAATATATTGTTGCGAAGACAGGGCATACCCCGCCCTTTACTATCCGTCTTTCATTTGTCGAATCATTTCATCCGGATTTTCTGCTCTGAATATGGAAGTTCCGGCAACTAATATGTCGGCTCCGGCATCCGCCATTCTTTTCCCGGTTTCGAGATTAATTCCTCCATCCACTTGAATGAGGGTCTGTGATTTTCTTTGATTAATTATTTCCTTCAACCGATATACTTTATCAATTGCGCGGGGAATAAATTTTTGTCCGCCGAATCCCGGATTGACCGACATAATTAATACCTTATCCAATTCGTCAAGAATGTCGGTCAAGAGTTCTACCGGCGTATGCGGATTGAGAGCGACGCCGGCCTTCATCCCTGTTTCTTTAATTTTCATAACGGCCCGGTACAAATGCGTACAAGCCTCGTAATGAACGGTCAGAGCCTCTACTCCTAAATCTCGGAATTGAGTAATGAATTTCTGCGGTTCAACAATCATCAGATGCGCATCCATCGGTTTTGTCGTTACTTTTGCCACATGTTTTATAACCGGAAAACCGAAAGATAAATTCGGCACGAAAACTCCATCCATCACATCCAGATGCAGCCATTCGGCTTCACTTCGGTTGATGATTTCTATTATCTCTCTCAATCGCAGAAAATCAACCGATAATATCGAAGGTGCAAGCACCATAAGTTAATTATGAATTATAAATTATGAATTAAATTATGAATTATCAGTTTAATATAATCGCCGCCAACGGCAAAGGTAATTCTTTTTCCGTATGGTAAGCGTAAGCAAATTGTTTAATAAAATTCAGCGTTTGAACTTTGGGATAAACTACCGGCATCTTTTTACCGGATTCAAGTGCAAATACCCGTTCAATCTCGGTAAGTGTATATTTGTGTTGCATAGGCAGTAGTTGTTAATATTTATTCTACCTATATAAACGTACACTTTGAGGTAATATTGTAAACGCATGAAAAAATCAACCGGAAGTTAAAATCATGTTTTTTTCTTCAGCCATACGCCGCATATTAAGGATAGCATAGCGCATCCGTCCCAAAGCGGTATTAATACTCACTCCGGTGATATCGGCAATTTCTTTGAAGCTTAAATCTTGATAATAACGTAATAATAATACTTCTCTTTGGTTATCCGGAAGATAATCCACCAATCTTTTCACGTCCGTCAAGATTTGACTTTTTATCATCTCATCTTCGACGGTCCCCTCCGACAATTTGGAATTATTGAATAAATCAATCTCACAATCATCATTGGAAATGGTTTGCTCGTTTTTCTCCTGACGGTAATGATCTATAATCAAATTGTGAGCAATTCGGCTGATCCAAGCGCGAAATTTTCCGTTTTCGGTATAACGACCTTGTTTGATAGTTATAATCGCCTTGACAAAAGTTTCTTGAAATATATCTTCCGCCAACTCTCGATTTTTCACAATAAAATAAATATAGGAATAAACCGTATCCCTGTGACTATTCAACAGAATATCAAAAGCAGAATTATTGCCTTGTGCATAAGCAACGACCAACTCCTCGTCGGTCAGCATTTTCAGATTTGTCATTACTTTTACTTTTAGATTATATAAGAGTAATGTTCGGCAATAGGCAAATTTATTTTATATGATTAAACAATTTTTACGCTACAAAGGAAATAATTAAAAAAATAATATCCAAATTTTTTTTAATAAATTTTATAAAATCTATGTTTTCATATACAAAATACGGCGTTTTCGGGACAAGAAGGAGCATTTTCCATTCAATGAAGGGCTCAGTCCAAATAATATTTAACGATATTTAATAAAAGTAATTGATAAAATATTTTCGTTATTACCCAATGGTTATTATATTTGCAGTATCAAATTAATAATAATGTTATGACCGAAAAAGAAAAAATTTATTTAACCAACCTGATAATGGCTCGAATGGAAGCCAAAAGCAATATTGAATATTATCGCGGATTATCTGAAATCACAGGTAAAAGTTATGAAAAAGAAATAAATGAAAATTTGGATTTAATCAGTATAATAAACAAAATTGAGAGTGAATTAACAAGCAAGTAAAAAACTGTCTTTTTGTAAAAAGAAGACATAAAATTAATGAATATGGATTTAACAAAAGAATTAAAAAAGCTGCAAACTTATTTTGAGAAACGAGATACGCATGGATTTAAAACGTATTTAGAATCATTGCTTGAAAAGAGTAATCAAGAAGAAAAAGAAACTATTTCTTCATTTGTAGAATCTGAACTTGAAAAATCAACTTCTCGTATAAAAAATACGGTAAATGATATACAAATTCGGATGCAAGTAGAAAACGCAATTGATGTTCTGTAAACACATCGGCTCAATCGCTATCCCATTCATTGCGATTATTATTATTTTGACTTTGAAAATCCCGCGCCGGGTCGGGTCACACAGGATTTTCCATAGAGTTTTTAGCTGTTTTTTCACAGCTTTATCCTTTCAGACGTCCAACTGTCAATAACGATCTCTATCTGTTCGGCAGGCAAGGATGAAGCAAATTCCAGCTCTATTTCCTGTTTGTCACCGGGCATCAAGGTGATGTAATTATCCGAATAATGCACGGGAAGAATACGTTTGCCTGTACTCCTATCAAAGACTTTGATACGATTAAAGAACGATATCCGATCTTGAGTTTTCAAAGTCACAATACCTTTATATACGCCTTCCTGCTTTCGGAGGGTAAGTTTGGCATCGGGTTTACAGGTCGGCAGTTGAGTCAGCGTCGTATAATCTTTTTCATGCGTAGTCAGCCAATAAATATGTCGCGACACTTCCTTGCCGTTTTCTGTCAGAGACAGGCGAAGGAAATAAACGCCTTCCGTTTTTTCGGGAATCGGTATATCAAACAAGCGCATAACACTGTTAAGAGCAATGGCGGCTGGAATTTCTTTTTCCCACAGCTTCTCACCTTGCCTGCTGTAGATTTGCGCTTTGACAGCAAGATTACTGTTTTTCAAAGTTGTATTGACCAATTCTACTTGTTTGCTTACCGGATTGTATTGAGCATGTAACGACTCACAGCCCTGCTTGACGCCATACAGGGAAGCATTGACATCCAAGAACCAATCATACATCTGTCCGCGGAGCGCCGTCCAAGGATTCTGGGTTTTCCATATCAGGATACCGGTGTACCATTCCCACATACGGGAAGCCCATCCTTCCATAAAGGAGCGATATTGATCGTAATTCACGACTTGAGCATATTTACAATAAGTCTCAATGTCGGTCACTTCGCCGTAGCGTTCCAAGTGGTTACCGTAACCGAGATCTTTATGATACTGCCAGACAGCGGAACTTCTTCCTCGTCCCGAGCGCGGGAATTGAGACAGTTCATCTTCCGTCATCATCTCGCGCATGCTCTCCACTTCGGGGGAACCGACAGAGCCGGACTCGGGGTTGAATGGGGTGGAACGGAAAGTAAAAAACCATTCCGGCTCTTGGATACCGTAAGGACCGTCGCCTACTCCTCCGATTGTATTACGCGTAAAAAGCGTGTCTGTCGAAAATGAGATAAAGAGTCGGTTGGGATCGAGACGCGGAAAGAGTTCGTCACGCAGTTTTTCGTCTATATCCTTTGCAAGCGGCCATTCGTTGGCGCCGCACCAGAGACAGAGTCCGGGATGATTGCGTATCATTTTCACCTGATCTTCAACAGAAGCGAGGAAAAGATCGTGATTATCGGGATATTCCCAACGCCTTTCTCGCGATTCCGCCTTCGTTATGTCCTGCCATGCTCCGTTACAATCACCGCTGCCCCAGAGGTCTTGAAATACCAAAATACCATATTCGTCGCAAGCATCGTAAAATTCGGGACGTTCCAACAAAGCGCCTCCCCAAACGCGTATCATACGCAAGTTCATTTCGGCGTGAAAACGCACTTCGGCACGATAACGCTCGGGTGAAAGACGGAGCAACCAATCGGACGCAATGTAATTGCCGCCGGTGATAAAGATAGGCTGACCATTGACATAGAATTTTCGCCCGCCGGTTTCGGGATCTTTAAGACTCGTTATTTCACGGATACCATAGCGCAATTCTTGGCTATCGCTTATGCTGCCTCCTGTTTCAAAATATATCTTCATCCGGTGCAAAGCTTGTTCGCCGATACCGTTAGGCCACCACAGACGGGGATTCTTGATCGTAATTTCTTTGAAATCCACCAAGCGAGATTCTTTCGGGGCGAGCGTAAGCGGCACAGCCAAGCGGTTACCGGCAGTTTCACACACCAGCGTTCCTTTTTTTTCTACGGATGAGGTATTTTCTACTTCTACTGTTGTCTTGAGATAAGCGTCTTTCTGATTTCTGGTTGGTTGGCGAATGCCCGGAACTTTGGTTACAACATAAGGATATTGAATCTTGACGGCTCCCGTAACGGTAACAGACACCTCGTCCCAAATGCCGGTGTTGCGGTCGCGTACCGGCTGTATCCAATCCCATCCGGGCGTAAACTGCATCGTAACATTTCGGGCAATCATTCCATCGCCTCCCTGTCCGCCATTGGGATTACCGGGATAATCGGGCGGATAGACGATAACAGCCAACAGATTGGTTGTGCCCTCTTTGATGTAGGGCGTAATATCGAAACTTTTGCGCAGGAACATACCTTCGTGAGTGGATGTATTCACCCGTTTGCCATTCAAGAAGATGTCGGCCTTATAGTTGATTCCCCGAAAATTGAGCCACACTTGCCGTCCTTGCGGAACGGATTCTATTCGGAAAGGTCGTATAAACCAAAAAGTATAAAAATCTTTCCCTGCGTCATAAATGTCCGGGATAAGATTGTTATTCAAGCTAAATTCCGGATCCGGAAACATCCGGTTGTCTAACATCGTGGCGAGCACGGTTCCCGGCACTCGGGCTTTCATCCATCCTTCCGGATGAAAAGGTGAAGTGCTCAAGCGATTGCCGTCTATTTTCACTTCGTTGGCTCGTCGAGCATACCAACCGGTATTGAGCAAAGTCTTCTCTCCGACAGTAGGAATCGGTATTGCTTCATTTATTTGTGTATAAGCGACATTAACAGTCCAAACCGACATCGCTCCTAAAAGCAAAATACGAAAAATAGTTGTTTTCATGATAATCAGCAGGTTTTTTTTACAAATATCCGAATAAAAATTGATATTCGTTAATTATTTTCACAAAAAATCATGTAAAATTTTGCTTGATGATTATGGTTATCCTGCTGATCGAATTGAATTGGAATATAACGTTACTTTCGGTCGCGAGAAAAAGCGAGCCGATATTGTGAT